>JANXMN010000304.1 GCA_025354605.1 Hymenobacter sp. | reverse complement strand
CGCCTTTCCGATACCAGTTCCCGCCCTTCCGATACCAGTTCCCGCCCTTCCGATACCACTTCCCGACCTTCCGAAGCCTCTTCCCGCCTTTCCGAAGCCGCTTCCCGACCTCGGGAACTGGTATCGGAAAGGCGGGAAGCGGCTTCGGAAAGGCTTCAGACCTTAAACCCCACGCGTTTGGGTCGCTGGTTCACGAACCACTGCACGGCCAGGCGGTAGCTTTCGAGGCCGAAGCCGCTGATGCTGCCCACGCAGTTGCGCCCCAGCAGGCTGCGCTGGCGGAAATCTTCGCGGGCGTGCAGGTTGCTCAGGTGCACCTCCACCACGGGCGAGCTGATGGCGGCCACGGCATCGGCCAGGGCCACGCTGGTGTGGGTGTAGCCCCCGGCATTGAGCACGATGCCGTGGTGCGAGAAGCCGACCTCGTGCAGCTTATCGATTAGCACGCCCTCGTGGTTGCTCTGAAACTGCGTAAGCTTCAGCTTGGGGAAGGCCTCTTCGAGCTCGGGAAAAAAGTCGTCGAATGAGCGGTTGCCGTAGATGCCGGGCTCGCGGCGGCCGAGCAGGTTGAGATTGGGGCCGTTCAGTATCAGGATGTCCACGTTAATTATGAATTATGAATTATGAATTGAGTTGAGGTTTGGGAGTAGCGTTGGCTTTAGTAGAGAGTAAAATGCTGGATAGGAGCTTGCTGATTTCAAGGTTGTGGGCGTGAATTGAGGTGAAGGCCTCGGCTGGCAGGAAATCATTGTCGTGCAGCAGGCGGAGCCAGTAAGAGGTTTCCCGGGCTTCCTTTGCTGCAATATGGAGCTTATTAACGAAGTCGGCAGTAGAGCTTGCGGCCAGGGCCTCTTCCACATTGGCTCCAATGGAAGTGCCGCTTCGGAGCAGTTGTTTCGAAAGCACAAACTCCCGTTGTTCGCTCACCAGGTATTTGTAGGCCTTCACAATGCGCGAAGCAAAGGCATATGACTTCTGCTGAATAGCATTCTCCTTCATCCCGCAATTAGCTCATAATTCATAATTTCTAATTCATAATTAAATATGACCTGGCCCGTTGCCCTCAAACAGTTTCAAGGCTACCTGCGCCTCGAAAAATCCCTCTCGGCCAACTCCGTCGAAGCCTACGTGCGCGACGTGACCAAGCTGCAGCAGTTTCTGCTGCTGCAGCGCCTGCACCTCGGCCCCACCCAGGTAAGCACCGAAGTGCTGCGCGATTTCCTGAGCACCTTGCAGGGCCTGGGCCTGAGCGCCACCTCGCAGGCCCGCACGCTCTCGGGCCTGAAGGCTTTTTTCAGCTTCCTCATCATGGAAGACCTGCTGAAAATTGACCCCACCGACACCCTGGAAGCGCCCAAAACCGGCCGCCACCTACCCGACACCCTTAGCTACCCCGAAATCGAGCAGCTGCTGGCCATCATCGACCTGAGCACCGACGAAGGCCTGCGCGCCCGCGCCCTGCTCGAAGTGATGTACTCCTCGGGCCTGCGCGTGAGCGAGCTCTGCGAGCTGCGCCTGAGCAACATGTACGCCGAGCAGGGCTTCATCAAAGTGGTGGGCAAGGGCAACAAGGAACGCCTCGTGCCCATCGGCCGCGAAGCGCTCAAGCACCTCAATTTCTACCTCAGCGGCGTGCGCGGCCACCTCGATATCAAGCCCGGCTCCGAGGATTTCGCGTTTCTGAGCCAGCGCGGCCGGCCGCTCTCGCGCATCACTGTGTTCACCACGCTCAAAAAGTTGGCCGAGCAGGCCGGCCTGCGCAAAACCATCAGCCCGCACACGCTGCGCCACTCCTTTGCCACCCATTTGATTGAGGGCGGGGCCGACCTACGCGCCGTGCAGGAAATGCTCGGCCACGCCAGCATCACCACCACCGAAATTTACACCCACCTGGATAGGGACTACCTGCGGCAGGTGATTACCGAGTTCCACCCGCGCAGCTAGGGCGGGTGTGAGGGTAGGCGGGTAGGCGGGTAAAAGTCGAACGTCGTGCAGAGCGCAGCATCCCGCCCGCGTTGTGTAAATTTGACCTTTCTGCATCCGTCGAATGGCCGATAATCGTTATAAAACTCCTCCCGCCGGCCCCTCGGCGAACCGCCCCAACGAGCCGCAGCCGCGTGGCAACCGCCGCAACGAGCCCCGCGCCAGTGAGCCCGCCCCCGAGCCCGCCCGGCCGGAGCCGCGCCCGGCGGCCAACGTGCCCCGCGCCAACCGGGCCGCGCCGGCGGTGCCCGCTCCTGCGAAGGCCCCCAAGCTGCCCCGCGTCCCGCGTGGCCCACTGCCCGTGGTGGGCAACGTACTGAGCCTGCTGCGCGACCGCCGCTTTCACTTGTTCGTGGGCTTTGCGCTGCTGCTGGGCAGCCTCTACCTCACCATTGCCTTCGTGTCATTCCTCTTCACCGGGCATGCCGACCAGAGCGTGGTGGGCGCGGTGGGTTCGGTGCCGCTGAAGGAGGCCGGGCAGGAGTCGCGCAACTGGCTGGGCCTGCTCGGGGCCTGGGCCGCGCAGCTGTTCATCTACAAGCTGTTTGGCGTGGGGGCGTTTGCCCTCATTCCCATCGTGTTTTTTCTGGGCTATAAGATTGTGTTCCGCGCCGCGCCGGTGTCGGCCAGCTACGTGCTGGCGCTGGGCTTGTTTTCGATGGCTTGGCTGAGCGTATTGCTGGGCTACTTCGTAGTGAGCCTGACCAGTGCCGACCCGGTGCTGGCTCACCGCCTCGATTTTCTGTGCGGCGGCGTAGGCTACGAGGCAGCCTCGTGGCTGCAGAGCCTCATCGGCTGGGGCACGGTGCTGATGCTGGCCTTCGTCCTGATTTCGTTCGTGGTGTTCTTCTTCAACGTCACCAGCCTGAACCTGGGCAGCTTCCGTCGCCTCAGCACCGAAGATGACCCCGAAGAAGATGCCGAGTTGGAAGCCGAAATTGCCGCTGAGCAGGCCGCCGCCTCCCGCCCCGCGCCGGCTCCAGCCCTGACGCTGAAAACACGCCCCGACACTGCTGTTTCGACTGCCGCCCCGGTAGCTGCCGGTGGAGTTGTAGCAACTGGCAAGCCGGCCTTGCAGCTGGCGGGTGATGAAGACGATGACGAGCTGACCCCGGCCCCCGCCGTGGAGTTCGAGCCTGCCCCCCGCCCGGGTGCCAGCGTGCCGCTGAGCGTGGCCGGTGCCGTGGGAGCCGGGGCGCTGGACACGGCGGCCGCTTCGGCGCTGGGCACTTCGGTAGCCGGGGGTGCTTTGGCTGCGGCCGTTGCGCCGCTGGCTGCCGCTTCTACCGGCCCGGCCTTTTCCATTGAGATGCCCGTGGCCGACGAGCCGGCCGCAGGGGCCTTTGCGCCCGCATCTACCATTCCCACGCCGCTTTCGCTGGCCGATTTGGCGGACTCCAACGCTCCCCTGCCGGAAACCAGCAACCAGCAACCAGCAACCAGAAACCTGGAAATTACCGTGCCCGGGCGCGACGACCTCGACCCCAACGCCGGGGCCGACATCGCGGCCGTGGTGGATGAGGACGAAGATGCCGAGGCCATGCCGCCGGGCAACTACGACCCCACGCTGGAGCTCTCGCGCTTCCAGTTCCCGACGCTGGAGCTGCTCAACGACTACGGCCAGCCCAAAGCCCAGGTGACCAAGGAAGAGCTCGAAGCCAACAAGGACCGCATCGTGGAAACGCTGGGCCACTACGGCATCAGCATCGCCAGCATCAAGGCCACCATCGGTCCCACGGTCACGCTCTATGAGATTGTGCCCGAGGCGGGGGTGCGCATCTCCAAAATCAAGGCCCTCGAGGACGACATTGCCCTGAGCCTGGCCGCGCTGGGCATCCGCATCATCGCCCCCATTCCGGGCAAGGGCACCATCGGCATCGAGGTGCCGAACACGAAGAAGGAAATGGTGAGCATCCGCTCGGTGCTGGGCTCGGAGAAGTTTGCCCGCACCGAGATGGATTTGCCCATCGCCTTCGGTCGCACCATCACCAACGAGGTGTTCGTGGCCGATTTGGCCAAGATGCCCCACCTGCTCATGGCCGGGGCCACGGGCCAGGGCAAGTCGGTGGGCCTGAACGTGATTCTGGCCTCGCTGCTCTACAAGCGCCACCCGGCCCAGCTCAAGTTCGTGCTCGTCGACCCCAAAAAGGTGGAACTGAGCATCTTCAACAAGATTGAGCGCCACTACCTGGCCAAGCTGCCCGATACCGACGAGGCCATCATCACCGACACGAAGAAGGTGGTGAATACCTTGAATTCGCTGTGCATGGAGATGGACCGGCGCTACGACCTGCTCAAGGAAGCGGGCTGCCGCAACCTGAAGGAGTATAATGCCAAGTTCATCGAGCGCCGGCTCAACCCCAAGAAAGGCCACCGCTTCCTGCCCTTCATCGTGTTGGTGATTGACGAGCTGGCCGACCTGATGATGACGGCCGGCAAGGAAGTGGAAACGCCCATTGCCCGCCTGGCCCAGCTGGCCCGGGCCATCGGCATTCACCTCATCGTAGCCACCCAGCGCCCCTCGGTGAACGTGATTACCGGCATAATCAAGGCCAACTTCCCCTGCCGCATCTCCTTCAAGGTGACCAGCAAAATCGACTCGCGCACTATTCTCGACACCGGCGGGGCCGACCAGCTCATCGGCCAGGGCGACATGCTCTTCTCGGCTGGTTCCGACCTGATTCGGGTGCAGTGCGCCTTTATCGACACGCCGGAGGTCGACCGCGTCTGCGACTTTATCGGTGAGCAGCAAGGCTACTCCGATGCCTACCTGCTGCCCGAAGTAGCCGGGGCCGACGGCGACGCCGGCAGTGGCAACGAGGAAATGGACCCCTCGGAGCGCGACTCCATGTTCGAGGACGCCGCCCGCTGCATCGTGCTGCACCAGCAGGGCAGTACCAGCCTGCTCCAGCGCAAGCTCAAGCTGGGCTACAACCGGGCCGGCCGCCTCATCGACCAGCTTCAGCACGCCGGCATCGTGGGTCCGTTTGAGGGCAGCAAGGCCCGCGACGTGCTCATTCCCGACGAATACCAGCTGGAGCAGCTGCTCAACTCGATGAAGTAACCGTAGCCCGTAGCCTTTGCTGCGGCCGGGTTCGAAATGTGCGCATCTAATCCGCCGGCCGCAGCAATGGCTGCGGGCTATCCCACGTAGGCATGCTTTTTTGGACTTCATTTGCAATTCATTTGCAAACTGGCCGGACGTTTGTTAAACAACTGCCGTATCAGGCATTCCAAGCGAGGCTTCCGCGCCTCTTGACCAATACTCTTCTAATGAAAAAGACCCTTTCGCTGTTGCTGTTTGCGGCTTCGCTTTCGCTTCCCGCCGCTGCCCAGCAAGACCCCAAAGCCGGCAAGATTCTCGACCAGATGAGCGCCAAGTATCAGGCGCTGAAAGCATTTCAGGCCAATTTTGTCCAGACGCTGGAAAACCCCAGCGCTAAAGTGAAGCAGAACATCAGCGGCGACATTCTGGTGAGTGGTCCCAAGTTTCACCTCAAGCTCAGCGGTCAGGAAGTTATTAACGACGGCAAAACCACCTGGACGTATCTGAAGAATGAGAACGAGGTGAACATCTCGGATTCGGACCCCGACACCCAGGAGATGTCGCCCTCTCAGATTTATACGATGTACAAGAAGGGCTACAAGTACACCTACGTGCAGCAGGTAACCGAAGCCGGCGAGCCGCTCGACGTGATTGAGTTGGCCCCCGAAAACCGCAGCAACGACGTGTTCAAGGTGCGTTTAAAAGTGCGCAAGAAGGATTCGTCGGTGAAGAGCTGGCAGATGTTCAAGAAGAACGGCAACCAGTACACCTTCCTCATCAAGAAGTTCCAGCCCAACCCTCCGGTCACCACCTCGACCTTCTCTTTCGACAAAGCCAAGTACAAGAACGTGAAAGTGGTGGACCTGCGCTAGCCCGCCGTCCACCCCGAACAGCCGATACGGCCCGCTTCTTTCGAGGCGGGCCGTTTCTTTGTGGCGGCGCGGGCAGTTACTTCTGCAAGACCCGCCCGCCGCCCGCTTTCCACGCCTAACTTTCGCCCCGCCATGAAAGAAGACTTCTACCACTACGTCTGGCAGCACCAGTATTTCGATAAAACCGACCTGCGCACGGCCGCCGGCGAGCTGATTCAGGTGCTCCGGCCCGGTTACCGCAACGCCGATGCCGGCCCCGATTTCCTGAATGCCCGCGTGCGTTTAGGCGAGGTGGAATGGAATGGGGCCGTGGAAATCCATCTGCGCGCCTCCGATTGGACGCGGCATCAGCACCAGACCGACCCCAAATACGACCAGGTAATTCTGCACGTGGTGGGCCAGCACGATGCCGAAGTGGCCCGCACCGACGGCACCCAAATTCCGGCCCTGGCCCTGCAGCCGCGCCTGGCTCCCGAGCTGCTGGCCCGCTATGAGGCGCTGGTGGAAGCTCCGGCCGCAGCCCCGCTGCCCTGCGCTCCGCTGCTGGGGCAGGTGCCGGCAATCACCCGCACCATGATGGTGGAGCGCGCCCTACTGGAGCGCGTCGAGCGCAAGGCGGCCGACGTAACGGCCCTGCATCAGCACCTGGGCCAGGACTGGGAAGCTACTGCTTACCACCTGCTGATGGCCGCTTTTGGCTTTCAGAAAAACAGCGAGCCGCTGGCCCGCCTCGCCAAAGCCCTACCGCTGAGCGTGCTGCGCCGCCACCGCCACGACCAGCGCCAACTCGAAGCCCTGCTCTTCGGGCAAGCGGGCTTTCTGGTTGAGAATGCGGAAACTGCCGACGACGATTACATCCGCAGCCTGCGGCAGGAACACGCGTTTTTGGGGCATAAGTACCAGCTGGGGGCGGCCGCGCTGGCCGTGCACGAGTGGAACTACCTGCGCCTGCGTCCGGCCAACTTCCCGCCCGTGCGGCTGGGGCAGCTCGCGGGCCTGCTGCACGCCCGCCCCGCGCTGTTCGATGCCCTGCTCACGGCGCAGAGCGTAGCGGCCCTCACCGAATTTTTCCAGGCGCCCGCGCCCGAATACTGGCGCACGCATTTCCGCCCCGGCCGGCCTGGCAAAGTGCCCGCCCTGGGCAAGTCCAGTATCGAGCTGCTGATTATCAATGTGGTGGTGCCGCTGCGGGTGGCCTACGCCCACCACGTAGACCAGCCGGCTCTGGTCGAAAGCAGCGTGGCGTTGCTGTCAGCTCTCCCCGCCGAGCACAACCAATACACCGACGTGTACGAGGCGCTGGGCTTCGTCCACCGCTCGGCGGCCGACTCGCAGGGCCTGCTGGCGCTGCACAAAAGCTACTGTGCCCCCCGCCGCTGCCTTCACTGCGCTATCGGCGGCAAACTGGTGCAGCAACCCCGCATTACCCGATGAGAATAGCCCTGGCTCTATTCCTGAATGCGGCGCTGCTGGCGGTACTGCTGCCCTGGCTCCGGCGGCAGTGGCATTGGGCTGCTACGGCACAATGGCGCGGGGTGCTCGCATTCGGTTTTGGCCTTCGGGTTCTGGTGGGCTTGGTCCGTAACCTGCATCCGAAAGAAGATGCCGAGTTTATGAGTGGCGTTAGCGACATCGTGACTACCAAGCTAGTGGTAGCGCCCTCGACTGCCTGGACGATATTGACGCAAGCAATAACGATTTTTCCCAAGGGCGCGGCAGCTTCTGACTTTGTGTTTCAGAACACCTCGAACACCTGGATTCTAATCAAAATCCTGGCCGTGCTGAATTTTGGCTCACTCAGTACGAGCTGGCTGAATGCGTTGTACCTGAGCTTATTTGCATTCGTTGGCTGCTGGCATTTGGTGCGCCGGTTGGCTGATGTGCTTCCGGCCACACCAGCGGGTGCGGGGGCCGTGGCCTTCCTGCTGTGGCCATCGGTCTGGTTCTGGGCCACGGGCATTAGCAAAGAAGCCGTGCTGTTGGGTAGTGGGGCGTGGCTCACCGCGCAGGTGGTGACCTATTGCTACGGCCGGCCCCTGCGACTTTACACCCAGCTGAAATGGTGGCTCAGTACATTCGCCTTGGCGCTGCTGCACTTTGGGATGCGGTATTTCTTCGCGCTGCCGCTGCTGGGGGTGCTGGCAGGAGTGGGCCTCGGGCAGGCGCTATGGCGGGCCCGGCTGCTACGACAGCGCTGGCAACAGGCCGCGGTGCTGGCGGCGGTGCTAGCGGCGGGCATCTGGCTGGCGCCTAATGCGGGGTCGGCCTTTCGGCTGAATAAATTCACCAATCAAGTCATCAGGGTGTATTCCACCAACCTTGAGCAGTCGAAGGATAAACCGCATTTTGAGTACCCCAGCCTGCGGCCCACCATTGCCAGTGTGGCAGCAAATGCGCCCCTGGCCGTAGCCAATGCGCTCACCCGGCCGTGGTTGGGCGAGTCCTGGCAGTCAATGTACGTAGTGGCAGCCTGTGAAAACCTGGTGCTGCTGGTGCTGCTGGGGTTTGCCCTGGGGGCGGCTTTCCGGGGCCGCGCCGGCCACCTGCCTTTGGTGCTGGCGCTGGGGCTGATAACGCTTTGTGTGGTCCTGGCTTTTCTGATTGGGCTCACCACGCCCAATCTGGGCACCCTCAACCGGTACCGCTGTGCCTTTATGCCGTTTTTCCTGCTGCTGCTGCTGCAGCACGATTACGCGGCCGCCTGGCTGCGCCGCCTGGGCCTTCGGCGGCTCCCGGCCCAGGAAAAGCGGCCGGCCACCAACCCGCCGCACCCGGCCAGGGCGTAACTTTGTAGAACGGCCGCCGCTGTGCCGGAATATTTCCCGGGGTCCGGCGGCTCGCATTCAGCTATTATGGAAAACCCCGTTATCATTCTCGGTGCCCAGTCCGTGGGCACCGCCGCCCTCGACGCCTTCCTCTCCAACGATGTAGTGGTGTACTGCCTGCTCGACGACGACCAGAAGCTGCAGGGCACCGAACTGCTCGACGTGCCCGTGATGGGCAACACCGACGACGGCGAGCTGCTGAAGCTACTGGGCAAAAAGTGCGAAGTATATGTGGCCACCGACGATGTGGCCAGCCGCCGCAGCCTCACTCAGATGCTGCGCACCGAATACGAAGCCGTGCCCGTCAACGCCATTCACGCGCGGGCCAGCGTATCGGTTCACGCCACGCTGGGCCACGGCAACTACGTCGGCCCCAATGCCGTGGTAGCCGCCACCGCCACGCTCGGCGACGGCTGCTTGGTCGGCCCCAACGCCGTGGTCGAGGCCCGCGCCAACGTGGGCGACTATGCCCAGCTGGGTAGCGGCGCCCTGCTCGGCACCGAAGTGCAGGTGGGCGTACAAGCGTTTGTAGGTGCCGGTGCCGTAGTAGTAGCCGGCGTAAAAATCGGCGATAAGGCCCGCGTCGGTGCCGGTTCGGTAGTAGTTGCCGATGTACCCGCCGGCCAGACAGTATTCGGCAACCCCGCCGTGAAAGTGTAATTAAAAATTAAGAAGGATGAATTTAGAATTGGCGGTTTAAACATAATTTGATTTGCGGCCGATAATCGATTAATTCATCATTCTTAATTCATAATTCTTAATTCTTAATTGAGAATGTATCAGGTTCTTCTCTATTACTGCTACTCGCCGATTGAAAGCCCCGAGCAGTTCCGCGACGAGCATCACCGTCTGTGCCTGGCGCTGGACCTGCGCGGCCGCATTATCGTGGCCGCCGAAGGACTGAACGGCACCGTATCGGGCACTCGGGAAAACTGCGCCGCCTACATGGCCGCCATCAAGGCCGACCCGCGCTTTGCGACCCTCGAATTCAAAGTTGACAGCGTGGAGGACCACACCTTTCAGAAGCTGCACGTGCGCGTGAAGCCGGAAATCGTGCATAGCAGCCTGCGCCATGTGCGGCCCCACGAGAAAACCGGCCAGCACCTCTCGCCCGCCGAGTTCAAGGCCCTAAAGGACCGCGACGACGTGGTGGTGGTCGACGTACGCTCCGATTACGAGTACAACCTCGGCCGCTTCAAAAATGCCGTTACGCTTGATATCGAGAATTTCCGCGACTTTCCCGACCGGGTCGAGCGCCTTAAGAAGTTCAAGGATAAGAAAATCCTGACTTACTGCACTGGTGGCGTGAAATGCGAAAAAGCCAGCGCCTACCTGCTCGAGCAGGGTTTTGAAAACGTCTACCAGCTGCACGGCGGCATCATAAAATACGGTATTGAAGCCGGGGGCGAGGATTTCGACGGCCAGTGCTACGTTTTCGACAACCGGGTGGCCGTCGACGTGAACCGCGTGAATCCGACCGTGATTTCGCGCTGCCAGCACTGCCAGCAGCCCAGCAACCGCCTCATCAACTGCGCCAACCCGCACTGCAACGCCCACCTGCCCCTGTGCGAAGCCTGCGGCGAAACCCTAGCCGGTGCCTGCTCCGAAGCCTGCGCCCAGCACCCCGAAAAGCGCGCCTACGACGGCACTGGCTCCTATCCTAAACTCAGCAACCACTACCGGCCCGAGCAGGGACTGGCCTCTTACGCTAAAGCGTAATTATGAATTAAGAATTATGAATTAAAAATTTGTAGTCGGTCAAGTAGTTTGACTCGGCAACCTGCCAATTCATAATTTTCAATTCATAATTCTTAATTCATAACTCCCTCCCATGATTCCCGAATCCGAGCTCATTCTTAACCCCGACGGTAGCATTTATCACCTCAACCTGCTTCCCGACCACATTTCCGATACCATCCTTACCGTGGGCGACCCTGGCCGGGTGGCGCAGGTGAGCCGGCATTTTGATTCTATTGAATTCGAAACCACCCACCGCGAGTTTGTAACGCACGTGGGCTACTACCGCGGCCAGCGCCTTACGGTGCTGAGCACCGGCATGGGCACTGATAATATCGACATCGTAATGAACGAACTCGATGCGCTGGTCAACATCGATTTCATGGCCCGCACCGTGCGCCCCGTTGAGGAGCGCATGAGCCTGCGCATCATTCGCCTGGGCACGAGCGGGAGCCTGCAGGCCGATGTGCCCGTGGGCACGCTGCTGGCCACCGAGCACGCCGTGGGCCTCGACAGTCTGATGCAGTTCTATCCGCTGATGGAAACCGGCCTCGAAACCCAGATTGCCACCCAGCTGCAACACGCCCTGGACCTACCTTTCGCGCCCTACGTGGTGCGCGGCTCCGACCTGCTGCGCGAGCAGGTGGGGGCGGGCCTGGCCGTGGGCAACACGCTTACCTGCCCCGGCTTCTACGGCCCCCAGGGCCGGCGCCTGCGCCTCGACCTGCGCCAGCCCGACTACATGGCCCGCCTCCAAGGCTTTCGGCACCAGAATGCCGAAGGCGAGTTCCGGCTCAGCAACTTCGAGATGGAAACGGCTGGTTACTATGCCCTGGGGCGCCTGCTGGGCCACGAGGTACTGTCGCTCAATGCCATCGTTGCTAACCGTGCTACCGGCGAGTTTGCCGAAAATGCCGGAGGTATCGTCGATGCGCTGATTGAGCGCACGCTCCAGCAGCTGGTAACCAGCTGGTAAGTCCGCCGCGACTACTGACCCTAAATCGAAACGGGCCGCCTAATGGCGGCCCGTTTGGGGATAATGTTAATTGCTGGAAAATAATCAAGAAAAAATTATATAAGGACAATAGTGGATAAATCCTGCTGACTAGTAAAAGTCGAAGCCCACCACAGCTCGCAGGGGTAAATTCGTGCCCGATTTCAGGGCCAGATGTTCGTTGGTTGTGGCCCAAACCGTGGTGTAAACCCGGTGCGCTGCGCCATCGGCAGTTTTAAAGTAAATATCCAGCTTTCCTTGATAGTTATTGCCCAGGGCCGTAGCGCGGTTGGCATCCATTTGGCGACGACGACGCTTTTCAACGGAGTCCAGCACGTCCTCACTCGGGAAAATGAGGGTGGGCAGCGTGTCCTTTTCAACCGTGTCCGTCAGTTCGAGTTGCGTGGTAAGCATGGCTGATAAGTGGGAATTGAGATGGGGGAACGTTTAAATAACCGGGGTGTTGTTGTTTGCTGTCAGAAAGGTATAATGACAAATTGCGGAAAGGCAGATTTATCGGCAGAATGCAATTCTGGCTCGGTCAATGGGACCGCAGCCCCGGTCAATGATTACCCCACCTCAGCGGCCAGAAACTCCATCGTGTCAATCCGGTCGGCATATTCGGCCACGCCCGGCGACTGCGCCCGGCCAAACGGCACGCTGCCGGCAAACAGCCCGCCCGCCGAAACCACGCATTGCGTGCGCTCAGCCACATCAGTCAACTGGTCGACCAAGTCGACTTCCGAAGCGAATTCGGAATAATGCAGCACAGAGATAGGGGAAACCAGTGCCGGGCTGCGGGTAAGCAGCAGAAAGGCTGTGTCGTAGTGCGGCACGGCATTCACCAGCAGAATGCTTTTGTTATAGTCGTAGTTGTTCTGATACTTGTGGTGGTTGAGTACTCCCTCACCAATCTGCAATGCATCGAGCAGGGGCACGAAGTTGTAGCCCTCGGGTACAAATAGCTTGCTCACGTTGCGGCAGCCCAGGCCGTAATACTGAAAGATATCGGGGGCCAGCAGGGCCAGCTCGGAGCCGGTTTCGTGGCCCGTGAGCACCGCGATGCTGCTGCGGTTGCGCCGGATGAGGTGCGGCCGCTGGCCGAAGTAATATTCGAAGTAGCGCGCCGTATTATCCGAACCCGTGGCAATGAAGGCATCGGCCGCATTCAGCCGGGGCACTACTTGAATGAAATCGGCAAAGCCCGGCGCAATGGCCAGCAGCTCTTCAAACACCCAACTCATCAGCACGGTGTCGTCGGCGCTGAGCTTGGCTAGCAGCACGTGCCCGCTCAGCAGCACGCATAGGACGTCGTGGAAGCCCACCAGCGGAATGTTACCGGCCATTACCACGCCCACCTGGCGCACGGTACCGGGCTCGGGCGGGTAGCGGGCGGCCCATTGGCGCAGAGGCGCTTCGGCCAGCAGCTGGGCCACGCCGGCCACGGCGGTGCGTACGTTGGGCAGGTCGAACCAGGCATTCTGGTTGCGGGCGCGGGCGGCGAGGTCGGCCAGCTCGTCGGCCGGTAATTGAGTGAGTCGATGGCCCAGGGCCACAAAAGCGGCGAGTCGTTCCGAATGATTCATGCGAGGGGGAGGGTGGGGGCAAAGGCCGCAAAAAGCGGACGGGGCGTAATTACCCGGCAAAATTGGCGCAAACCATGCGAACCCGACCGTTGTTGGTTAATTTTGTACGGCCGATGAACGGCGGCTGCCATGCTTTTTACGTAAAGCCGCCTCGTTCTGCTCTGGTTTCTTCCCTCATTTCCCCGAATCCCCCGACGCCCTATGGCCATCATGATAACCGACGAGTGCATCAACTGCGGTGCCTGCGAGCCGGAATGCCCCAACAATGCCATCTACGAAGGCGGTGCCCAATGGCGCTGGGCCGACGGTACCACCCTGGCCGAAGCCAAACTGCCCGACGGTTCCGTGGAGGCCGGCACCACGCCGCACACCCCAGTCTCGGACGAGTATTACTACATCGTGTCGGATAAGTGTACCGAGTGCGTGGGCTTCCACGAAGAGCCCCAGTGCGCCGCCGTATGCCCCGTCGACTGCTGCGTGGATGACCCCGACCACCGCGAATCGCGCGAGCGCCTGCTCGAAAAGAAGGAGTGGCTGCACTTGGCGGCTTAGCTCTCTAGGAATTTTCTAAATACAAAAAGGGCCTTTTCCTGCTAGGAAAGGGCCTTTTTGCGTTTAGCCCGATTCAAGTGCCACAGTTGAAAAACTTATCGTAGGCTGATTCGGGAATGAGGTTGAGCTTGCTCATTAGCCAGATGGGGCCGCGCAACAGGCGCAGCACGGCGTAGCTGTTGGCATAGTCGTGAAACGTTTTGGGCGGCGTCGCCACCATTGCGTCGAACTCGGCCCGCGTGAGGCCCAGGCGCTTGATGCACAGGGCAATGACGGCATCGTCTTCGATGGAGTTGATGCGGGAAATGCGGTCGAGCGCATCATCGCGCGTCATCTGGCCCGAACGCACCAGGGCCGAATAGTTAAACAGCCGCCGGTCAATGTTGAACTTGACGCGATTGAGATAGTAAATGAGACTCTGGTAGAGGTCGTCGAAATAGTGCGCCCCGGGGTTCTGCCAGCCCAGCTCACGCACGAGCAGCTGGTCTACGTCGTTGCGCACATAGTCGAGATGATAAAGCAGGGTAATCGTTTTGATGCGCCGCACGAAAGCGTAGTAGAACATCTCCTTCAGGCCCAGGTTGAAGCCCGGATTATTGGGCCGCCAGGGCCGCAACGGCACGGTGCCATACTGCTGATGCACGGCGCGCAGGTAGCGTCCATCAAGGTAATTCCAACTGAGCGGGGCAATGCCTTCGGTGCGAAACGACTGGCCGATAACCACATGGCGGATGTTTTCCTTGGCGGCCACGCCGTACAGGGCGGTGGCAATGCCCAGGTCGGTGCCTTCCTCCATATCGGGCACCGAAGCTTTCAGGAAAGCGATTTTCAAGTCTTTCGACTCGCGCCAGTCCGAAGTGATGGTGCGCAGCTCCACGCCCAGACGCTGGCAGGTGCGGACCATGTTTTCACCGGCCACAGGGTTGCCGAAGCCGTCGTTGAAATGCACCGCCAGGGGGCGCAGATGAAGCTGCGTGACGCAATACCACACGGCGTAGGTACTGTCGCGGCCGCCACTCACGCCCAGCACGCAGTCGTAGCGTTGGCCGCGGCCGGCGCGGCGCATCTGGGCAGCCTGCTGCCGTACGGTGCGCAGGCCTGCTTCGCCTAACGGGAAATTGACATCCATGCGGTCGTGCACGGTGCAGAACGAGCAATTGCCCTGCGCATCGAAGGTGATTCCCGGGGCGGTAGTATCCATCACACAACGCTGGCACCGGCGATAATTGGGGTCCGCCTCGGTGGTCGCGAAGGTTTCAGCAGGGAGTAATTGAGGAAGCAACGACAGCGAAGTATAGGGCCAAAGGCTAAATAAGGACAGGGACAGAATGCAGCGGAAAGGAGTGATACGGACCAGAGCTGGTCAAAAATCTTACGGAAACTGGTCGGCCGGGTAGCCCTTGCGCAACAGCATCTCGCCGATTTGGGTGCCGCGCTCGGGCCGGTGGGGCCGGTTGAGCGTGGCGACCACCAATTCGCTGGCAAACTCGTTGAACGTACCTCGGGCCTGTACGCCGTGGGCATCCACGGCGAGCGAGCAGCCCACGCTTTTCTTGCCCTCATAAGGGCCGCCCACGATATAGCCCACCGACGTGGTGCTCACCACCACTACGTTGTAGAGCTGCGCCAGAATGGAAAAGGGCTTCACCCATTTTTCCTGGTAGGGGTCGTGCTCTTCGGTGAGGGAGTAGTCAACCGTCCAGGAGGCCGGCGCGAGAATAAATTCGGCCCCCATGCGGGCCAGGGTGTGGCCGATGGCCAGGCTGTCGAGGTAGTTGTCGGCGCAGATGTTGACCCCGATTTTACCTAGCGGGGTATCCACCACGTTCAGCGTCTGGCCCACCGCGTAGAAGGGTAGCTCAATAGTAAGTAGGTTGATTTTATGATACTTGAGCAGAATATTGCCCTGCGGGTCAATAAACAGGGCCGCGTTGTAGTTGCGTCCGTCGGTGGCGCGTTCAGTTAGGCCGGCGCACACGTAGATGCCATGCTGCGCGGCCGCCTGGCACAGCTGGTCACTAAAGGGGCCGGGAATGGGCTGGGCCTCGTAGAGCGCGCTGGGATGCGTCCAGGCAAAGTCGAGGGTTTCGGGCAGGAGCACCAGGTCGCACTGTTGGGCGGCGGCCTGGGCAATGAGTTCGGCGGCGCGGGCGAGGTTGCGGGCAGGCTCGCCGCCCTCGACCAGCAGTTGCCCCAGGCCAATGCGAATAGTGCCCAGGGGAGGCGGTACGGCCATAGTGGTCGCCGGTTTCGGGGCTAGCGTCGGTTTTCGGAATGAGAAAAGAGAAGCCATTGATAAGTTTGGGTGGGCCAATCTTTCGGAAGTTACAGCCGAACCGTTAAACTTCTACGATTTCTGATTGTCGGCGGATTAGTCCAGCAATAGAGCATGCTGTCCATAGTCCAACATATTCTGCTCTATTGCTGCCTGTAGAAAAACCAATGTAATTGGTAATCAGAAAAAAAGGCGCGGATGCGGGACTGTTCGAAATTTTTGGCCGGGCAACAAGTCAATTTCTGGCAGCCTGGCAAAAGATGAGCGGAGGATGAATTTTTGAGCCTTAAATAATTCGGGTTGCTGGATGAATGACCTGCGGCTTCGCTGATTGGCAGAGAGTGCCGGATTTGTAATGACTATTTTTGCTCGTCTGCACTCTGCAATTCCCTTTTATGTCCTTAGCCACCACCTATTCGCCCACCGACGTTGAAGCCAAATGGTACCAGCGCTGGCAGGAACAGGGCTTTTTCAAAGCCAAAGCCAACCCCAAAAAGCAGCCCTACACCGTCGTCATTCCCCCGCCGAACGTGACCGGGGTACTCCACATGGGGCACATGCTCAACAATACGATTCAGGATGTGCTGGTTCGTCGCGCCCGCATGCAGGGCAAGGAAGCCTGCTGGGTACCCGGCACCGACCACGCCAGCATCGCCACCGAAGCCAAAGTGGTGGCGCTGCTCAAGGAGCAGGGCATTGCCAAGAGTGACCTCACTCGTGAGCAGTTTCTGGCCCACGCCTTCGAGTGGAAGGATAAGTACGGGGGCATCATTCTGGAGCAGCTTAAGCAGCTCGGCGCTTCGTGCGACTGGGACCGCACCCGCTTCACGATGGAGCCCGACCTGACCGATGCCGTGCTGCGCGTGTTCGTCGACCTGTATAACAAGGGCCTGATTTACCGCGGCGTGCGCATGGTGAACTGGGACCCGGAGGGCCGCACCGCCATTTCCGATGAGGAAGTGATTGCCAAGGACGTGCAGGCCAAAATGTACTACCTGCGTTATGAGATTGTAGCGGCAAGCGGCAAGCCGCAAGCTGCAAGCCTGGTTGCCGAAAAAAGCTTGCAGCCTGAAGCTGAGAGCTTGTGGCTCACGGTGGCCACCTCGCGCCCCGAAACCATTATGGCCGACGTGGCCGTGGCCGTGAACCCGAGCGACCCACGCTACGCCCACCTGACCGGCGCCAAGGTGCGCATACCACTGCTGGGCCGCGAAATCCCGGTGATTTTTGATGAGTACGTGTCGGTTGATTTCGGTACCGGCGCGCTTAAAGTAACGCCCGCCCACGACCTGAACGACTACGAGTTGGGCGTGAAGCACAACCTGCCGGTTATCGACATTCTGGCCGACAACGGTACGCTGAATGAGAAGGCCATCCTTTACGTGGGGCAGGACCGGTTTGCCGCGCGCAAGCAGATTGCCAAGGACCTGCAGGAAGCCGGCCTGCTCGAAAAAATCGAGGAATACGCCAGCATCGTGCAGACGTCGGAGCGCACCAAGGCCGTAATTGAGCCCAAGCTCAGCCTGCAGTGGTTCATGAAAATGGAGCACATGGCCAAGCCCGCGCTTGAGGCGGTGGAAAACGACACGGTGCGCCTGCATCCGCCCAAGTTCAAAAACATGTACCGGGTCTGGATGGAGAACGTGCGCGACTGGTGCATCTCGCGTCAGCTCTGGTGGGGCCAGCAGATTCCGGCCTACTACCTGCCCGATGGTACGTTCGTGGTCGCCCTCACCGCCGAAGATGCCCTGCAGCAAGCTATTGCCCAAAGTGGCAAGGCCGACTTGCAACTGAGTGACCTGCGCCAAGACGAGGATGTGCTCGATACCTGGTTTTCGTCGTGGCTGTGGCCGATTTCGGTGTTCGATGGCTTCAAAGACCCCGACAATGCCGACATCAATTATTTCTACCCCACCAACGACCTGGTGACAGCCCCGGACATCCTCTTTTTCTGGGTGGCCCGCATGATTATGGCCGGCCTGGAATACCGCCAGGAAGTGCCGTTCAAAAACGTGTACCTCACCGGCATCGTGCGCGACGCGCAGGGCCGCAAGATGAGCAAGCAGCTCGGCAACTCGCCCGACCCGCTCGACCTCAT
>JANXMN010000300.1 GCA_025354605.1 Hymenobacter sp. | reverse complement strand
TCGCGGGCAAGTCCAGGGCCGTGATCAGCTCGCCTTTCTGCAGGTTGTTGTCCCGCTCGGGCGTGTCGCCGGGCAAGCGGTGGAAGTCGGCAAACGCAATGGTGCGTTCCCCGTCGGGGCCGCTCACGCGCACGGTGGTGTCGAGGGCGGCCAGGGCCACGCACATGTCGCTCGGGTGGGTGGCGATGCACGAGTCGCTGGTGCCCAGGATGCCGCACACGCGGTTGTAGCCGCCGATGGCCGAACAGCCCGAGCCCGGCTCGCGCTTATTGCAGGGCGTGGCCAGGTCGTAGAAATAGTAGCAGCGGGTGCGCTGCATGAGGTTGCCGCCGTCGGTGGCCATGTTGCGCAGCTGCGGGCTGGCCCCGGCCAGAATGGCTTGGTTCAGCAGCGGGTAGCGCTTCTCGACTTCGGGGTGCCAGGCGGTGTCGGCGTTGGTGGCGAGGGCCCCGAGGCGCAGGCCGCCATTCGGGAGGGTTTCGATGGTGTTGAGGCCCAGCTTTTTGAGGCCGATGAGGTGCGTGGGGCGGGCCACGTTTTCCTTCATCAGGTCAATCAGGTTGGTGCCGCCGCCGATGTAGGCCGCGTCATCGTGCGTGGCGTTATCCTGCACGGCGCTGGCCACGGCGGTGGCTTGGGTGAATGTGAAACTGTTCATCTGGTTTGAATGAAGGATGAGGGACTATTTCTTCGGCGGCTCTACCGGCGGCATGGTGGGCTGGGTGGCCCCGGCCGACCAGCCTTTATCCTCGATAATCAATCCCTCCTTGTCGAGCACTTCCATCACCGCGCTTAGGATGTTGCTGTAGGCTCCGCAGCGGCACACGTTGCCGCTCATCAGCTCGCGCACCTGGGCTTCGGTTTTGGCCTTGCCTTCGTTAATTAGGCCTTGGGCCGAGCAAATCTGGCCCGGCGTGCAGTAGCCGCACTGGAAAGCGTCATGGTCGATGAACGCCTGTTGCAGCGGGCTCAGCTTGTCCTCGCTGCCGAGGCCTTCGATGGTCTGGATTTTGGAGTCTTCGTGCATCACTGCCAGCGAGAGGCAGGAGTTAATGCGCTTGCCATCAACGAGCATCGTGCATGCACCGCACTGGCCATGGTCGCAGCCTTTCTTAGTGCCGGTCAGGCCGAGGTACTCGCGCAGAGCGTCGAGCAGCGTGGTCCAGGGCGCAATCTGGATGGTATGCGCCTGGCCGTTGATGTGGAGGCTGACGGGCTGGGTGGGGGCCAGGGCCACGGGCGGCGGGGCCAGCGGAGCTTGGGTAACTTGGCTCATAACGAAAGAATAGCTAAGTGTGCGGGTACTGCTACTTGCCTACGGGCGCAGTTTAATTCGTGTTTTGTTACTCGGTAGCGTTTGCTCCGTTCCGCCGTGGGTAAGCACAACCCATTCGGGCTTATACCTTGAAAATCAAATATTATGAAGGGTGAGTGAATTTTTAGCTGATTTTAAGAAACATCCGGCCATGCGGTAGCTGAAGCAGAAATTGGGTTGTATTACCAGAAATACAACGCGTTGGATGACCTGGCCCACCAGCCGAGTTGTGTTGCAAGAAGCCCCCGCCGCCGACCAGCCGTGCGGTCGGTTTTCCAAAACGGCGCTACCTTCCGGCCCCATGAAAATTCTCTTAGTTGAAGACGAACCCTCGGTAGCCGCATTCTTACACCAGGGTCTGACGGAGCAGGACTACACCGTCGACCTCGCCGCCGATGGCCTTTTGGGCCTGCGCCGCGCCCAGTCAACCCGCTACGACTGCCTGATTCTGGACCAGATGCTGCCCGGCCTCAGCGGCCTCGAAGTGTGCCGGCAAGTGCGCGCCCACGACCCCGGCGTGCCCATCCTCATGCTCACCGCGCTGGGCGACACCGACGACAAAATCCGCGGCCTCGACGCCGGGGCCGACGATTACCTCGTCAAGCCCTTCGCTTTCGATGAGCTGCTGGCCCGCTTGCGCGCCCTCGTGCGCCGCCGCACCGAAGCCCCCGCGCCCAAAGCCATTCTTCACCTCGCCGACCTCACCCTCGACCCCAGTGCCAAGCGCGTGGAGCGCGCCGGCCAGGCTATTCAGCTCACCGCTCGCGAGTTCGCGCTGCTGGAGTACCTGCTGCGCAACCAGAACCGCGTGGTTTCCCGGGCCGATTTGTTGGAGCACGTCTGGGATTTGAGCTTCGATACGGGCTCGAACGTAATTGATGTCTACATCAATTTCCTGCGGAAGAAGGTGGATAAAGGTTTTGAGCCCAAGCTGATTCACACGCTGGTGGGCATGGGGTACGTGATGAAGAACGAGGGGTGAGCTGACCATCTGGGACTAAACCGTATGAACGTCATGCTGAGCGTAGTCGAAGCATCTCGCGTGTGGTAGTGACTCAATCATTGCAGAGTTATTGATTAGTGGTGGCACGCGAGATGCTTCGGCGGCGCTCAGCATGACGTTCGTTTAGTGCGTCTGCTTTCTCCAATTCAAACCTATGTCCATTCGCCTTCGCCTTGCTTTGCAGTTCGGCTCTATTCTGGCCGTGACGCTGCTGCTGTTTGCGCTGGTTATCTACTTTGCCACGCAGCAGTCGCGCCGAAACGAGTTTACCCAGAGCTTGTTTAAGCGCACGCTGGTGGTGGGGCATGCCTATGTGGCCGGGCAGGAGGGGCGCGACAATGCCGGCCAAGAAGCCTCGTACCGCCGCTATCTGCGCCAACTCTATCGCACGCTGCCGGCCGAATATGGCGGTATTCGCGGGCTCGACCTGGCGGCGCTGGGCATTCCGTCAGAGGCCGAGTATCTGCAACGTTACTACCGGCAAAGCGGGCGCGGCGACGGCGTGACGCCGTTCCATATGGCGTTTGCGCTG
>JANXMN010000254.1 GCA_025354605.1 Hymenobacter sp. | reverse complement strand
GGTGCTGCCGGGCAGGGTGGTGCTGCCGGCGGCGGGGGTCAGCGTCAGGCCCATTCCGCCGAAGCTGTCGCTGGTGCCGGCCACGCTCAGGGTGCGGGTGGTTTCGAGGTTGCCGGCGAGGTAGCTGGTTTCGGTTTCAATAATGGTGGCGGTGGGGGCGAGCACTATCTTGTTGCTACTGGTCTGAAGGAAGCCGGTGTTCAGCGTGAGGCTGTTGCTCACCATTGCGTCTTGCGTCAGGCTCAGGGTGGCGGGGCCTTTGTCTACCACTAGGGCCGGGAATGTCGTGACGCTGCTGCCCCCGATGGTGGCCGGCGCAACGCCACCAAAGCTGACGGTACCGCCGCCGAGCGTGGCCGTGCCGTTGTTCAGCCAGTTGCCCAGCACTTGCAGGGAGAAAGAAGGGCTGGCGTTCAGGCTGGCATTGGGGGCGATTGTGAGGTTATTGACGGCCATGCCCCCCGCCAGCGCCGGGTAGCGCGGCAGCCCACCGGGCAGCAGTACGCTCACGAGGGCGTTGGGCAGCAGGCCATACTGCCAGTTGTGGCAGTCGGACCAATCGGTGCTCAGGCTGCCGGTCCAAGTGGTGAGGGTGGGCGTAGGAATACTCACCGTGATGGTGGCCGTGGTGCTGCTCACGTTGCCGGCCGGGTCCGACACGGTGAGCGTCACGAGTTGGGGGCCGGTGCCGAGGGCGGGCACCTGGCCGGGGGCCACGAAGGCCGTGGCGGTGGCGAAGTTGGTGAGCGTGCCCACGCTGCCCACACTGCCGAGGCTGGCCACCGTGGCGCTGCCCGCCCCGTCGTTGAAGTCAAAATAAGCCAGCAGCCCCGGCGTACTGCCGGCCAGACTTTTGTCCCGGTACAGACTGATTTCCGCCGTCGAGCGGGCCACGCTCCAGATGCGGACTTCATCAAGGCTGCCGTTCCAGCCATTCGCCGGCTGGATGGGCCGCCCGCCGATGATAACCGGGCTGCTGTTGGTGGCCATGCCCCCCGTGGCGACGCGGCTGACATCCAGCAAGCCGTCCACGTAAAGGCGCAACGTGCCGCCGTCGTAGCTGGCCGCTACGTGGTGCCAGTTGCCGTCGCTGATAGTCGTGTTGCCCACCAGCCAGCCGCCGTTGGTGTCCGACACGCCGCTGAGGTAAAAAGTGGCCCGGCCCGCGCCGCTGCCGCCGCCGTTCACGGCCAGGTACCAGGCCCCGTCGCTCTTGGTGGTGATGTACTGCTCGCCGCTGTTGGTGGTTTGCACCCAGGCTTCGAGGGTGAGAGCGGCGGGCACGTTGTAGGCCGCCTGGTGCGGGATGCTCACGTAGTCGTTCACGCCATCAAAGACGAGCGCGGCGCTGGCCTCGCAACTGCCGAAGGTGCTGGCCGAAAGGGCCACGTTGGCGAGACCGCAGTTGTCGCTGCTGCCGTTGTTTACGGCCGTGGGGGCCACATAGACCCGGCCGTTCACCCCCACGCTCACGCCCACGTTCTGGGCCAGCGCCGTGGGGAGCAGGTCGTCGATAATCGTCACGGTGGCGGTGGCGGTGGCCGTGTTGCCTTGCGTATCCACCACGGTCAGGGTCACGGTATTGTCGCCTAGGTTGGCGCAGCCAAACGTTCTGGGGCTGATGCTGAGGCCGCCGCCGCTGGCCAGCCCGCAGCTAGCGGTGCTACCGTTGTCAATGTCCTTCACCGTGACGCTGGCCATCCCGCTGGCATCAAGGGCCACGGTGATGTCCTGGGTCACGGCCCGCACCTGGCAGCCCACGGCCACGGCCACGGTATTGGAGGGGCTGCCCTGCCCGCTGACGCTGGTTTTGTCGGCCCGCACCCGGTAGTAGTACGTGCCGGGGGCCAGGCTGCTGAACGCCCGGCTGGTGCCGCTGGACACCGCGAACGGCGAGCCGCTGATGGCACCGCTGAAATCGGCCGCCAACGACACGTCGAGGCGGTAGCCGTTGTCCACGAGGCCCAGGGTCGGGGCCGTCCAGGTGGCCGTGAAGCCGGTGGTGGTGACTCCGGTAGCGGCCGTGGCGGTGGGCACCACGAGGGCGTAGCTTTCCACCCAATTGCTGGTGGTGGTGCCGCTGGTCAGGGCAAAGTTGGTGAGGGTGCCGGGGTGGGGCGTGGCCGCGAGGTCGGGCAGGGTGGTGAGGCCGGTATTGGCCCCGGTGCTGGCCGTGGCGGCAATGCCGGCATCGAAGCTGTAGTAGGCCACCAGGCCGGGCGTGGTGGGGTCCACCACGCTCGTCATGCCCACTTGCAGGTCGGTGTTGGAGCGGGCAATGTTCCAGATGCGGACTTCGTCGAGGCTGCCGTGCCAGTTCGCGCCCGGCACCGCTGGCCGGCTGCCGACCAACACCGGGCTGCCGCCGGTCGTCAGGGTGCCGGCCACGGTGCGGCCGTTCTGCTCCACGCCGTCCACGTACAGCCGCAGCGTGGCCGCGTCGTAGGTGGCGGCCACGTGGTGCCAGCGGCCATCGGCCACGTTGCTGGTGCCGTAGAGCCAGCCGCCGCTGCCACCCGACACGCCGTTCAGGTACACCGAAGCCGTGCCCGCCGGCCCGCCCCCGCCAGCCAGGGCCAGAAACCACGAGTCCCCGGCTTTGCTCGTGATGTACTGTTCGCCCGCGTAAGTAGTCCGCACCCAAGCCTCTAAAGTAAGGGTGCTGGTCAGGTTGAAATCGGCGCTGTGCGGGATACTCACCACATCGTCGCTGCCATCAAACGCCAGCGCATTGCCGGGCGGCAGCAGCACCACGAAGGCCGGGCTACTGGCCGAACCACCCGTGCCCGTAGTCACGGTAGTCGTGCCCGTAGCCGTGGCCCCCACCGGCACCCGGAAGGTGACGCTGCTGGCCGTGCTGCCCAGGATGGTGGCCGCCGCGCCGTTCACCGTGAGGGCGGTGGTGCCGGCCAGGTTGGTGCCGGTGAGGGTCACGGGCACGTTCACGCCCGCCGGGTTGGGGCTGAAGCTCCCGATGGTGGGCGGCGGCACCCGGTTCAGCAACACGCTGGCACTGGTTGCGCCGCCGAAGCCGTTGGCCGTCACGAAATCCAGGTCGCCGTCGCCGTCCACGTCGCCGGCCGCTACCCAGGTCGCGCTGCCGCCCGTGGCGTAGCTGCTGGCCGTGCCGAAGCTGCCGCTGCCGTTGTTGAGGCTCACGGTGGCCGTGCCGCCGTTGTTGGTGGCCAGCAGGTCGAGGTCGCCGTCGCCGTCCACGTCGGCCAGGGCCAGGCCGCTGGCCCCGCCCGGCACGGTGGTGCTGCCGGGGAAGGTGCCCACGCCCGTGCCGCTGCCGTTGCCACCGTTGAGCAGCAAGGTGCTGCCTATTACTACGTCGAGGTCGTTGTCGCCGTCCACATCCCCCAGGGCAATGTTGCGCTGCTGCGCACCCAGCGCCACCGACGGCCCGGCCCCAAACTGGCCCGTGTTCGAGCCGGTGGCATCGCCGCCGTTCAGGTAGGTACTCAGGCCACCCAGCAGGGAGGTGCTGAGAATATCCAGGTCGCCGTCGTTGTCGATGTCGCCCAGGGCGATGCTTTGCTGGAAGCTCAACCCCGCGAAGTCCTGCCCGTTGCTGAACGTGCCGGTGTTCGAGCCGCTGCCATCGCCGCCGTTCAGCCGCACGCTGAACGTGCGGAGCGTGGCCGCCACCAGGTCGAGGTCGCCGTCGCCGTCCACGTCGCCCAGGGCAATGTAATACACCGGGTTAGCCCCAGCCGAGGGCACACTCGCCGACGGTCCGGCCACGAAGAGGCCCTGGTTGGTGCCGCTGTTGTCGCCGCCGTTCAGCAGTAGGGCCACCGTGTAGCCGCCGCTTTGGGCCGTCATAATGTCCAGGTCGCCGTCGCCGTCCACGTCGCCGATGCCCAGGGTCGAAGGCGAGCCGCCCACCGCGACGGTGGGGCCGTTGCTGAACGTGCCGGTGTTCGAGCCGCTGGCATCGCCGCCGTTCAGGCGCACTTCCACGTAGCTGCTCCCGTCCACGGTCACCATGTCCAGGTCGCCGTCGCCGTCCATGTCGCCCAGGGCCACGTTTTTCGGGCTGCCGGTAAAGGCCACGTCGGGCGTGGTCTGGAAGATGCCCGGCCCTACGCCAGCCGCCGCCGTAAACTGGTACACCAGCGGCTTGGCGGCCTGCGAGATGCCGCGCACCCCGGCCGGAATGCTCAGCCGCACCGTTTCGCCGGGTTGCAGGGCGGCGGCCGGGTCAATGTGCAGGGTGTTGGAGGAAGGAACCGTAGCGTTGCCGCCGCGCACGAGCTGCCCGCCGCGCTGGCTGCTATACAGGCGCACGTTGCCGGCCGTGCTGGCATCCAGCGCGGCGTTGAAGGTGAGGTCCACGGTGGTGCCGCGCGGGGCCGTGCGGAAGTTCCGCACCGGGCTGAGGCTGGTGGTCAGCAGCGGGGCCACGATGGTGTAGGCCAAGCCGTTGGAGGTGCCGTTGCCCGTGGTGAGCGTCACGTTGCCGCTGGTCGCGCCCACCGGCACCGTGGCGGTGGCCCGCGTGGGGTTAATCACCCCAAAGCTGAGGGCGGGCGTGCCGTTGAAGCTGATGCCCGTGGTGCCCAGGAAGTTGTTGCCCGTCAGCACCACGCTGGCTCCCACGGTCCAGGTGGCGGGGTTGGGACTGAGGCTGGTGAGGATGGGCGGGGCCACGGTATTGAAGCGGACGCTCACGGTGCCGCTGGTCAGGTTGTTGGCCGTGAAAAAGTCCAGGTCGCCGTCGCCGTCGGCATCGGCCAGCGCGACGGCGTAGGGGCTGCCGCCCGTCGCCGGATTGCTGCCGTTGCTGAAGGTGCCAGTGTTGGAGCCGCTGGCATCGCCGCCGTTCAGGCGCACGCTCGCGGTGCCCGCCGTGGTGTTGGTGGTCAGCAGGTCCGGGTCGCCGTCGTTGTCCACGTCGCCCACGGCCAGGCCGCGCGGGTTGGCCCCCACGGGTACCGTGCTGCCGTTGCTGAAAGTACCAGTGCCGCCGCCGCTGCCGTTGCCGCCGTTCAGCACCACGGTCACGGTGCCCGATAGGACGTTGGCCGTCAGCAAGTCCAGGTCGCCGTCGTTGTCCACGTCGGCCAGCACCACGCCGTTGGGGCCGCTGCCGACGGTCACGGTGCTGCCGCTCGAATAGCTGCCGCTGCCGCCGTTCAGCACCACGCTCACGGTGCCAGCGGTGTAGTTGGCCGCCACCATATCCAGGTCGCCGTCGGCATCCACGTCGCCCACGGCCACGGCGGCGGGGCCGTTGCCCGCGCCCACGTTCGTGCCGGGCACGAAATTGCCATTGCCCGTGCCGCCCACGCTGGCCGTGAACTGGTACACCCGCTTTTGGGCAGCCAAACCGCCCGTGCTCAGCACTGTGGCCGGTACGCTCACGCTCACCACTTCGCCGGGCTGGAAGTTGGCCACGTTGCCCGGCTGCGTACCCACAAAGCCGATGCGGGCCGTGCCGCCGCCCGCCCAGCTCCCAATTTTCCGCCCCCCGGCCTGCGCCGAAAACACCTTCACCTGACTACCCGCCGTGGTCACGCTGCCGGCCGTCACCGGCTCCGAGAACGTGAGGGCCACCGCCGAGCCGGGGCGCGAAGCCCGCAGCGCATTGGCCGCCGGGCTGCTGCCGGCCACCCGCAGCTGCACCGTGAAGGCCGTGCTGGCCGCGCTGGTGCCGATGGGGGTCGTGACGGTGATGCTCTGGGTGGGGCTGGCCCCGGCGGGCACCACGAAATTGAGGCTGGTGGCCGTCACGTTGGTGGGGGTAGTGGCCACGCCGTTCACCGTCACGCTGCTCGCCAGGCTCAGGTTGATGCCGGTGAGCGTGACGCTGGTGCCCGCGCCGCCACTGCCCGGCACCAGGCTGCTGATGACGGGCAGCGGCAACGGCGTGAGGAAGGTGGGGGTGTTGTACGCGCCTTGCAGAAAGGCCGTGCCGTTGGTCACCAGCCGCACCTGCTGCAAGCCGCCGCACCCGCTCAGCACCTGAATGTCGTCGAGAAACCAGCCGGTGTAGGGGCCACCTGCGTTGTTCAAATCGGTTTGGAACTGAAACCGCACCTGCACCGCCTGTCCGCTGAAAGCCGACAGGTCCACGATGGTTCGGACGTAGGACGCCGCCCCGGCCGCCGGTGAGCTGGTGCCCGAAAAGCAGGGCTTCCCGATTGATACCGTGCCAGCGCTGAACCGGCTGTTGTAGCCATTCTGCTGGAAATAGGGCGCGGCATCCACCCAGGTAGTACCCCCATCGGTCGAGAGCGACACCAGGCCGCCATCGAACGCCGCTTCCGTGTTGAAGTACTGATAAAAAGACAAGGACGAAAAGCTGCCGGGCGTGAAGGGCGCCGAAATCAGGCTGACATCGGAGGTCGTGGTCGCGTCGGGGGCTCGCCAGCTCAGGGTGCCGCTGTAGGGGCGCGTCGGGCTGGCGACCCAGGCGTTGGCCCCGGTGCCGCCCGGCGTGAGGCCGCCGGCGGTGTTCGCGTCGCGGTCGTCGTTGAGCGGGGTGGTGTAGGCGCACCCCGCGCCCGGCCCCGACTGCGCCAGAATCTGGAACGTGCGGGTTTGCCCGGCCGCAAAGGCCAGGTTGGCAAACGTGACCGTGTTGTTGCTGCCCAGGGTGCCGCCCGTGCTGCTCAAGTATTGCAGGCCGGTGGGCAGCTGGTTGGTCAGGGTGTAGGTCTGGCTCCCCGTCGAGCAGGTGCCCGCCGTGGCTTCCAGGTTGATGGTGAACCGGTTGCCAATTTGGGGGGTGGTGTAGCTGCGGAGCGTTATTTCATCCGTGTCGAAGGCCGCAATCTGGTCACCCGTGCTTCTGGCCGAGCCTTGCACGGCGCTGGTTCCCATGCCGCGCCGCGCAAAAACCCGCTTGATAAGGCAGCGGTACTGGCCGCCGTAGAGCAGGTTGTCGGCCGCCAGAATGGCATCGCGGGCATCCAGAAAGCCCCCCCGGCAGGGCTGCATCTTCAGGCCCTGCATCACCAGGTTTAGCGCAATGGCATTGCCGCCGGTACTCACGCTGTTGTAGAGGTTCGGCTCGATGGTGCCCTGCTGCTGAATCAAGGCCCAGGTCAGGTCCCAGAGGGTGGCGCACCAGATTTCGCCAATGTCGTGCACCTCCGGGTTGCCGGCCATGTCGGCATACGTGAGCGGATTGACGCTCAGGCTGGTGCTGTAAGGGTAGCGCCGGAAGCCAACCCCCGTCGGGCTTTGGCCAAGCGCATACGCCCCCACCGCGCGGGTCGCCGAGCCATCGGTGAGCCGGGCGGTGGCCCAGTTGGTGGTCATCATCAGGGCGAAGTAGTCGCTCCAGCCTTCGCCGCCTTGTTCGGCGTTGCTCAGGCAGCTCACGTTCACCGCGCCGCCCGCGAGGCGGTTGCTGATGCCGTGGCCGTACTCGTGGGCAACGACACCGTTGTCGAAGTCGCCGTCCCGTTTCGGGGTCGACTTGGTAAACAGGTACATCTGCATCCGGGGGTTGCTGCCGTCGTTGGGGGTGGCGAAGTTGGCGTTGTTAGTGCCACTGGCATCCTGGGCCTCGGCCTTCACGTAGTCGTTGCCGAGGCCGCCCCGGCCCAGGTTGCTGGTCTGGAAGTTGCCGGCCGCCTCCGTAAAGCCGTATTGGTACAGCACGTCGTGCATCAGGTTGTTCCAGTAAAACAGGTTCGTGGTAGCTGCCCGCCGGTTACGGCCCAGCGTGGGCACCTTGGTAAAATCGGGCACGTCGTTGAACACCAGCGAGCTGCCAGTGCCGGTCGAAGCCGTGAAGCGGCCGGGCGAATTCCGGATGAGGCTGTCGTCGTAGGCCCACACGTTGTTGCCCCGCGTGTCGAGGTAGTCGGTGGCGCCGTCGTAGTGCCAGCCGTAGGTGGCGGCGTTGTTGCCGGCCCCGGCCCGCAGCCAGGGGTTGGTGTCGGTGGTGGGGGTGGTCACGTCGGGCCGCTCGTTGGGGTAAGGCACCACGCGGTAGCTGGCCGGGGTCACGGCCTGGGTTTTTTGGGGAGCCGCCGGGCGGCTTTGGGGCCGGGCCAGCGGCTGGCGGGCCGCGCCGGGCCCGGCCCGGCGCGGGGCGGCGGCCGGGTGGTGGGCCGTTTCGTTCACCGTCCAGTTGTCCTGCCCCAGCACCGCGCCCGTGGCCGCATCCACCCGAATGTTGAGCCAGTCGGACGAGGCCAGCAGGTCCACGTTCACGTTCCAGGCCAGGCGGGGCGTGCCCTGGTCGGTGGCCCACACCAGCCGCACCACAATGGGCCGCCGCGCCACCCCGGCCGGGCCGAAGGTTTGCTCCTGCTCCACCCCGCTGGCGGCGCTGGTAGCGGCCGGCGTTTCGGTGGGCTTCGCACCAGCACTAGCCAGGGCCTTCGCCACGGCCGCCACCGCCGCCACGGTGGGCGTAGCCGGCTGGCCCGCAAAGGCTTTGGCTCCCAAAAAAGGCCCCGCGTGGTGCCGCAGCACCCCGCCCTTAAAAACCAGCGTCGCCACCTGATTGTACACCGGAATGCCGTTTCGCAGCTGCTGCGGGTAGGCATACAGTAGCCCCGAGGGCTCGGTGTGGGCGCTGGAAATGCGGAAATCGGCGGCGGCGAGGTCGGTTCCGGCCCACTCTGCGCGGGTTTGCAGGGCCAGCTGCGCGGCTTGCGCGGTGGTTTCGGTCTGGGCACGCGCGGGCAGCCCCGTTGCCAACAACCAAATCGCTGCCAACCCACTGAACCAGAAGCGAAGCGAGGAGAAGTATTCCATAAAATGAACCAGTTAGCCAATCAAAGGGCTATATACCAATAGTCCCTGCTCGCAAAAGTGCCGGCTGGCTGCCCCCGCTTGCTAGTACCGTTTGTCCTCATTTTGGGGATAGGCCCCATATTTTTTTGGACACGGAACTGAAAACATTTTATCCTTTGCCGGCTATCCCCAAAATGAGGACAGCCGCTCATTGCGTACTTGCGCGGCAGTGCCGCCCTTTGTGGCAGCTGTCCGAAACCGTAGCCCATCGATTTATTGCCGCAAAATCCCTGACCAACAGGCTACTTCCTCCCTTCTTGCCATGACTCCCATCCGCCTGGCCATTGTTGAAGACGACCCCGATATTCGGGCCCTGACCCATCATTTCTTAGGCCATCAGCCCGAGATTGAGTGTGTCATCGTGGCCGATTCCATTGAGGATTTCCTCAGCCAGCTTCCCCATGCCCTCGCCCCACAGGTCATTCTGCTCGATATCGGCCTGCCCGGCATGAATGGCGTCGAAGCCCTGCCCATCATCACGGCCCGCCTGCCCGGCGTGGAAATCCTGATGCACACCGTTTTTGAAGACCCCGACCACATCTACAATGCCCTGTGCCGGGGAGCGGGCGGCTACGTGCTCAAAAGCACGCCCTTACCCCAGCTCAAAGACGCCATTGGGGAAGTGATGCAGGGTGGCGCGCCCATGAGCCGCGCCGTGGCCCGCAAGGTGCTGGCCCACTTCAAGCCCACGCCCAGCACCCAACCCGAAATCCTCACCGACCGCGAAAAGACCATCCTCGAAGCCCTCGTCACCGGCCGCTCCGACAAGCAGATTGCCGCCCTCTACGACCTCACCCCGGCCACGGTCCGCACCTACGTCAAGCGCATCTACAAGAAACTCCAGGTCACGGAAGGCCGCACCGAGCTGCTGCGCCGGGCCGGGCGGGGCGAGCTGTGAAGGGTGCGCCCCGCGCCTGGTGCCCCCTTGTGCGGTTTGGGTTGAACCCCAACGGGGTTCCGTAGTCCAGCCCAGGGTTGGCGCAGCCTACCCTGGGTCAAGTGGAGTACGGAGGACTGAACCCCAACGGGGTTCCGCCACTCAAGGCTACCTTTGGCCATGCCCCAATCACTGTCAGCGGTGTACATGCATGTGGTATTCTCCACCAAAAACCGCTTCCCTTTTCTTACCAACGACACCATGCGGGAGGCCACGCACCGCTACCTCGCGGGGGTGTCGAACCAACTAGCCTGCCCTGCCCTGGAGGTGGGTGGCGTAGCCGACCACGTGCATCTGCTGGTGCGCCTGGGGCGTAGCACCAACCAAGCCGAGTGGGTAAAGGAAGTGAAACGCGCCTCCAATATTTGACTCAAAGCGCAAACCCTGGAACTGGCCAATTTTGCGTGGCAGGCCGGGTATGGGGCATTTTCAGTCAGTGCCTCCCAGTTGGACAAGGCCCGACAGTACATCGCCTCTCAGGCGGAACACCACCAGCGCGTTTCGTTTCAGGAGGAATACCGGGCCTTGCTAAACGCTCACGAGATAGTATGGGACGAGCAATACGTCTGGGACTGAGCGTTTCCGCTTGCGGAACCCCGTTGGGGTTCAGTTCCTCGTTCTGTGCCTGCCCCAGGGTAGGCTTCGCCAACCCTGGGCTGGGCTACGCAACCCCGTTGGGGTTCACCCAAAACGCCCCATTCACCATTCTACTACCCTTTCACCCGCAGCCGCACTTCGTAGCCGGCTTCCCCGTCCATGCGCCGGCCGGTGTAGAGGGTGCCGCCAATGGCTTTGGCGCGGGCAGCCATGTTGCGCAGGCCCAGGCCGCTGCGGCCACCGGCAGTTGGGTTTTGGCCATTGTCAAGCACTGCCAGCACGAAGAAGCTGCCGTCGCGCAGTAGTTGCACGTGCAGCGTGGTAGCGCTTTTAGCGTGGCGCACCACATTCGTAACCGCCTCTTTGAAAATCAGATACACGTGCTTGCGCACCAGCGGGCGCAGGGCCTGCAAGTGCGCCAGCGGGTCGGCCTCGAAGGACAGGTGCAGGCCCGCCACGGCGGCCGTCTGGTCGAGGTGGTCTTCCATACGGTCGAGCAGGGCCTGCACCGAATCGGCACGGGAGTCGATGCTCCACACCGCGTCGCGCAGGGCCTGCACCGCCGCCCGGCTATTGAGCAGCAGCCGGGCCGCCAGCTGGTGCAGGACGGGGTCCTTAGCGGCAATAGCCGGAATGGCCGATTGCGAAACGGCCAACTCATTATCGGCGTGTTGCAGCACCTCCGCCATCAGGCTAATTTTGGTGAGCAGCCCGCCCACTTCGTCGTGCAGGTTGGCGGCTAGCTCGTCGCGCAGGCGGGCATCGCGCTGGGCATCGCGGCGGGCGCGGCGGCCTTGCAGCCAGAACAGTCCGTAGGCCAGGCTCACTAGCACTAAGGCCGCCAGCAGCCCCACCAGTGGGTTTTGCCACCACACCCGCGCTACGTGCAGCGGCACCCGCACCATGTTGGCGGCCAGCTGCCCGCCGCTGGTTTCCGCCCTGATTTCGAGGGTGTAATTGCCCGGCGCCAGGCCCTGGAGCACGAGCTGCCGGGTGGTGGGCTGCCAGGCCGGCAGCGCCGTGCGGTCCTCGGTGGCCGGGCGCAGCCGGTAGGCATAGCGCGTCAAATGGGAATTGAGCAGGTCGGTCAGGGCCAGTCGGATTTCCACAAAGTCGGTGGGCCGGGCCCCCAGGTGCAGGGCCGGCAGCGGACTGCCGCCGCGCCGCGCCGTGAGCGGAAGCGCCACGTTGTCGCCATCGGCGCGGGCCGACTCGCCATAGGCCGTCACCAACAGGCGGATGGGCTGCTGCCGCTCCGCTTCGGCCTCCCCCATCGTGGTGGGCACCACTTGGTATAGACCGCCCACGCCGCCAAACAGCAGCTGCCCGGTACGCGGGTCGGCGTAGGCCGAGTTCCGGTTCAGCTCCGGGTCGGTGAGGCCGGCCGACTGCCCAAAAACGGCCAGCCGCTGCCGGGCGGGGTCGTAGCGCACCAGTCCGGCGTAGGTGCCGGCCCATACCGCGCCATCGGGGCGGCACAGCACGGTGCCCACCGTGGAGTTGGGCAGGCCCTCGGCAATGGACAGTTGCTGCACTAGGCCCCGTTGCGCATCCACGAGCAGCAGGCCTTCGGAGCGGGTGCCCACCCAGGCGCGGCCCGGGCCGGCGGCGGCCACGCACAGCAGGTCATCGGTGGGCAGCGGGCGGGCCATAACCGCGGTGCCCACGCGGTGCAGCTCGCCGGTAGCCGGGGCCAGCCGGTACAGGCCCTGCTGGGTAGCAAGCCAGATGTGGTCAGTGGTAAAGTCAGCCGCCAGGTCCAGAATTTGCAGCAGCGGCAGCGGGCGCGCCGGGCTGGGCGGCTGGTAGCGCCGGGCATGCCGTCCGCGCAGGTCGAGCTGGAACAGGCCGCTGTCGGTGCCGCCCCAGGTGCGGCCGCGCAGGTCTTCGCACAGCGTCTGGAAGCGTGTGGGCCGGTGCCGCTCGGTGGGTTCGAGCGGCAATAGCGGGCAACTATTGGTGGACAGCTCCAGGACGGAAAACCCGATTTCTTCCTGGGCCACGACGGTGGTAATGGGCCGCGTCCGCGTAGTCAGGGCGTCAAAGGCCGTTATAGAATTCGTGATTCCGGAGCGATAAAAGTTCAACGGTCGCAGCGGGGCGCGGGGCGAATCGGCCGCCTGCCCGAAGGAGCCGCCGTACGTGCTGAGGAACAGGCGGCCATCGGCGAGCCGCGTGATGCCCCGGGCACTCGGTGCCAGCTTGCCCCCCGCCAGCGTCAAGGGCCGCACCACCTGCACCGAGGCCACCCGGCGCTTATATACACCCCGCCAGGCGGTGGCATAGCACCACTGCACCCCGAGGCTATCCTGATACACCTGGTAGTTGTGGCGGTAGTAGTTGGGCAATTCGCTTAAAATAAGGGAGTCGGAAACCACGCTGCCGGCCTGGGCGCCCCGCAGCCGCAGCCGCAGGTAATGATGCTGCGACACCCACTCGCACACACTGCCCGCGTGGGTCAATGCCGGCCAGAAGTTTTCTTCCCGGCCAGCCGGCAGCCAACGGCTGATTTCGCGCAGCTGGCCATTGCCGCCCAGCGTAAACAGGGCGCTGGCGCTGAACAGCTGCAACGGCCTGGTATCGGGCACGGGCATCAGCACATAGGGCATTTGCCAATACTGCTGCACCGGACCGGCCAGGCCGAGGCGCGCAAGGCCCGGCGGCGTAAGCTGCTCCCGCTGGGTGGCGGGGTCAATGTAATGGGCCGCCAGAAACGATATCCAGACGCCCGCCGGAGTGCCATCGGGCTGGAACAGGGTGCCGACTCCCGGCAGCGGGCGGCGGGCACTCACCAGCTGGCCGTCGCGGTTAGTATCTAGCACGGCCAGGCTGCTGTTGCGGTAGCTCACCCACAAGTGCCGGGTGCGCGGATGAATAAAAAGCCGGAACACGCTCTGCGAGGCCCTGGCTGGCTCGTGGGGCAGCAGCACGCGCCGGAAAGCCCCCGTTCGCAGCGTGAGGCAAAACAAGCCCGCATCGGTGCCCAGCCAGAGGTGCCCTCGCGCATCGAGGCACAGGCTGAAGGCCTGGCCTTTGGGCGCGGGCGGGCTGCCGGGGCGCAGTAGCCGGGCCAGGGGCACCAGCTCGTAGCCGTCGTAGCGAAACACGCCTTCGTCGGTAGCCACCCACTGGAAGCCGTCGGAGTCGGTGAGCAGCTGCTTGATGAGCAGGCGGCTCAGCACCGGGTCGCGCTGCCACAAGTCGGCCAGGGCGGGCGTAATGCCCAACCACCCAAGCAGAAGCCCGCAAAGAGTCAATACCAACCGAATCCGAACAATAAGTGGCACTGCTATTTGCCTATATTCACCAAATATAGGCTTTGTATTGTAATAGCGCAGCAAAGCAAACAGGACAGCAGGCAAACAGATGGTTCCAAGTTGGCTGGAGAATATATGCAAAATGCAAGCATTTGCCAGTAAAAGCGGTAAGCAGATACTGGATTTAGTATTCGATGACAACCAAAACGGATGGATAAAAAACAGCGGAATGGTCGTTTTGGGCACCCATCCAGACAGCAGGCCCGTTGGCAACTGGGTGCAGACCCTGGCCCGCAAGTTCCGGCCCAGCCACACCGCCCAATACTACCTGATGCGCTTGCAAGCCGAAGCCTATGAAACGGAAGCGGCGGCGCTGGCGGCTTCAGCGATTAAAGTGGAATAGCAGGCGCGAGTTTAGCGTAGCGTAACTCGCGGCAACTGTGGTAGCGATGCTGTACGGCTTGTATCTGCATCATGAAAAAGGCCACATGGTGGAAAGCGGCACCCACGACGAGCTCTACGACTTGAAAGGCACCTACCGCGAGATTTTCGACACCTCGGCCCGCAGCTTAAATATCGAGAAGCTGGCCAAGACCATGGCCGATGATGGGGACGACGTGTTGGATACGGCTTCGTGAGGATAGACGCTCTATCTTAGGCGCTTCTCGAATCCTATTGCAACTCTGTTGGTCTCATTATGAAATCATACTTCGCTTCTGTCTTCTTACTCGCAGGAATTACTATCAGTTCCTTTAAGGCACAGGAGAGGCAATCATTCGAAGGTACCATAGTGTATCGAATTGAAGCGCAATCAAAGACGCCTAATATTTCCACAGAGAACTTGCAGAAGTTGTACGGCAAGCAAATGGCCCTATCAATACAAGGCAACAAATACCGAATGTCGTATAGCGGACTGGATTTAAGGGAAGTATTTTACTTGGGCTCAACAAATAAGCAATATGCCCTGCGGAACGATGTTGACACCCTGTTTATAACGAATTGTACCGAAGAGAAACGGCATCTTGTAAGCTCAACAATCACAGCACAAACGGCAGTTGTTTTAGGTCATAAATGTAGCGTACTAACCAATAACTTAGGCGCAACGCAGAACCAGTATTGGTTTGACTCATCTATTTACATAGACCCTAGCAATTTTAAGAACCACAAGTTTGGCTATTTCAATGTGTATTACGAAAAGGCCAAATCGCCTTACCTGAAATACGTTTATAATGGAGCTAATTTCTCTCTTACCTATACTGCTATAAGTGTTCAAGAAAAGAAACTTAGTACCAGTGTATTTCAATTGCCGAAGCCCCCTCAAAAAGGGTTTTAGCCATGACCATCGACCTCACCCACACTACCACTAAAGCTGCCTTCCATATGCTGATGAAGCGCGAGCTGCGCTTCCCCGACTGGTACGGCGTGAACTGGGACGCCTTCTGGGATGCCATCATCGCCGTGGTAGAACTGCCGGATACCGTGGTGTTGCAGCACTGGCAAGCCTTCGCCCAATCCTGCCCCCACGATATGCTCATCCTGCGCGACATCATCGCCAACTATTCTCAGGAAAAACTTGGCAAGCAATTGTTGCTTGTTTCGTAAGCCGCTGCGAAGCCGTCGTACCATCCCGCAAATCGATTCTACCACCCCGCAAATCGGTTCAACCAGACCGCGAACCGCTTCATACACCACGCAAATCGCTTCATACACCCCGCAAATCGGTTTATATACCCCGCAAATCGGTTCAGACAGGCTGTGCGGACCCAAACACGCTGTTCCGGCCAAACACGATGTTTTGACTGAAACCCGTTGTTTCGCGCAAACATGCTGTTTAGGCCTGCTCCCCAGTCCCGTTCTTTGCCAGCGCATGGACATCCTCACCGTCACCAACCTCAGCCTCACCGAAAACGGCGTTGCCGTGCTCCAGCCCATCAGCTTCAGCCAGAAACGGGGGCAGAAGCTGGCGCTGGCCGGCGAAAGCGGGGCTGGGAAGAGCACGCTATTGCAGCTGGTGGCCGGCCTCATTCAGCCCAGCACCGGTGTGGTGCACGCCAACGGCAGCCGGGTGCGCGGGCCGCAGGAGACGCTGGTGGCCGGCCACCCTGGCGTGGCCTACCTCTCGCAGAAGTCGGATTTGCCGCATTCGCTGCGGGTGGAGCAGGTACTGCGCTACGCCAATCAGCGGCCCGAGGCCGAGGCGCAGGCCGTGTACGAAGTCTGCCGGATTGCCCACCTGCTGCTGAGCGCGCCTCAATTGCTGCTGCTCGATGAGCCGTTTTCGAACCTTGACCGCACGCACAAGCGCATTTTGCAGGGTATTATCGAGGAATTGGGCACGCGGCTGGGCATCACCTGCCTGTTGGTATCACACGATGCGGCCGACGTGCTGGGCTGGGCCGATGAGGTGCTGGTGCTGCACCGGGGCCGATTGGTACAGCAGGGGCCGCCTGAGCTGCTCTACCGGCAGCCGGTGGACGAGGCTACGGCGGCCCTGTTCGGCGACTACAGCCTCGTGCGCGGGGCCGCCCGCCGGGCGCTACGGCCGGGCCAGCGCTTCCCGAAAGCCACCGCGCTACTGCTGCGGCCCGAGCAGCTGCGGCTGGGGCCGCCCGGGGCCGCCGAAGCCGTGGGCACAGTGCGGACGGTGCGGTTTATGGGCGGCTACTACGAAGTGGAAATAGCCATAGCCGAACAGGTCGTGCGCGTACGGATGCACCCGGCCGGTTTCCAGCCCGGCGAAAAAGTAAGCGTGGCGGTAGCGACCGGAGCGGGCTGGAATATTGCGGTTTCGGCCTGAAAAGGACTTAAGCACAGCAATAACCCGGCTTTGGCGGGTTGCGTTAGACCTGGCATCCCTTAACTAACCGTTCTATTCCCATGGCAGACCAACCCAAAACCGCCCTCATCACTGGGGCCAGCAGCGGCATCGGCCGCGAACTGGCCAACTGCTTCGCCCAGGACCAGTACAACCTCATTCTGGTGGCGCTGGAGCCGGATTTGCTCGATAATGCCGCCTCGGAAATCCGCCGGCAGTTCGGCGTGCAGGTCACTACTATCACCAAGGACCTGTTCAAGCGCGATGCGCCGTTTGAGGTTTACAACGAAATCAAGCTGAAAGGCTTGCGGATTGATGTGCTGGTGAACGACGCCGGCCAGGGCCAGTACGGCTCCTTCGACACCACCGACGTGAACCGCGAGCTGGATATTATTCAGCTTAATATCGGGGCCTACGTGGTGTTTACCAAGCTGTATCTGCAGGAGTTCAAGGCCCGCAACGAAGGCAAGATTCTGCTCGTGGGCAGCATCGCGGGCGAGCTGCCCGGCCCGCTGCAAGCCGTGTACCACGGCACCAAGGCCTTTGTGAACTCCTTCGCCGAGTCGATTCAGGAAGAGAACAAGGACAGCAATATCACCATTACCAACCTGCTGCCCGGCATCACCAAAACCGACTTCTTCAACAAAGCCCACATGACCCAGGCCAAAAACGTGGCCGACGGCCAGGGCATGGACCCCGCCGACGTGGCCCGCGACGGCTACAAAGCCCTGATGGCCGGCGAACACCGCATTATCTCCGGCCTGATGAACAACGTGCAGGTGGGTGCCAGCAAGGTAATGCCCGACCCGCTGGTGGCCGCCCAGGTGCACAAGCAGAGCGCCCCCGTGGACGGCGACGAAAGCGCCCGCTAGCGCAGGATTGCCGCGGCAAGGCCGAGTAATTCTAACCGAGTAATCCTGAACGTCATGCTGAGCTTGTCGAAGCATCTCTACCACGCAACGTAATTAGTGGACTTGTTCCTAAACAAGGAAAAACGAAAACAGAACGTCATGCTGAGCTTGTCGAAGCATCTCTACCGCGAAGAGTAATTCATTTACTATTGCGGTAGAGATGCTTCGACAAG
>JANXMN010000033.1 GCA_025354605.1 Hymenobacter sp. | reverse complement strand
GAGCTTGTCGAAGCATCTTTACCGCAACAGTAATCCAATCGATTCAACGAAGCGGTAGAGATGCTTCGACAAGCTCAGCATGACGTTCATTAATTTCTAAAATCCCACATGGAATTCATTCTCGTTACTCCCCAATCCCGCCCTGGTGTGGCCCTGATTCAGCTCAACCGGCCCAAGGAGCTCAACGCCCTGAACCTGCAACTGATGCTCGAAGTGCGCGATGCGCTGAAGGCGCTGGATGAGGACGAGGCGGTGCGCGTGGTCATTATCACGGGCAATGAGCGGGCCTTCGCGGCCGGGGCCGACATCAAGCAGATGGCCGGTAAAACGGCCATCGACATGCTCATCACCGACCAGTTCAGCACCTGGGACCAGATTCGCAAGTTTCGCAAGCCGCTGATTGGGGCCGTGTCGGGCTTTGCGCTCGGGGGCGGCTGCGAGCTGGCCATGACCTGCGACATGCTCGTGGCCTCGGAAACGGCGCAGTTCGGGCAGCCCGAAATTCGCATCGGCACGATGCCCGGCGCGGGCGGCACCCAGCGCCTGACGCGCGCCGTGGGCAAAGCCAAAGCGATGGAAATGGTGCTCACCGGCGAGTTCATCTCGGCCCAGGAGGCCCACCGCGTGGGGCTGGTGAACCGGGTGGTGCCCGTGGGCCAGTACCTCGAAGAAGCCTACCGCCTGGCCGCCACCATCGCGGGCATGAGCCCGGTGGCCGCCCGCCTGGCCAAGGAATCGGTGAATCGCGCGTTTGAGACCCACCTGGATGAAGGGCTGCATTTCGAGCGCAAGAATTTCTACCTCACGTTTGCTTCCGAGGACCAGAAGGAAGGCATGGCCGCGTTTGTGGAAAAGCGCAAGCCGGAATTCAAGGGGCGGTAACGCTTTGCTTAATGAAGAATGAGGAATGAGGAATGAAGAATTAGTTATTTAACTGACTCCGCCAGTTTCCGTAATTCCTCATTCCTCATTCTTCATTCCTCATTCCTCATTCATACAATGGCAGTTCTCGTTGGCAAACGTGCCCCCTCCTTCCGCGCGACTTCGGTCGTCGATGGCAAAATCGAAGAAGATTTTTCGCTCGACCGCTACCTGGGCAAGAAATACGTGCTGTTCTACTTTTACCCGGCCAATTTCAGCAAGGTGTGCCCCACTGAGATTCTGGCGTTTCAGGACCGGCTGGCCGAGTTTGAGGAGCGCAACGTGGCCGTGGTGGGATGTTCCACCGATTCGCAGTACGCCCACCTGGCCTGGCAGCTGCAGCCGCGCGAGAACGGCGGCATCTGCGGGGTACGCTACCCGCTGGTGGCCGATGCGTCGAAGACGATTTCGGCCAACTACGACGTGCTGGGCGGCCACTACGACTACACCCCCGAGGGCGAGATGACCTTCGTGGGCTCACCGATGGCCTACCGGGGCCTGTTTCTGATTGACAAGGACGGCATCGTGCGCCACCAGCTGGTGAACGACCGGCCGCTGGGCCGCAGCATCGACGAAGCCGTGCGCATGGTTGACGCTTTGCAGTATTATGAGAGTCACGGCGAAGCCTGCCCCGTGGACTGGAAGCCCGAGAAAAAAGGCTGATGTTAACAAAAATAGCCCAACCGGGCGCGCACTGCGTAATTTTGGGGGCTTGACTTTTCTTTACGATATCGCCCTGGGCCTGTACGGCCTGCTACTCCGGCTGTTAGCGCCCTTTGTGCCGAAGGCCGCCGCCTGGGTGGCCGGCCGCCGGGGCCTGCTGGCCCACATCCGCCAGACCATTGGGGCCGACCCGGCCCCGCGCGTGTGGTTTCACTGCGCCTCGCTGGGGGAGTTCGAGCAAGGCCGCCCGCTGATGGACGCCTACCGGCAGGCCTACCCTGGCACTAAACTGGTCCTCACGTTCTTCTCGCCCTCGGGCTACGAAGTGCGCAAGAGCTGGCCGGGGGCCGACTATATCTTTTACTTGCCGCTGGATACCCGCGCCAACGCCCGCGCCTTTCTGGATGCGGTGCAGCCCCGGCTGGCGGTGTTCGTGAAGTACGAGTTCTGGTACCACTTCCTGAACGAGGCCCATTTGCGGCGGATTCCGGCGGTGGTGGTGTCGGCCATTTTCCGGCCCGAGCAGGTATTTTTCAAGCCCTGGGGCGGGTTCTTCCGCGCGATTCTGGCGCGCTTCACCCACATTTTCACCCAGAACGAAGCCTCGGCGCAGCTGCTGCGCGGGGCGGGCCTGACGCGGGTGAGCGTGGCCGGCGACACCCGCTTCGACACCGTAGTGGCCACGGCCCTGGCCCCGGCGCGCCTGCTGCCGCTGGTCGATGCCTTCGTAGCCGACGGCGCACCGGTGCTGGTGGTGGGCAGCAGCAGGAACGAGGACCTGCCCGTGCTGCGCCCCCTGCTGGCCCGCTACGGCCCCGAGCTGCGCGTGCTGCTGGCCCCGCACGAAGTGACCGAGGCCAACCTGCGGCAGGTGGAAGCCAGCCTGCCCGGCCCCGTGCTCCGCTACTCGCAGGCCAACGTGGACACCGTAGCCCAGGCCCGCATTCTGCTTTTCGACAACGTGGGGCTACTGAGCCAGCTCTACCGCTTCGGCGAGTACGCCTATGTGGGCGGGGCTTTCGGCAAGGGCCTGCATAATACGCTGGAGGCCGCCGCCTTCGGCCTGCCGCTGTTTTTCGGGCCGACCTACACCAAGTTTCAGGAGGCCGTGGAGTTGGTGGAGATGAAAGGCGCTTTCCCGGTGCGCGACGGAGCCGAGTTGCTGGCCGCCTTCGCCTACCTCTGGAATACCGACGATGGCCGCCTGCGCCTGCAGGACAACATTCTCGACTACGTGCACGACCGCGCCGGGGCCACGCGCACCATCATGGCCGCCCTTCGTGCCTTCTCCCCCTCCGCCTGATGCCGACTTCCTCTCCTACTCCTGCCGGGTTCACCGGCCTGCGGCTGGGCCTCGTGGTGAAATCCACGGGCTCGTGGTACGTGGTGCGCGACCGCAACACCGGCGAGCTGCACCGCTGCCGCCTGCGCGGCAAGTTCAAAATAAAGGGCCTGAAAGCCAGCAACCCGCTGGCCGTGGGCGACCACGTCGATTTCAGCATCGAGGCCCAGACCGAGGGTGCGGGCGTGATATCGCACATTGCCCCGCGCCGCAACTACATCGTGCGGCAGTCGGTGCACAAAACCGGCCACGTCCACATCGTCGCCGCGAACCTGGACCAGGCCCTGCTAGTGGTTACCCTGGTGTCGCCGGCCACCTCGTTCGGCTTCATCGACCGGTTTTTGGTGACGGCTGAGGCCTACCACATTCCCGTTTTGCTGCTTTTCAACAAGACGGATTTGTACGACGACGAGGGCTTTGCTTACCAGGCCGAAATCGCGGGCATGTACGCCAGCTTGGGCTACCCAAGCCGCACCTGCGCCGCTACCACCGGCGAGGGCGTGGCCGAAATCGACCAGCTGCTCGATGGCAAGGTAAGCCTGCTGGCCGGCCACTCGGGCGTGGGCAAAAGCACGCTTATCAACGCCCTGGTACCGGACCTCGACCTGAAAACGGCCGAAATCAGCGACTTTTCCGACAAGGGCGTGCATACCACCACCTTCGCCGAGATGCTGGAAGTACGCTCCGGCACTTTCATTATTGACACGCCCGGCATCAAAGAGCTGGGCCTGGTAGATATGCCGCCCGCCGAGCTGGCCGGCTACTTTCCCGAATTCCGCGCCCTGCTGGGGCAGTGCCGGTACCACAACTGCCAGCACACCCACGAGCCCGGCTGTGCCGTGCGCGAGGCCGTGGACCAGGGCCGCATCGCGCTGCCCCGCTACGACAGCTACCTAAGCATGCTGGCCGGCGAGGACAACCGGCACTAACGCTTCGCTGAATGAGGAATGAAGAATGAGGAATGAAGAATTACCCAGCGGCAATTCCTCATTCCTCATTCTTCATTAAGCGAAGCGTCCTACAGGGGCAGCACCACGCCGTCGATTACGTGGGTGATGCCGTTGCTGGAAATCACGTCGGGGATTTGGACGGTGGCGGGGGCGTCTTTGCCATTGCTTACCATCACTTTGCCGTCTTTGATGGCGATGTGCAGCTTTTCGCCGTTCACGGTGGTCAGCACCTGGCCGTCGCGCAGGTCGGCGGCGACGAGGCGGCCGGGAATGACGTGGTAGGTGAGCACGCCCTTGAGGTTGGCCTGGCTGGCGGGGTCCATCAGGCCGGCGAGGGCCCCTTTGGGCAGCTTATCGAAGGCGGCGTTGGTGGGCGCGAACACGGTGAAGGGGCCGGGGCCTTTCAAGGTTTCGACCAGGCCGGCCTGCTTAACTGCGGCCACCAGCGTACTCACGCTTTTGGCCGCCATAGCGTTGTCGACAATGTCTTTATCGGCCGTCATGGCCACGCCGTCGACCATTACGCCGCCGGGCTTGCCCATGCGGGCCGAATCGCCGGCCATCGCGGCAATGGAGTCGGCCGGGTTAACGGTCGCGGTAGTTTCGGTTTCGGTTTTGGTGGTTTCGGTGTTGCAGCCGGTCAGCAGCAGCGAGGTGGCCAGCGCGGCGAGGAAAGGAGTGAATGCTTTTTTCATCTGAACAGAAATGGTGGAGGATTGGTATAGCGAAGGAACGGGCGGGGGCCAAAATAGTTAAGCCCACGAGTAGCCTCGTTGCCGAACCGTACGAAACGGCTTGGCCCCGCAGATGTTTTACGCCCCGCCCTAATTCTTACCTTCGCCCCCGGAAGTCACATCGGCTGCCATCATTATTCCCCACCCGTTACCATCCGCGATTTATGAAAACCGCCGCAATCCACACCAAGAAAGGTGTCATGAAAGTGGAGTTCTACGAGCAGGACGCTCCGAACACCGTGAAAAACTTCACCGACCTGGCCCAAAAAGGCTACTACGATGGCCTGAAATTCCACCGTGTACTGCCCAATTTCGTCATCCAGGGCGGCTGCCCCAACACCCGGGCCGGCGCTACCGGCACGCCCGGCACCGGCGGCCCCGGCTACAAAATCGACTGCGAAACCAAAGGCGACCACCAGTACCACGAGCGCGGCGCGCTGAGTATGGCCCACGCCGGCAAAAACACGGGCGGCTCGCAGTTCTTCATTGTGCACTCGCGCGACCAGACCTCGCACCTTGACCGCGTGCACACCGTGTTCGGCAAAGTGGTGGAAGGCGTGGAGGTAATCGACCAGATTACACCCAACGACGAAATCGAGAAGATTATAGTGACGGAGGCGTAAGCACCCCTGTTCTGAGAAAAGAAGAACGTCATGCTGAGCGCAGTCGAAGCATCGCTACCGCAATACTAAGTCC
>JANXMN010000240.1 GCA_025354605.1 Hymenobacter sp. | reverse complement strand
CTAAAAAAACGGACGTTTGCGTAAGTCCAAGCAAAATAGAAAGCTTGCAGCTGCCTGCTACGCTCGAAAAAAAGTGCCTCGGCCATTTGGTCGGGGCGCTTTTTTTTTGAGCGTAGCAGACTGGCAAGTCTCTGGCCGCGTGCCGGGAATACAGAAGACAAAATCTTAATGCGAAAATGGAAATGGGTGGTAAATATCTGATAGTCAAAATTTAAATACTAAATCCAGCACATTCGCATAAAAAAAACAACGTTTCATCAGGTTTAAGTGAAACGGGATTGTCATATTTTAAATATTTTTAGAATTCCATTGGAATATTATCAATGAAACTCCTACTTTAGCGGTCTGATTTCTTGTTTTCACCTCATTTAATTCGACGGTTTTCATGAAACAACACTTTTACGCTGCTGCACTGGGCCTATTGGGCCTGGCATTGACCACCACCACGGCTTCGGCCCAATCGCACAAGCGCAGCTGCGCTTCGGTTGAAGTATTGCAACAGCAGCTCGCCGCCGACCCCGGCATGGCCGCCCGCATGGCCGCCATCAACAACCAGGCGCTGCAATTCGCCGCCAAGCACGCCGGCGATGCCCAGCGCAGCACGGTCGCCGTTAGCGTTACCATCCCCGTAGTAGTGCACGTGGTTTACAACGCGGCTTCAGAAAATATTTCGGATGCCCAGATTCAGTCGCAGATTGCGGTGCTGAATGAGGACTATCACAAACTCAACTCCGACTACACCAAAACCCCCAGCGCCTTTGCCGGCCTGGTAGCCGACGTGGGTGTTCAGTTTGTGCTGGCCAAGCGCACGCCGGCCGGCCTCGCCACCACCGGTATCGAGCGCAAGAGCAGCAGCACCACCAGCTGGGGCACGGCCGATAAAATCAAGAAAGCCAGCACCGGGGGCCTTGATGCCTGGAATTCGAGCCAGTACCTGAACCTGTGGGTGGGTACCATCGGCGGGGGCATCCTGGGCTACGCCCAGTTTCCCGGCGGCGCGGCCGCGACCGACGGCGTCGTGATTTCGCCCGTGTACTTCGGCCGGACCGGCACCGTGACCTCGCCCTACAATCTGGGCCGCACCGCCAGCCACGAAGTGGGCCACTGGCTGAACCTGAACCACATTTGGGGCGACGACTCGGGGGCCTGCACCGGCACCGACAACGTGAGCGACACGCCCAACCAGGGCAGCGAGAACTACGGCAAGCCCGTGTTCCCGCACGTCTCGTGCTCGAACGGCCCGAACGGCGACATGTTCATGAACTACATGGACTACGTGGACGACAACGCCATGTTCATGTTCTCGAACGGGCAGAGCTCGCGCATGAACGCGCTGTTTGCCGGCGGCGGCGCCCGGGTGGGCCTGCTCACCTCGCAGGGCGGCGTGGCCCCCAGCGGTGGCGGCGGCACGCCTCCTCCCTCGGCCTACTGCGCCAGCAAGGGCAGCAGCGTAGCCTATGAGTACATCGACCTGGTGCAGCTCGGCAGCATCAACCGCGGCTCGGGCGCTGATGCCGGCTACTACAACGGCACCGCCAGCAGCACCACCCTCACGGCCGGCACCTCGCAGACCATCAGCTTCTCGGCGGGCTTCGTGTCGAGCGCTTACTCGGAGTACTTCAAGGTGTACATCGACTACAACCAGAACGGCGTGTTCACCGATGCCGGTGAGCTGGTCGTGAATGCCGCCGCCAGCACTTCGGCCGCTACCCGCACGGGCAGCTTCACGGTGCCCACCACGGCCAAGAATGGCGCAACCCGTGCACGGGTGGTGATGAGCGACAACTCGGGCACGACGAGCTGCGGCAGCTTCAGCTACGGCGAAACCGAAGACTACACCGTCACCATCGCCGGTGGTGCCCGGCCCCTGGCCACGGTGGCCCGCAACGGCAGCACCAACGGCGTAGCCGACCGCTACACCCTCTACCCCAACCCGGCCACGAGCGTGCTCAACATTGCCCGCCCGACCAGCGCCGACCAGGATGCTACTTATTCGGTACGCGTGTACGACCTGCGCGGCGCGGAAGTAAGCAACCTGAAGATGACGGACGGCCAGCTCGACGTATCGGCCCTGCGCGCCGGCACCTACCTGCTGAACGTAACCGACGGGACGGGTACCTCGCACCAGCGCTTCGTGAAGGAGTAGCTGACCAAGCCCCTGAAAACGAAAGCGCCCCGGCCAATTGGTCGGGGCGCTTTTTTGTGGAGCTCGGTCGGGCCGGCAGTGAACCAGCTTGCCCCCAACCTCGCGGGCCAGCGGGGCTAAAGCGTGGCCTTGTGCGCCACCACCGCCGCCTTGAAGGCATTGGTTTCGGTGATTTGCACCTGCACCTGGGCCAAATTGAGCTCGCGGATAAGCAGGGCCACGGGGCCGCGCGTGTCCTGCTTGTCGTTGAGGATGGCCTGCCGGTTGGTGGCGCGGCGCAGGTTGATTACGTTGTTTTTGCGGGCCTTGGTGCCGGCCGCCAGCGTGGGGATAATGGTGTTGAGCGCGGCGATTTCCGCGTCGAGGCTGGCCAGCTCGGCCTGCACCTCGGTGGCGCTGCCGGTGGTGTTCTCGCGGGTGTAGTCGAGGTTGTCGGCGCGGTGCTGCAGGTCGCGCAGCTCAGTGTCGGCCATGGCGATGGCGGCGTCGCAGTCGGCGATGGTAGCGAGCAGATTTACGGAGTATGACATTATTGAAAAGTGGTTGAGAAGTGGAAAATGGCGGTTCGGGGGCATAACGATACCACCCTATTCACATTGTCCTATCGCGGTATTTTATTTAGGACTTACGCGGTTGCTCCATTTTTTTTAGCCGCAAAGCAGCGACACGTTGGTAATAACCGATTGAAAAAACAGCCCAGAGCCGCAAAGCGGCGGCACCCCGTTCACGCCAGTAGTGCCGCCGCTTTGCGGCTTTTTCAGCTGCGTAAGTCCTAATTATTTTTCCGGTGCCCCGGCGCGGGCCGCGCCGGCCGCCAGCAGCTGCTCCAGGGCCCCGGCTTCGGCCAGCAGCCCGCGCAGGCGGGCAGTGGCCAGCGCCCGCGCCGTCGCGCTACCCGGCGCGGGACAGGCCTCCGCAGGCAGCGCGTCGAGCCAGCGGCGGCGGCGCTCGGTTTCGGCATCGGGCGCGACGCTTGCCCCGGGCGCGGGCAGCAGCGCCGCGCGGAGCTGCGCCAGCCCGCGCTGCCGCTGCGCCTGCGCCAGGGCGCGGGTGGCCTGGTTTTCCTGCTCGTAGCGCAGCTGCGCGGCCTCGTGCCGGCACCGGCGCAGGCGCTTGCGCAAGGCGGCCACGTCGGGCGCGTCGGGCGCATCGGCCGGCTCGGCCGGGGCGGGCAGCGGCGGCGCGGGCGGTTCGTTTAGCAGCACGCCGGGCAGCAGCAGCGCCAGCGGCCGCAGCCGCTGCTCGGCCGCCACCGAAAACGTGCGCTGCCCGCCTTCCACAAAGGCTACCTGCTCGCGCCGCACGCCCAGGTAGCGGCCCAGCTCCGGCTGCGTGAGGCCGAAATGCGCCCGCACCGCTGCCGAAAGAGAGTTGGAAGGGAGCTTACACGCCATAGCAGCAGAAAATGTTACGTCGCCGAGAAAAATCCGCCGGCCCGTAACAACGGATGTTACGGGGCTTTTATTTTTCGGGAGGGACGTAACATGCGTTGCTGAAGGAGCACGAAGAAGCCCCGGCTGCGGGGGCGGCCGGGGCTTCTTATGTGAACGAGAGGCTCAGCGCAAACAATGGATGACATCTGCCATCGCCCGCACCGCAGCTATCCTGACGATGGTGGCAAAGCCGATGCTTTTCGACAAGCAGGCCTCTAATAGAATAGATAAAAATTGACCCGGGATACCTGCGTTCCAGAGCCGTATGGATAATCTGAAATCTCTCCAGAATTCGTCCATTTTTTGGTTAAAGAGAGTTCACGAAAATCATCCCAATCTAGTGTTTCCTGAAATTTAAGTAGTGAACGAGTTTCTTAAACTCCATTTATGACGCAAGGCTACTCTCGCATCTCTGCGAGCAAGGCCGAGTAGGAGTTCAAGCACGTCTCAATAAGTACTCGTAGCGACCATAAACTGTTAGGGCGTCCTTTGGCCCGTTTCCTTCGTGAACGGGCTGGGTATCTACTACGAGTTGGGGTTGAACTTCCAGCCCAACAAAGTCCCCTGACATCTCCCCCACAATCGAATAGCAGGCGTCTTTCTCCTCCTCGGACAACAGTTGGTCGTTATAGACGTGGAGTTCTACCAAGGTTTCCGACCGCCGAACGATGTAAATAGCCCGGGTGACGGAAAGCACCTGAAAGGTGAAGGCCCGATAGAAGGCGTGTTTGAGTTCCGAGTCTGTTATCATGATGCTTTAAGGGGTTCGCCTAGCGGAGCAGGTTTCTTTCGCGTTCAACGAAACGGTCTTGGGTTAAACAGGCTCCGTTTTCAGGAAAGCATTTAGCATGGCAAGGTAACGCGAACGCCTACGTATCAGCGCGCTATTCAATAGAAATAGCGTATTGTTGCCGTTGCTTGTGGGTTTTTAAGAAATCCCGATGCAACTTAAAAACCAAGTATGTCGGTCTTCGATTTAAGTGCTCCCATAGAACCCCTCGTGGGAGTGGGCCCCTTTAAGCTGCTGGACAACGTGTTCAGCGTTCGCCGGTTGATGCTTGGCAGGTTCGCCGGGACTATGCCGGATATTCTGCGCCAAGGAGGCTGGGAAATGGCGCTCGACATTCCGGATTATATCCGGTATTCTTACCGAGATACCGTCCACATTTACTCGTGGATTTACACCGGCCTCATCGTCCAGATTGAGGTAACCGGCGCTTATCAAGGCACGGTTCAAGGCATCGGCATTGGTAGCACGGTCCGCGACGTGCAGCGGGCTTTTCCCGAAGTCACCTTTGACGATGCAATAGTCTACGTCATCGACTTGGACCTGCACTTTTTCATTGATACCGATTACGACTTTAACAGCTTGTCCGAGGTGGCAGACAACCGGGTGACAGCCATTCGGATTGGAGCGAATCATCAGGGGCTTACCTTTAATGCAACGAGCTTGGGCCCTACGCTGTGAAAGCACGGTGCTATGATTTACAGTTCAAGAAAACGGTTCAATTAGCAAAAGGAGGGTGTAGATGTATAATTCAGGTACATCTTTGCGTTCTGTCAGCCACGTCCACGACCCGTTTATCCTATGTCTTCTTCCCTGCCCTTGCAAGGACTTACCCCGCCGCCGTTTCGCTACCTGTGCGCCGCGCCCCTGCTGTGGTTGCTGCTCTTTGCTTACATGCTGGGCCGGGGGTGGTATCTGCTCGGTTACCTGCCGACGTACGGCAACCCGTCCGACCCCTACGCCCTGGGCTTGGACCCGGTCAACATCGTGCTCGTCTTGGTTAGCATGGGCCTCTTTCCGGTGATGATGTACGGGGTGGCCTACCCGGTGTTGCTGGGACTGGATATGCTGCTTGGGCACGCGTCGAAGCCCGTAGGCGTCGATTGGCGGGGCCTGCTCTGCTTCATGGCCCTAGCGGGGACGGTGGTGGGGGTGCGGGTACTATGTCCCGGGCAGTTTAACTGGGTGATGGATTGAGTTAGTGTTCAAGCAAACGGTCAAATTAACAAACGGCAATTTAGTGTCCCGCCTGCGCCTTCAGATTCTCCCGCCCCGGCCACCACTCCGGCCGCTGGGGCAGCCGCAACGCCTGCCCCTCGAAGCGGCGCACGCCGTAATCGCCGCCGCTGAGCTCGCCGAAGCCAGGACTGACCGCAACAAAAGGCCCGTATGGAAAACCATACGGGCCTTTTGTTAACAAACACGCTTTTATTAGGTTTGCACTTCCGCGTCGGCACTGTGCTCGCGCAGGGCCTGGGCAGCTTTCTCGGTATAGGCTTCCAGCTCTTTTTCCACGATGACGCGCTTGGGGGCGGTGGACTCGGCCAGAATCTTCAGGGCCTGGTCGTACTCGCCGAACAGGCGGCGGTCGGCGGGTTGGGCTACCAGCAGGTCGAACTGGTAGTTGCGGGTGCGGGCCTCGTCGGCCAGCAGGTTGAGCCAGCCGTAGCAGTGCACCGATTTGCGGTTGATGTCGGCGCGGTCGAGCAAGTCGAAGCTGAGGGGTTTCACCAGGTTCAGGGCGCCGTTTTGCCAGGCGAAGTCGAATTTGATTTCAACGTCGGTCGTTTTGATAACCCGGTCCTTTTCCAGCAGCGGCAGTACGCGCGGGTCGTAGTCGCGCAGCAGCGCGCGAAACTGCTGCTTCAGGAAAGTATCGTCGTGCTTGCGGCGCACAGGGGCCACTTCGGGGAAGAACAGCTCGTAGTAGTGCTGGGCCACCTCGGCCGGGTCGTCGGCGTGAGCCACCGCCTGTCGTAGCGGGCCAAATTGCAGAGCGCTGGAATCCGGCGCCAGCAGGCATTGGGTAATAAAAGTGGTATACTGCTCCACGCTACCCGTAAATTCTGGCTGGTCGTTGGCTTGGGCCGTGCGCTGGTAGAAAGCACTCAGGTACTCGCGTAGCTGACGCTCCGAGAAGGTAGGGTAGAGCAACCGCAACCGCCGAAACGAGTGCGAATACTTGAATACCAACTGCCGCTGCTCCGGAAAAAAGAGCAGAATGCCCACGTTCACTTCCTCACCGAGGAAGGCCGAATGGACATATTTAAGCACGTTGAAGTAAACCGTGTTCACTGGAGAGTGGCCCGCAAGAGGGCAGCAAATTGGTGGCTGTGGGCTTTTTGATAGTAAAGGTACCCCATAAACCTATCAAAGTCCCGGACTGGCAGGTGGTACTCCAC
>JANXMN010000032.1 GCA_025354605.1 Hymenobacter sp. | reverse complement strand
TTATTGGGCAAAATTTTGGCTTTTCCGGCCTCCTGAGGCAGTTTTTTGGATGCGCTACTGCACCTCTACGCTTGGGCCCACGGCGGGCAACGGCTCGTCGCGTACGGGCAGCTTCTGCGGGTGCGGCACCAGCTCGTCGAGCAGGGCCACGCGCAGCACGTCGTCGACCCGGTCGGCGTAGTGAATGGTGAGGCCCTTGAGGTATTCCTCCTGAATTTCCTCGATGTCCTTGCGGTTTTTGGGGCAGAGGATAATGTCTTTCATGCCGGCGCGGCGGGCAGCCAGCAGCTTTTCCTTGATGCCACCCACGGGCAGCACCTTGCCGCGCAGCGTGATTTCGCCCGTCATGGCCAGGCGCGGGCGCACCCGGCGCTGGGTGAAAGCCGAAGCCATGCTCGTGAAAATGGCGATGCCCGCGCTGGGCCCGTCTTTGGGCACCGCGCCTTCGGGGAAGTGAATGTGCAGGTCGTACTGCTCGAACAAGCGGTAGTCGATGCCGATTTCATCGGCCCGTGAGCGCAGGTAGCTGAGGGCCGTAATGGCCGATTCCTTCATCACATCGCCGAGCTGCCCCGAGAGGGTGAGCTTGCCCCGGCCCCGGCTCAGCAGGCTTTCCACGAACAGGATGTCGCCGCCCACCGAGGTCCAGGCCAGGCCCGTTACCACACCGGCAGTGTCGTTGTCCTGGTACTGGTCGCGGTCGAAGATGGCCGCGCCGAGGATTTTGCGGATGTCGGCTGGCTCCATGGTGACGGGCAACGGCTCTTTGCCGGCCTTGCGGCGGGCCAGGTTGCGCGTGAGGGCGGCTAGCTTGCGCTCGAGGCCGCGCACGCCGCTTTCGCGGGTGTAGTCGTCGGCCACGCGGTGCAGGGCGGCATCGGTGATTTTCACTTCCTTCTCGCCCAGGCCGTGCTCCTTCAGCTGCTTCGGCCAGAGGTGCTTGTGGGCAATCTGCACCTTTTCTTCCTGGGTGTAGCCGGTGAGGTCGATAATTTCCATGCGGTCGCGCAGGGCGGGCTGAATGGTGTCGAGCGAGTTGGCGGTGGCAATGAAGAGTACCTTCGAGAGGTCGTATTCGACTTCGAGATAGTTGTCGGTGAAGGTGGCGTTCTGCTCGGGGTCGAGCACTTCGAGCAGGGCCGAGCTGGGGTCGCCGCGGAAGTCACTGCTCACCTTGTCAATCTCATCGAGAATGATGACCGGGTTGGAGCTACCGGCCTTCTTAATCTGGGCGATAATGCGGCCGGGCATGGCCCCCACGTACGTTTTGCGGTGCCCACGAATCTCGGCTTCGTCGCGCACGCCGCCCAGGCTCATGCGGATGTACTTGCGGCCCATGGCGGCCGCGATGCTGCGGCCGAGGCTGGTTTTGCCCACGCCGGGCGGGCCATAGAGGCACAGAATGGGCGCTTTCAAATCCTGCTTCAGCTTGAGCACGGCGATGTACTCCAGAATCCGCTCCTTTACTTTTTCGAGGCCGAAGTGGTCGGCATCGAGGATTCTCCTGGTTTGCTTGAGGTTGAATTTGTCTTTGGTGTACTCGCCCCAGGGCAGGTCGAGCAGGAATTCGACGTAGTTCAGGCTCACCGAGTAGTCGGGGGCCATGGGGTTGGTGCGGGCCAGCTTTTCCATCTCCTTTTTGAAGTGGAGGGCCACGGCCTCGGGCCATTTCTTGGCGTCGGCGCGGGCGCGAAGACGGTGCACGTCTTCCTCGGAGCCATCCTGGCCCAGCTCATCCTGCAGGGTTTTGAGCTGCTGGCGCAGGAAATACTCGCGCTGCTGGGCATCGATGCCAGTGTGGGTTTTCGAGCGGATGTCCTGCTTGATTTCGAGCAATTCGGCCTGGCTGAGCAGGGCTTCGAGCAGCTGGCGGGCCTGCTGCTCAGGGTCGGCGAGCTCAAGCAGGCGCTGCTTGGCGGCCAGCTCCAGCTGCACGTTGCTCGATAGAAAGTGGGTGAGGAAGGCCGGCGACTGGATGCCATCGAGCATGGCGCGGGCCTCCATCGGAATTTCGGGCGTGAGCTCCAGCACTTTGGTGGCGGCCTCGCGCAGGGCCTGCAGCAGGCCAAACTCGCCGGGCACGTCGGGGTTCAGCGCCACCTCAGGGAAGTAGCTGACGCGGGCCACGAGCGGCTGAAAGCTGAGCTGCTCCTCGATGCGAAACCGCACCTGCCCTTGCAGGATGATAGTAATCTGGCCATCGGGCTGTTCGAGCAGCTTGAGAATGCGGGCCAGGGTGCCCACGGGGTGCAGCTCGTCGGTACCGGGCTCGTCGGCATCGGGGTTGAGCTGGGCCACCACGCCGAGGAGCTTGTCGGCGGCGTAGGCTTTGCGCACCAGCTTCACGCTCTTCTTGCGGGCCACCGTAACGGGCAGCACCACGCCCGGAAACAGCACGGTGTTGCGCACGGGCAGCAGCGGCAGCGTGGGCGGGGCATCGTCGCCGCGCAGCAGGTGGTCGGGGTCGGCGGCCATGATGGCAATGGCTTCAGGTTGGGAAGAGGAGTCGCCAAGTGCCCGGATGGGGCGCGCGGCAGCAGAAAAAGCGGATGCCAGATGCATGAACAAGGAATAGGCCGGCGGCGCGGCAACGGGTGCCACAATGGCAGCCTGGCCGGCCGCAGCGGGGAGGTTACAAGGTACGGCGAACCGTGCTGTTTGGCTTTCAAGGGCCGTGCCAGCGGCAGGATTCGGCCAAAGCGGCGGGCAGGCTCTGTAACGGCCGTTACGCAGTAGAATGCTGGCGCGCGTCTGCGACGCGCGGCCGACCGCGTAACATTAGTTCTGTAAATCGGTAATTTGGTGGCAACTTGCGCAACTGAACTTCGCCTTACCCACCCATTCTGATGCCCGTTTACCTGCGTCGGTCGCGTACGCTGTTGCTACTCCTCTTGCTCGCGGGAGGGTTGCTGCCCGGCCGGGCCACCGCCCAGCGCCGCCCCGCCCGGCGCATTCCGCCCGCCGCCGCGCCCTCGGCCGATACAACCAGCGGGGGGGCCTCGGCCGCGCCACGCAATGCCCCCCGGCCCGCCCGCCCGGCCGGGACGCCCGCCACCGGCGGCTACCGGGTGCGGACCCTCAACAACCGGGCTACCCGCAAGCTGCACCTGCGGCCCGACGGCACGCCCGACTTCGTGAACGTGAACCGCTACCCGTTTTTTGAGGACAAAAAGGCCCTGCGCGCCATCGGCAAGGCCGAGAAGAAGCGGCAGTACCGCACGGCCCGGGTGCTGCTCGAAGACTACGTGGCCAAGTTCGGACCGGTGAACTTCGAGAAGAACACCGAGATGCTCTGGCACCTGGGCCAGCTCTACCAGCGCGACAGCCAGATGGTGAAGGCCACGGCCTACTTCCGCCTGGCCCTGAAGCACAGCCGCGCCGATACCCGCCGCATTCAGCTCTACTACGACTCGCTGGAGAAGAAGCAAATTGACCTCTACGTGCCCTTGAAGGCCTATTACGACCTGGTGGAGTACCGTAAGAACCTCAACACGTTTCACCCGCCCAAGGGCGTGTACACGAGCATGGGCGACGCCATCAACAGCAAATCGCCCGACTACGGCCCGGCCCTGGCCACGGGCGACTCGCTGATGATTTTCAGCAGCAAGCGCAAGCGGCGCGGCCTGACCGGCGTGGTGGATGAGGACCTCTACACCACCCACAAGGAGGGCGTGAGCTGGAGCGACGCCGAGCCGCTGCCCAAACCCATCAACTCGCCCAACAACGAGGGCTCGGCCTGCCTGAGCAAGGACGGGCGCACCATTTTCTTCGCCCGCTGCGAGTGCGCCACCTGCCACGGCAACTGCGACCTGTACACCGCCACGCGCGGCAAAGACGGCAAGTGGAGCCCGCCCAAAAGCCTCGGCCCAATGGTGAACTCGCCGGCCTGGGACTCGCAGCCGACGCTCTCGCAGAACGAGGACACGCTCTACTTCGCCTCCGACCGGCTGGGCGGCTTCGGGCTCAGCGACATATATGCTACCCACAAGCTGCGCAACGGGCAGTGGAGCCCGGCCGAGAACATGGGCCCGGTCATCAATACCCGCGAGAATGAGGTGAGCCCTTTCTACCACCCGCTCTACCACGTGCTGTACTTCAGCTCGCGGGGGCAGCTGCTGAACTTCGGCGATTTCGATATTTACAAGACCTACAAGGTGGCCGGGCGCTGGCAGGAACCCCGAAACATCGGGCCGCTGGTGAATGGGAAGGGCTCAGAGTAC
>JANXMN010000167.1 GCA_025354605.1 Hymenobacter sp. | reverse complement strand
AGGGGCCGCTGCTGGTGCTGGCCACGCTGGCCTTCACCTTCCAGATTTACGGCGACTTCTCGGGCTACACCGACCTGGCCCGGGGTGCGGCCCGCGTGCTGGGCTTCGATTTCAACCTGAACTTCCGGCAGCCCTACCAGTCGGCTTCGGTGCCCGAGTTCTGGCGGCGCTGGCACATCTCGCTGTCAAGCTGGTTTCGCGACTACGTGTACATTCCGCTGGGCGGCAGCCGGGTGGGCGCAACGCGGGCCTATGGCAACCTGCTGGCCGTGTTTCTGATTAGCGGGCTCTGGCACGGGGCCAACTTCACGTTCATCGCGTGGGGCGGGCTGCACGGGCTGTATTTGGTGCTCAGTACCTGGGCGCGGCCGGCCCGCGCGTGGCTGGCCCAGCGCAGTGGGCTGGCCGCGCTGCCTCGCCTGCGGCATGGGCTGGCCGTGGGCGTCACGTTCGGGCTGGTGGCCTACGCGTGGATTTTCTTCCGGGCCAATACGCTGGGTGATGCCCTGTTCATCAGCCGGCACCTACTGAGCGGTTGGCAAAATTTGCAGGGCCGGCAACTCGCCACGCTGCTGCTGGAGTTTTCGCAGCACTACCGCCCCGAGCTGGCCGTGGCCGCCTTCGCCGTTAGCCTAATGCTGGCCGTGGAATACCTCGACAGCCGGAGTAGCGCACAGGGCTGGCTGTCGGCCCAGCCGGTGGCCACGCGCTGGGTGGGCTACGTGGGCCTCACGCTGCTCATTCTCTACCTGGGCATTTTCAATAGCACGTCCTTTATTTACTTCCAGTTTTGAAAATGCCCGTGCATGATGCCGTCAGCAAGTTGCTGCTGCGCCTGCTGCTGCTGGCCGCCGCCGCCGGGCTGGGCGCGGCCGCCCTGCTGCCGGTGGTGCGGCGCGGTGGGGTCGATGCCTTTTATGGGCGCTTTGCCAGCCCGGCGGCGGGTTCGCTGGTGCTGGGCACTTCGCGGGCGGCGCAGGGCATCCGGCCAGCGGTGCTGGCGGCGCGGCTGGCCGGGCAGTTCGAGGGGCCACTGCTGAACTACGCTTTCACCCTCACGCACTCGCCCTATGGGCCGGCCTACCTGGCCAGCATCCGGCGCAAGCTGCGACCCGGGGTGCGCCACGGCCTATTCATCGTGGCCGTCGACCCGTGGTCGCTGTCCACTGCCAACGGGGCGGCCAGCGCAGCGGGAGCCGAGGCTTTCCCCGAAGCCCAATCCTTCATCGGTCAGCTGCACCAGGTCAGTCAAAGCCCCAACCTGGCCTACCTCAGTCGCTACCAGACTAAGCCGCTCTACCGCCTGCCCCTCGACTACGCCACCGCCACCGAGCGCCTGCACCCCGACGGCTGGCTCGAAGTCAACATCGGGCTCGACAGCGCCCAGGTGCGCGCCCGCACCGCCCGCAAGCTGCTCGACTACCATCAGCTCGCCGCAACCCAGCACCTCTCGGCAGGTCGGTTAGAGGCGCTCCGACAGACCATCGAACTCCTGAAACTCCACGGCCGCGTGGTGCTCGTGCGCCTGCCCGTGGGTGCGGGCTTGCGGGCGCTGGAGCAGCAGTATCAGCCCGGTTTCCAGCCGCGGATGCAGCAGCTGGCGGCAGCTTTTTCGGTGGCTTATCTCGACTATAGCGCCGCGCCCTACGCAACCACCGACGGCAACCACCTGCAAAAAGCCGCCAGTGAGAAATTCAGCGAGCAGCTGGCAAATGATTTGACCAGTACTCGGTAGCGGAAATAATTCGGTAAGACCCCGGGCCGGGAGCCCGCGAACAGCCGCGTTCAAACCAATAAATCTATACGACTAATTTCACAAATCTGAAATCAGTCGTACAAAGTGGCAGCATTTCTTGTACGACTGATTTTCAAAATCTGAAAGTAGTCGTACAAGCTTGTCAATCTAATTAATAATGAAAAAAGGGCTTCCCGGAACACCAGGAAGCCCTTTTTTGAGGAATCAAAGCGGTGCTAGTTCAACACCACACGCTTCACCAGCGGCGTGTTGCCCGTCGATACGCGTAGGGTGTAGACGCCCTGGGCCAAGTTAGCCAAATTAATGGTCGTCCCGGCGGCCGACACCGGGAACGTCCGCACGGGCTGGCCGAGGTTATTGAACAAGGTAGCGGTGACGGCGGCCCCGGTCAACGTAGGTATCGCTACCGTGAGCTGGCCATGGGACGGATTCGGATACACCACCAGCTCGTTAGAAATAGCTGCTGCGGCCGTGGCCAGCGGGCTGCCGGCCAGGCCAAAGCGCAGCTCAAAGCGGTTGGTCTGGGCCGAGGTGGCTTGCTGCGTGCTCACGCTGAAAGTGTAGTCCGGCTGCTGGCGCAAATTGATTGTGGTACCAGTCTGAGCATCGAAGAGGTAAGCGTCGAGCGTGGTGGGCAGGTTCAGCAGCTGCTCGGCGCGCAGGGTGTAGCGGCCGGCAGCGGGCACGCCCACGCTGAGCGGAATCACGGTGGCGGCCGTCAGCTGCGCGCGGCCATCAATGGCCAACAGGGGCGTGCCGGCCGGAGCTGAAGCCAGGTTCAGGCCGGTGGAATTGGTCAGCTTCACGGCATCGTAGCGGGCATCGGCCCCGGCCGTGGCCCCCGCCTCGGCGTACATGAACAGGGCATCGGTGAGGCCGGTACCGGCCTGCAACTGCAGCTGCACCAGCGGCCGACTATCGGCGCTGCCCCGGCGCATGGGCACCTGCGTCGCGTAGGAAGTGACGCGCTGGGCATTGCGGAAAGCGAGGCTGCCGCTGGTCTGCCCCGCGCTCACCCGCACAAAAAAGCCCTGGCCGGCGGCGATGTAGGGGCTGGGGCCGCCCACGCCGTTGGCGTAGCTGCGGTACGAGCCCGTGTATTGGGCGCTGCTCTCGAACACGTACATGGCGGCGTCGAGGTTGGTAAGGTCAGCCGGCGTCACCAAGCGCCAGTCGAGCGGGGCAGGGTAGGGGTTGCCCACCAGCGCCCAGCCGGCGTTGGGGGCCGTCACGTCGCTGTTGCGGGCCAGCGGCACGGTCAGGCTACCGGTGTTCAGGGTGCCATTGAAGTCAACTTTCTCCGTTGCGGCAATATTCACCGTGTAACCCTGGCCCACGGTGAGGGCAGAGGTGGTGGCAGCAGGCGAAAACCAGCCCTTGTCGAACGCCGCGAGATTGTTGCTGGTGCTGCTCAGGCGGCTCTGGTCGTAGCCAAACACCGTCGGGAAAGTCGTGGTCTGGCCAGGGGAGGCGGAGGTATTATAGTTGACATTCAGCGTCGGGGTAAAGCCTGCCGTGGCCAGGTCAGCTACGGTGGTAGCGGCCACGGGCGCACTGTAGTGGCGGTAGCCTAGGCCGGCATTTACGCTTGGGTCGAGGTAGCGCTGCACCACCACGGTGCTGCCCTGCACCACGCCGGTGCTGCTGTTCACGACCAGCGCCGTGCCGCCGGCGCCGGAGGGCAGCGTCAGGGTCTGCCCGTTCAGCACGAGGTGGCCGGCCGCGCCCACGGTAATCACCTGGTTCACGGTTTCGGGACCATTTAGGGTGACGTTGGCGGAATTGGTCGTGCTCAGGTTGCGCACCTGGCTGGGCAGCGCGCCGCCGGTTACCTGCGCCACGGTGCCGTTATAGATGTAGCTGGCATCGCTGCTGAAGCTGCGCGAGCCACTCAGCTGTACCGAGCCCACGTTGCCCGTAGCCTCAATGCCAGCCGGGTCGCAGATACCCAGCGTGCCGCCGGCCGCCAGCACAAAGTTGCCCCCGCCCACCAGGGGCTGGCAGTTGCTCAGCAGCGTGCCGCCATCCTGAATGGTGAGGGTGCCCACCACCGTGAGGCTGCCGGTGAGGGTGGCCGTGCCCGCGCCGCCCGTTGCCGGGCCGGT
>JANXMN010000027.1 GCA_025354605.1 Hymenobacter sp. | reverse complement strand
CCAGGCCCATGGGCGCGCTCAGGGCATCGCGCGAACGGAACTTGCCGCTGGCCCGGTCGATACCCGTAACGGAGAACGTGGGCCAGATGCGGTGCACGTCCTGGTCGATGTAGGAGCCGTCGGTGCTGGCGAAATACTTCTGCTCGTTAATCTGAAACAGTGAGGAGTTCACGAAGCTTGCCCCGTTGTCGGTGGCCTTCGCGTTGGCGGCCAGCAGCAATTCCACCTTCTGGGCCACCGGCACTTCGAAAGCATTTTGCTTGATGGGGGTTTTCCAGGTGACTTCGCCGTAGCCCTTTTGCGGGGCCAGCTGCACCTTCTCCTTCTGCACCTTGGCGTTGGCTTTGGCGATGGCCACGGCCAGCTGGGCGGCTTTGGCCAGGCCGGCTTCCGTCACCACGTTGGTGGCGGCGAAGCCCCAGGTGCCGTTGGCCAGCACCCGCACGCCGCAGCCGAAGCTCTCGCCGCTGGCGATGTTCTGCACCTGCTTTTCGCGGGTGAAAATGCTTTGGTTGAGGTAGCGGCCGATGCGGACGTCGGCGTAGCTCGCGCCGGCGGCTTTGGCGGCGTTCAGGGCCGCGTCGGCGAGGCGCTTTTTCTGGGCGGGGTCGAGGCCGGGCTCCAGCAGGCGGGCGGCATCCACGGGCGTGCCGCCGAGGCTGGGGAAGTTGGGCAGGAAGAGGGCCCCGGCGGCCAGGCCGGATAGTCCCACAAAGTCGCGTCTTTTCAAAAGAGGGTAGGGTTTCGGGTGATAAGGGGAGCAGATTCGTAAAGATGGGACGGAATCTTAATGAAAAAGACAGGGGGTTAGGTGTAACGTTGCGTTTGCCGAAATAAAAAGAATGTCATACCTCGGCTGCACTCGGCATGACGTTCTTTACTTTGCCGGCCATTATCGTTCCGGCCTCCGTCCTTTCCCACCCATTCGCGGACTCGCAGCGTCCACGCTACAATCCCACCCGCCATGCCTATCCAAACCCACTATCGCGCCTGTAATCTTTGCGAAGCCATCTGCGGCCTCGAAATTACCCACGAAAACGGTCAGGTGCTAAGCATCGCCGGCGATGTGAAGGACCCTTTCAGCCGGGGCCACATCTGCCCCAAAGCCGTGGGCCTGAAGGATATTTACGAAGACCCCAACCGCCTGCGCCGCCCTCTCAAGCGCACCGCCGACGGCTGGCAGGAACTGGACTGGGACACGGCGCTGTATGAAGTGGCCGCCGCCCTGCGCCGGCAGCGCGAGGCACACGGCCCACACGCCACGGCCTGGTACGCCGGCAATCCCAGCGTGCACAACTCGGGTACCCAGCTGGCCGCGCCGGGCTTCCTGCGGGCGCTGGGCTCGCGCAGCCTGTTTTCGGCCTCATCGGTCGACCAGCTGCCGCACCACTTTGCCGCCTGGCAGCTCTACGGCCACCCGCTGCTGCTGCCCGTGCCCGACCTAGACCGCACCGACCACTGGCTCATTCTCGGCGGCAACCCATTGGTTTCCAACGGCAGCCTGATGACCGCGCCCGACGTTGCCAAGCGCCTGCAGGCCATTCAGGCGCGCGGCGGCAAGGTCGTCGTCGTCGACCCGCGCCGTTCCGAAACCGCTGCCAAAGCCGATGCGCACCACTTCATCCGCCCTGGCACCGACGTGTTCCTGCTACTGGCCATGATGCAGGTGTTGTTTGCCGAAAATCTGCTGAAACCGGGCCGGCTGGCGGAAATAACCGACGGTATCGAAGCGCTGGGTACGGCCGTAGCCGAGTTCACGCCCGAGCACGTCAGCGCCGTGACCGGCCTTGCGCCGGCCGACATCCGTACGCTGGCGCGGGAGCTTGCGGCGGCGGAGCGCGGCGTGATTTATGGCCGCATTGGAGTGTCGGTGCAGGAGTTTGGTGGGCTGTGCTTGTGGCTGATAAACGCCCTAAACCTGCTCACCGGGCACCTCGACGAGCCAGGCGGCTACATGTTTGCCACGCCCGCGCTCGACGTGCTCGGCAAGCCCGGCCTCTACCAACGCTACGACCGCTACCGCAGCCGCGTGCGCCAGGCCCCCGAGTTTATGGGCGAGCTGCCGGTGGCCTGTCTGGCCGAGGACATGCTTACGCCCGGCGAGGGCCAGCTGCGCGTTTTGGTCACGAGCTGCGGCAACCCGGTGCTGTCCACGCCCAACGGCGGGCAGCTCGATGCCGCGCTGGCCGGGCTGGAGTTCATGGTTTCGATTGACATCTACCTCAACGAAACCACCCGCCACGCCCACTACATTCTGCCCCCCGCCACCGGCCTCGAAACCGCTCATTACGACGTAAGCTTCCACGCCCTGGCCATCCGCAATACCAGCCGCTACTCCGAGCCGCTGTTCGATAAAGGTGTCGACGCGCGCTACGACTGGGAGATTTTCGAGGGACTACGCCAGCGCCTGGAGGCAGGCGTTGCCTTCGACGCGGCCTCCGCGCCCGCGCCCGAAGACCCGGCCGCCAAAATCGACCTCGGCCTGCGTTACGGGGCCTACGGCCGCACCGGCCTCTCCCTCAACCAGCTCCGCGAAAACCCGCACGGCCTCGACCTTGGCGAACTACAGCCCCGGCTGCCCACCGCGCTGCGCACCGAAAACCAGCGCATCAACCTCGCCGCCCCGCTCTTTCTGGCCGACCTGGCCCGGGCCCGCCGCGTGCTGGCCGCTGCCCCCGTCGCGGCCGTTGGCCAGCTCCTGCTCATCGGTCGCCGCGAGCTGCGCTCCAACAACTCCTGGATGCACAATCTGCCGCGCCTTATCAAGGGCCGCAACCGCTGCACGCTGCAAATCAATCCGGAAGATGCGGCAGCCCGCCAGCTCACAGACGGCCAATCGGTGCGCGTACGCTCCCGCGTGGGCACCATAGAACTACCCATTGAAATCACGCCCAACCTGATGCCCGGGGTGGCCAGCATGCCCCATGGCTACGGCCACGCCCGCCCCGGCACCCGGCTGGCAGTGGCGCAGGCCCACGCCGGGGCCAGCATCAACGATTTAACGGACGATGCCCGGCTCGATGAGCTGAC
>JANXMN010000023.1 GCA_025354605.1 Hymenobacter sp. | reverse complement strand
TGCCGGCCAGATTCTGCTGGCGGGCAAAAATTTCGGCTGCGGCTCCAGCCGCGAGCACGCCGCCTGGGCGCTGTACGACGCCGGCTTTCGGGTGGTGGTTTCGAGCTATTTCGCCGACATCTTCCGGGGCAACGCGCTGAATACCGGCCTGCTGCCCCTGCAAGTAACCGATGCCGAGCTGGCCCGCTTGTTCGCCCTGGCGGAAAAGGACGGCGACACCCAATTCGTGGTGAACCTGCCGGAGCAGACGCTGCACGTGCCCGCCACCGGCGAGAGCATTCACTTCGACATCGACCCCTACAAGAAGGAATGCCTGATTAACGGCTATGACGACATCGACTACCTGGTGAGCCAAAAAACGGCCATCGAAACCTACGAATCAAACCGACCCTGGACCTGGGAAACGAAATGGTAAGCAAAAAAATAGCCGTGTTGCCCGGCGATGGCATCGGACCCGAAGTGTGCCGGCAGGCCGTGAAAGTGCTCAAGGCCGTGGCCGAACGCTTCGACCACCACTTCCACCTGAGCTCGCACCTCATGGGGGCCTGCGCCATCGACGCCACCGGCAACCCCCTGCCCGACGAAACCCTCGAAGCCTGCCGCGCCGCCGACGCCGTACTGCTCGGCGCCATCGGCGACCCGAAGTACGACCACGACCCCACCGCCGCCGTACGCCCCGAGCAGGGCCTGCTGCGCCTGCGCCAGGAGCTGGGGTTGTTTGCCAACATTCGCCCCGTGGTGGCTTATGACGTGCTGCTGGCCCACTCACCGCTGCAGCCGGCCCGCATCCAGGGCACCGACCTGGTTATCTACCGCGAGCTGACCGGCGGCCTCTACTTCGGCGACAAGGGCCGCACCGCCGACGGCCAGGGGGCCTACGACCACTGCGTGTACAGCCGCCACGAAATTCGCCGCATTGCCCACCTGGCTTTCCAGGCCGCCGCTGGCCGCCGCCGGCACCTCACGCTGGTGGATAAGGCCAACGTGCTCGAAACCTCCCGCCTCTGGCGCGAAGAAGTACGCGCCCTGGCCGCCCAGTACCCCGAAGTGGAAGTGGACTACCTCTATGTGGATAACGCGGCCATGCAGCTGGTGCTCAATCCCCGGCAGTTCGACGTGATTCTGACCGAGAACATGTTCGGCGATATTCTGTCCGACGAAGCCTCGGTGCTGGCCGGCTCGATGGGCCTGCTGCCCTCCGCCTCGGTGGGAGCCGGCGTGGCGTTGTTCGAGCCCATTCACGGCTCGTACCCGCAGGCCAGGGGCCGGGGCATTGCCAACCCCATTGCCACCATTCTGTCGGTGGCCATGCTGCTCGAGCACCTGGAGCTCCCCGCCGAAGCCGCCCTCGTGCGCGAAGCCGTGGACGAGGCCCTGCACAACGGCATCCTCACCCCCGAGCTCAGCCCCATCGCGCCTTACTCGACGGAGGAAGTGGGCAACTACATCGCCTTCTGGATTGCCGACTCCAACGAAAAGCAGTGGAATAAAAACAACGTGGAAATCGGCGTGAGCACGATTATCTGATGAATACTGCAACAGCATAGCCCGTCATGCTGAGCTTGTCGAAGCATCTCTCCCGCAGTAGTAATTCAATCGATTCAACGAAGCGGTAGAGATGCTTCGACTCCGCTCCGCTTCGCTCAGCATGACGGGCTAATTTCCTGCCTGCCTGCCTGCCTGCCTGCCTGCCTGCCTGCCTGCCTGCCTGCCTGCCTGCCTGCCTGCCTGCCCTCTCTATTTCCCCTCCCACCCGCCATGTTTTGCTCGTGTTTTTCCGTTGAGTTGGTCATTATTCCGCCCTCTTAGGGCTGGTCGAAACCGCTGCTTATGCCCATAAGAGCCTTTCCCAGCCCCGCGCCCGGAAAGGCTTTTTTCTTGCATTCCCCTGAAGATTTTTCCCCTAGCGCATGTATTTCAACCCCGATACCCTTGCCTTTGTCGATGGCGAATTCATCAAGGCCGAGGTGGCGCAGGTGAGCGCCTATGCGCAGTCGCTGCACTACGGCTACGCCGTGTTTGAAGGCATCCGGGCCTACGCCACGCCGGCCGGCACCCGCATTTTCAAGGCCGGGGAGCATTACGAGCGGCTGCATTATTCCTGCCGCAGCATCGGGCTGCCCTTCGGCTACTCGGTCGAGGAGCTGACTGCCATCACCTACCAGCTGCTGGAGAAAAACGGCCTGGCCGATGCCTACATCCGGCCCCTGGTGTACGCCGGCGCGCCCAACATGACCCTGAAGCACGCCAGCAGCAGCAACTTGCTCGTGGCCGTGTGGGACTGGGGCAAGTACCTCGGCGAGCAGAGCCTGCGCCTGAGCATCTCGCCCTACCAGCGCCCCAACCCCCTGGCCGTGCCCATCGAAGCCAAGGTGTCGGGACATTACGTCAACTCCATCATTGCCAGCTCCGAGGCCCGCAGCCGCGGCTTCGACGAAGCCCTGCTGCTGGACATGAACGGCTACGTGGCCGAAGGGCCCGGCGCCAACTTCTTCTTCGAGCAGGGCGGCGAGCTGTTTACCGCGCCGCAGGGCAGCATCCTGCGCGGCATCACCCGCAACACGATTATCGAGTTGGCCCGCGAAGCCGGCATCCGCGTCACCGAAAAGTTCTTCACCCCCGATGAGCTGCAAGGGGCTACCGGGGCCTTCTTCACCGGCACCGCCGCCGAGGTGGTGGGCATCGCCGCCATCGACGAGCTGGAATTCCGCACACCTTTCGCCGAAACCTTGGGCGCGCGACTGGCCGAAAGCTACCGGGCGCTGGTGACGGGCGAAACAGACCAAAAAGCACGTCATGCTGAGCTTGTCGAAGCATTTCTACCGCGCAAGTAAATCAATCAATACAGTCCCACGAAGCGGGAGAGATGCTTCGACAGGCTCAGCATGACCTACGATTCGGAAAAGACCCTGAACAGCCATGATTCTCAATAAATACAGCCGCCTCTACACCCAGGACGACAGCCTGCCCGCCGCCCAGGCCATGCTCATCGGCTCGGGCCTCAGCGATGCCGACCTGCGCAAGCCGTTCGTGGGCATCTGCTCGACGGGTTTCGAGGGCAATACCTGCAACATGCACCTCGACGCGCTGGCCGACAACGTGAAGCTGGGCGTGCAGGCCCAGGGCCTGGTGGGGCTGCGCTTCAACACCATTGGGGTGAGCGACGGCATCACGAACGGCACGCCGGGGATGCGGTACTCGCTGGTGTCGCGCGAGATTATTGCCGACTCGATTGAGGCCATGGCCGGCGCGCACAACTACGATGCCCTGGCCACCGTGGTGGGTTGCGACAAGAACATGCCCGGCGCGCTGATTGCGATGGCGCGGCTGAATCGGCCGAGCCTGATGGTGTACGGCGGCACCATCAAGGGCGGCACGTTCAAGGGGCAGCAGCTCAACATCGTGTCGTGTTTTGAAGCGTACGGCCAGAAGCTGCAGGGGCAGATTGCGGACGAGGACTACGCTGGCATCATCCAAAACGCCTGCCCGGGGCCGGGGGCCTGCGGCGGCATGTACACAGCCAATACTATGGCCGCCGCCATCGAGGCGCTGGGCATGAGCGTGCCGTTCTCGTCGTCGCTGCCCGCCGTGAGCCCCGAGAAAACCCAGGAGTGCCTCGATGCCGGGGCCTATCTGCGCCGCCTGCTGGAGCTGGACCTCAAGCCCCGCGACATTCTGGTGCGGGCCGCTTTTGAAAATGCGCTGGTAGTCGTCACGGTGCTGGGCGGCTCCACCAATGCCGTGCTGCACCTCATGGCCATTGCCCACGCCGCCGGCGTGCCCCTGCGCCTGGAGGATTTTCAGGCCGTGAGCAACCGCGTGCCGGTGCTGGCCGACCTCAAGCCCAGCGGCCGGTACCTGATGGAAGACCTCTCGGCCCGGGGCGGCGTGCCCGCCGTGATGCGCACCCTGCTCGACGCCGGCCTACTGCACGGCGACCTGCTGACCGTGACCGGCCGGACCCTGGCCGAAAACCTGGCCGACGTGGCCCCGCTGGGCGCCGGGCAGGACCTGCTGCGTCCGCTCAGCAACCCCATCAAGGCCGACGGCCACATCCAGATTCTCTACGGTAACCTGGCCTCGCGCGGCGCGGTGGCCAAAATTACCGGCAAGGAGGGCCTGCGCTTCGAAGGCCCGGCCAACGTGTTCGACTCGGAGGAGGCGCTGAACGAGGGCATCACGCAGGGCCGCATCCGGGCCGGGCAGGTGGTCGTGATTCGCTACGTGGGGCCAAAGGGCGGGCCGGGCATGCCCGAGATGCTGAAGCCGACCTCGGCCATCATCGGAGCCGGACTGGGCGATAAGGTGGCCCTGATTACCGACGGGCGCTTCTCGGGTGGCACCCACGGCTTCGTGGTGGGCCACGTGTGCCCCGAGGCCTACGATGGTGGTGGCATCGCGCTGGTCGAAGACGACGACTGGATAATCCTCGACGCCGCCGCCAACACCATCGATATCCAACTCGACCCCGCCCTGCTGGAGCTGCGCCGCGCCCAGTGGCAGCGCCCGCGCCCCAACGCCACCCAAGGCGTGCTCCTGAAATACATCCGCACCGTGAGCGACGCCAGCCATGGCTGCATCACCGATTTACTGGAAGAAAGCCATGTCAGCGAACCCCTCTCCCGCACCCACCCGGCCTGAAGCCTTGGCGGGGATAGTTGAAGGTTTGGGGACCTTCCCCCAAACTCAGGGGACCCTCTCCCAAACTCAGGGGACCATTCCCCAAACTCAGGGGACCCTCCCCTAAACTCAGGGGACCCTTCCCCAAACTCAGGGGACCCTTTCCCAAACTCAGGGGAGCCTCCCCCAAACTCAGGGGAGCCTCCCCCAAACTCGGGAGACTCTCCCCCAAACTCAGGGGACCTTCCCCCAGATTAAGGCGACTGGGGCCGTGGCCGTGCTGAACATTCTGCTGGCCGAGGGCGTGGACACGATTTTCGGCTACCCCGGCGGGGCCATTATCCCGATTTACGACGCGCTATACGACTTCAGCGACCGGCTGAGCCACGTGCTGGTGCGCCACGAGCAGGGTGGCATTCATGCGGCGCAGGGCTATGCGCGTAGCTCGGGGCGGGTGGGCGTAGTGTTTGCCACCAGCGGGCCGGGCGCGACCAATCTGGTTACGGGTTTGGCCGATGCCCTCATCGACAGCACCCCGCTGGTCTGCATCACGGGGCAGGTGTTCGCGCATTTGCTGGGCACCGATGCGTTTCAGGAAACCGACATCATCAACATTACCACGCCCGTCACGAAGTGGAATTACCAGGTGACCAGGGCCGAGGAAATCCCCGAGGCGTTGGCCCGGGCCTTCTACATCGCGCGCAGCGGCCGGCCCGGCCCAGTGCTGATTGACATCACCAAAAACGCCCAGCTGCAAGCGTTTCATTTCGCGCCCTACGTGCCGTGCACGCACATTCGCAGCTACCGGCCGGTGCCCATCGTGCGGCCCGAGTATCTGCGCGAGGCGGCGGCGCTCATCAACCAGGCGCAGCGCCCGTTTGTGCTCTGGGGGCAGGGCGTGGTGCTGGGCGCGGCCGAGGCCGAGTTCCGGGCCTTCATCGAAAAAAGCGGTATCCCAGCCGCCTGGACCATTCTGGGGGCGGGCGCGCTGCCCACCGGCCACCCGCTGAACGTGGGCATGCTGGGCATGCACGGCAACTACGGCCCCAACCTGCTCACCAACGAGTGCGACGTGCTCATTGCCATCGGCATGCGCTTCGACGACCGGGTGACCGGCCGCCTCGACAAGTACGCCCGCCAGGCCCGGGTCATTCACCTCGACATCGACCCCACCGAAATCGACAAGAACGTGGCCGCCGCCGTGCCCGTATGGGGCGACTGCCGCGAAACCCTGCCGCTGCTCACGGCCCTCGTCGAGGCGAAAACCCACCCCGACTGGCTCGGCCGCTTCCGGGGCTACATGGCCGAGGAAGTGGACGCGGTGATAAAGGACGAGCTGTTTCCGACCTCCGACGAGCTGACGATGGGGGAAGTCGTGCACCAGCTCAACGAGCTGACCGGGGGCGAGGCCATCATCGTGACCGACGTGGGCCAGCACCAGATGGTGGCCTGCCGCTACGCCCGTTTCAACCACTCGCGCAGCAACATCACCAGCGGCGGGCTGGGCACCATGGGCTTTGCGCTGCCGGCCGCCATCGGGGCCAAGCTGGGCGCGCCCGGCCGGCCGGTGGTGGCCATCATCGGCGACGGCGGCTTCCAGATGACGATTCAGGAGCTGGGCACCATCATGCAAACCGGCGTCGACGTGAAAATTATTATCCTCAACAACCGCTTCCTGGGCATGGTGCGGCAGTGGCAGGAGCTGTTCCACGCCCGCCGCTACTCCTTCGTCGACATCGAAAGCCCCGACTACGTGGCCGTGGCCGCCGGCTACCGCATCGCCGGCCAGCGCGTGGAAACGCGGGACGAATTGCAGCCCGCGCTGCGCCGGATGCTGACACATCCCGGCTCGTTTTTGCTGGAAGTGGTGGTGGCGAAGGAAAACAACATCTTTCCGATGGTGCCGCAAGGGTGCAGCGTGGCCGAAATCCGGCTTAGATAATTATGAATTATGAGTTATGAATTATGAGTTGACGCCAGCACTATCCTCACTTTGAACCAAGTGCTGAGCACAGCTATAAATTCTGAAGTCTCAACTCATAACTCATAATTCATAATTCATAACTCATAACTCATAATTAAAAAAAATGACCCGCCAGGAATACAACATCACGGCCTACACCGAAAACCAGGTGGGACTGCTCAACCGCATTGCCATCATTTTCTCGCGCCGCAAAATCAACATCGAGAGCCTGAACACCTCGCCCTCGGAAATCGAGGGCATCCACCGCTTCAACATCGTCATTACCGAAACCGAGGCGGTGGTGAGCAAGCTGGCCCGCCAGATTGAGAAGCAGGTAGAAGTGCTGAAGGTGTACTACAACCCCAATGCCGACGTGATTTGGCAGGAAATGGCCCTCTACAAAGTGCCTACCGACGTGATTGCCGAAAAGGCTTCGGTCGAGCGCCTGCTGCGCGAATACGGTGCCCGCGCCGTGGTGATTCGCAAGGATTACACGGTGTTCGAAACGACCGGCCACCGCGAGGAAACCGACGCGCTGATTAAGGTTTTGCAGCCCTACGGCCTGATTGAGTTTGTGCGCAGCGCCCGAATTGCCATCATCAAGGCCAGCGACGGTTTCAACCACAAGCTACGCGAGTTCGAGCGCCGCGAACCCGGCGAGGACGTAGCCGAAAACGAGTTCCTGAACAGCCGCGACGTGGTGTTTACGCTGTAGCGTGGACTCTGCGAGTCCGCGCGTCTGAACGATTTTTTCAA
>JANXMN010000103.1 GCA_025354605.1 Hymenobacter sp. | reverse complement strand
GTGCCCGCCGTGAAGTGGGCCGACGAGCTGATGATTTTCTTTCAGGCCGACATCAACAAAGCCGCCCTGCGTGGGGCCTATACCGTCGACTCGGTGGTGCTGGCCGGCGGGGGGCTGCGGCGCACCTACACCCGGCGGCCGGGCCAGCGCAATGCGCCGGTGGCCCGCCTTACGGTGGTGCAGCAGGGCGAGGTGGCGCAGCAAATCGACGCCAGCATTGCCCAGGACAATGCCCTGTTTTCGGCCCGCAAGCAACTGCGGATGCAACTGCAGAACGGCCAACTGCGCCACTACGAAGTATCGGGCACCCAGAAGCTGGTGCTGTTCGACACGCTGCGCTACTCGGCGGCCGGCACGGTGGAGTAGGGGAGTTGAGAAACGGTGGTTGCCAGCGGGGCTTAGTAGCTCGCTGGTGCCGCTGCCCACCACGCTCCCTGCGGGAAACCGGGCCACTCAGTCATTTTCCGCGGACCTTTGTTGGTCGGCAAACCCTGTTTTCTCTACGTTATGGCTGAACAACGCGCGCCTGCCCTGGGCTTTATCTTCGTTACCATTCTCATTGATGTGATTGGGCTGGGCATCATCATTCCGGTGATGCCAACGCTTATTCGGCAGCTCACGGGCGAGGGGCTGAGCCAGGCGGCGGTGTACTCGGGCTGGCTCACGTTTGCCTACGCGGCGGCGCAGTTCTGCTTCGCGCCCATCATGGGCGGGCTCAGCGACAAGCTGGGCCGGCGGCCGGTGCTGCTGACCGCGCTGCTGGGCCTGGGGCTCGACTACGTGTTCCTGAGCTTGGCGCCCACGCTGGCGTGGCTGTTTGTGGGGCGCGTGCTGGCGGGCATGGCCGGAGCCAGCTTCACCACGGCCACCGCCTACATCGCCGACATCAGCACGCCCGAAAAGCGGGCCCAGAACTTTGGGCTGGTAGGCGCGGCGTTTGGCATCGGGTTTATTGTGGGGCCGGCGCTGGGCGGGCTGCTGGGCCACTACGGCGCGCGGGTGCCCTTTATGGCGGCGGCGGTGCTGAGCTTGTGCAACCTGCTGTACGGCTACTTCGTGCTGCCCGAGTCGCTCACGCCCGACAGGCGGCGGCCGTTTGAGTGGCGGCGGGCCAACCCCGTGGCTTCGCTGCTGCGGCTGGGGCGCTACCGCACGGTGCTGGGCCTGGTGGGGGCGGTGGTGCTGCTGTACCTGGCGGGCTCGGCGGTGCAGTCGGTCTGGACGTACTACACCGAAATGAAGTTTGGCTGGAATGAGCGCATGGTGGGCATTTCGCTGGCGGTGGTGGGGCTGTTTTCGGCCCTGGTGCAGGGCGGGCTGGTGCGGGTGGCCATTCCGAAGCTGGGGGCGGCCCGGGCCATTATCATCGGGCTGCTGTGTTACACGGTGGGCTTCGTGCTGTTTGCCTTTGCCAGCCGGGGCTGGCTGATGCTGGCGTTTCTGGCTCCTTACTGCCTGGGAGGCATTTCGGGGCCGGCCTTGCAGGGCACCATTTCGGGCCAGGTGCCGGCCAACGAGCAGGGCGAATTGCAAGGGTCCCTCACCAGCCTGATGAGTGCCACCGGCGTGGTGGGCCCGGTGCTGATGACGGGCCTGTTCGGCTATTTCACGGGGCCGAAAGCGCCGGTGCATTTTCCGGGCGCGCCCTTTGTGCTGGGGGCGGTGCTGGCGCTGGCCAGCGTGGCCCTGGCCGCCTATTCGCTGAAGAAGCACCCGCCGGTGAGCTTGGCCCCGCTGCCGGAAGTGCCGGCTCATTAGCCGCAAATCGGGCTGCCGGGCCCGGATATACGTACCTTGACCTTCCGCCTACTCGCCCGCTTATGCTTTCTGACGTTTCTGCCCCTCTGCTGCAACTGGCTCACCGGCCCGACCTGGGCGTGCTGGTGGGCCGCTGGGGCTACCAGCCCGAGGCCCACGAGTTGCCGGCCGTGTACCAGCAGGTAGAAGAAGTCGCGCTGGAAACCAATAGCCGCTTCTGGCTGCAGGACATCCGCCGCCGCTCGCTCAACGACCCGGACACCACGCGCTGGCTGCTCGATATCTTCTTTCCGGATATGGCCCGCCGGCTCGGCAACCGGCTGTTTGTGGCCTACCTGGTGGGGCCTTCCCTGCACCAGGCCATCATCAAACAGCCCGGCTACGTGTCGGCCGAAGCCTACGACGGCAAGCCGTTTGCCGTGTCTTTCTTCGGCGACGAGGGCGCGGCCATTGCCTGGCTGCGGCAGTACCAGTAGCAGCGGCCGCTTCCCGGAGCCGGTGCGTAGCTTTATCTTCGCTCCGGCCCGCCGCCACGGGCGGGCCTTAAGCTGCCGCTATTATGAAACATGTTTCTACCCGCCGGCTCATCCCCGCCCCGCTGGCCGCGCTGCTGGTACTTCTGTTGCTGCTGCTGGGGCCGGGGGCGCGGGCGCAGTCCCCGGCGTGGCAGACGGCCACTGCTCTGAGTCGGGCCAGCAGCACCGGCAGCGCCTGCCGGAATACCGGGACCGCCGCCGATGCCAGCGGCAACATTTATGTGGTAGGTGATTTCTATGGGACGGTCAGCTTTGGCAGCACCACGCTTACCAGTTTGGGCAATTCCGACGCATTCATCGCCAAATGGAGCACCACTGCCAACCGCTTTATGTGGGCGGTGAGAGCAGGCGGGCAAAACGGCGATGGTGCCTTGAGCGTGGCCGTGGCTGGGGCAAACGTGTACGTAACCGGAAGTTTTAATAGCAGAACCGCTGATTTCGGGGCGCTCACGCTAACAAACATTTCTACTTCTATATACTCAGACATTTTCATTGCAAAGCTGACCGATACCGGCACCTTTGTGTGGGCGCTGCCAGCCGGTGGGGCTAATGCCGACTTGCCCCAGAATATTGCCGTTGAGGGGTCCAATGTGTATGTTACAGGCCGCTTTACCAGCGCCACGGCCAGCTTTGGTAATACCGTGCTGACTAACGCCGTGGGGGCCTATTCGTACGATGCCTTCGTGACCAAGGTGACGGACGCCGGGCCGACCGCCAGCTTTACCTGGGCCCAACAGGTAGGAGGCACCGGCTTCGACAGCATCTCCGGCTTGGCTGTGATTGGCAGCAGCATTTACCTGGGCGGTATTTTCGATGGACCGACCACCAGCCTGGGTTCCTTATCCCTCTCTAACACTACCACCGATGGCAAGGTCGATGGCTTCGTGGCCAAACTCACAGATGGCGGCACAACACCATCCTTCGTTTGGGTGCAACGCACGGGCGGCCCCGGCAATGAGTATGCTACGGTAGTCGCGGCCCGAGGAACGACACTTTATGTCGGCGGTGAATTTGATAGTCCCGGCTTCAGCCTCGGTACCACGACCCTCATGGGTACGGGTATGTTTATCACCAAAATAGCGGACGACGGCCCCAGCAGTCACTTTGTATGGGCACAGCAGTCGGGTGGCACCTGCGCGCAGACCGGAACCCGGGCGGTGCGGGTGGTGGGGCCAAGCGTGTATGTGGGCGGGCTCTTCTCGGGGAGTGGCACCGCTAGTTTTGGCAGCACCATCCTGACCAATACTCCCGAGCCCGGTACTAGCCCACCGATGGCGCGAACCGATGGTTACGTAGCCAAACTCACCGATGTGGGCAATCAGGTCAGTTTTGATTGGGTCAAACAAATAGGCGGCGTTGGTTTCGAAGAAGTGAGGGGCTTGGTAGCCGTGGGTGCTTCCCTTTACGCCACGGGCTGGAGCAACGCCTTGGCTACTTTCGATAATCTCACCGTGACCAATCCGGCCCTGGATTACCTCGCCTTCCTCGCCGCCCTCACCGACCCCACCCTAACAGCCACCACGGCCGCCCACGGCAGCCTGCCCTTCACCCTGGCTCCCAACCCGGCCCGCGCCACCACCACCGTGGCGCTGCCGGCCCAACCGGGGGCAGCCTCGGCCACCCTCACCCTGCTCGATGCCCTGGGGCGCACCGTGCGCACCACCACCGTGGCCCTGCCCGCCGCCGGCCTGCGCCACGAGCTTAGCCTCGGCGGGCTGGCCCCCGGCCTGTATGCCCTGCGCGCCACGGCCGGGGCGGCCACCGCTACCCAGCGGCTGGTGGTGGAGTAGGGCCTCGCCGGGGCGGGTCCGGAATATTCCGGGGTGCCCTCCACGCCCGCAACCACCATCCCGGAAAATCCCGGGGTGCCCCTGCGCTCGCCACGACCACTCCGGAATATTCCGGGGTGCTCCTCACGCCCGGAAGCACTACCCCGAAGTATTCCGGAGTGCCCACCGCGCCCGCAGGCACTACCCCGGAATATTCCGGAACCGCCAACCCGGGCCGGGGGGCTTGTCCGGAATATTCCGATTTGTACCTTTCGCCGCGGCCGAGCCACCGGCAGCAGCCTGCTGGCTAGTAGCCGCTTTTTCTACCCCACTTTTCCCCCCAACTGATGGAAGCGTTTGCCCATTTATTCGACTCGCACTTTGCCGACAACGACCGGTCGCTGCTCAACACCCTGGCCGGGTTCGTGGACCACGCCACCCGCCTGGCGGCCAACCTGCCCGCCACCGGCCCACTGGCCGCCCTGCTCGCCGCCGCCAACCTCGACACCCAGGCCCTGAGCGCCCGCGCCCAAACCGCCCAGCAGGCCCTGGGCCTGAGCCTGGGGGCCCAGAAAGAGGCCACCGCCCAAACCACCACCGCCCAAACCACGGCCCTCGACCGCATCCGCAAAAACGACGGAACCCTGTCCGGCGACGCCCTCATCGAAGACGCGCAGGAGCGTCGGCGCGTGTATGCCCTGCTCTACCCCACCGGCACGCTCAAGTACTACACCACCGCCAAGGTGGGCACCGAGCTGGCCGACCGCCTGGGCGAGTACCTGGCCACCACCGAGGCCGAAAAGGACGCCCTGGGCGCGGCCTTCGTCAAGCGCACCCAGGCCGACCTCAAGCCCTTCCGCAAAACCCGCGAAACCCAGGTGGGCCACCTCGGCAGTACCGGCGAGGCCCGCACCGACCGCCACGACCTCGTGGACGAGCTCGACGCGCAGGCCGACTACAACTTCCACCTGCTCTCGGCCCACTTCCGCGCCGAGCTGGGCCGGCCGGCGAATTTCTGGAACCCCGCCTACTACCAGCGCGCGGCCGTGGCCGTGGCGGCCGTGGTGGCCAAGCCCTAGCCGGCCGGGTCGTCCTCCGCGGTTGCCCGCCTTCCGCTCCGAAAAGCAGCGGGGCCGGGCTCGGCAGGGGGCACCGGTCGCACCGCTGGGCCGGGCCGGCAATGGCTTGCCGCGCACAGCCGCTCTCGTTTCCCGGGGGCGGCTGTTTGCGTTGGCCGGCGGCGCAGCCCGCCCGGCACGCCGTGGTCCTTGCGGTTGTTCTCGTTCGATTTTCCATCTTTGCCCACTATGCTGCACTTCTCCTCCCGCTTCTGGCTGGCCGCCGCCCTGCTGTTGGCCGGCTGCGCCGGCACCAAGCCGGCCGCCGTGGCCACCGCCCTACCCGCTGCGCCCGCCCCGGCCCCGGCTCCCACCTTCCCGAAAGGGGTGGGGCTCGACATGGCCGATATCGACCGGGCGGTGAACCCCTGCGAGGACTTCTTCCAGTTTTCGGGCGGCAACTGGCTGCGCGGCAACCCCGTGCCGAGCTACGCCAGCAGCTGGGGGCCGCGCAACCTGCTCGGCAACCGCACCCAGGACCTGCTGCGTAAGATTCTGGACGACGCGGCGGCCACCCGCAATGCCGCCCCCGGCTCGAATGCCCAGAAGGTGGGCGACTTTTATGCCGCCGCCATGGATACCGTGGCCATCGACCGGGCCGGGCTCGCGCCCTTGCAGCCCGAGCTGGCCCGCCTGGCGGCCGTGCGCGACGCGGCCGGGCTGCGGGCCGAAATCGCGCACATTCAGCAACTGGGGCCGGGGGTGTTTTTTCGCTTCGGGGTGGATGTGGATGAGAAGAACACCACGCAATATGCCGTGCAGCTCAGCCAGGGCGGCCTCACGCTGCCCAACCGCGACTTCTACTTCAAAACCGATGCCCGCAGCGAGAAGGTGAAGGCGGCTTACCGCACGTACATGAGCCAGTTGTTTGGGCTGGCGGGCGCGGCCCCGGCCGTGGCCCAGCGCGACGCGGCCACCGTGGAGCGCCTCGAAACGCGCCTGGCCAAGGCCTCGCGCACCCCGGTGGAGCTGCGCGACCCGCAGGCCAACTACAACCAGCTGACCGTGGCCGCCGCCCGCCAGCGCTACCCCGCCCTGGCTCTGCCCGCCCTGCTCGCCGACCTGGAAGTGGGCAAGGCGAAAAACCTGATTGTGGGCCAGCCCGCGTTTTTCGATGAGCTGAACGCGGTGCTGAAAACCGAGCCCCTGGCCGACCTCAAAACCTACCTGCGCTGGCATTTGCTGCGCGCTTCGGCTCCGGCCTTGCCCACGCCCTACGCCGAGGCCGCCTTCCGCTACAACCAGGCCCTGACGGGAGCCAAGCAGCAGGCCCCGCGCTGGAAACGCATGCAGGCCGCCACCGACCAGGTGCTGGGCGAAGCCTTCGGGCAGCTCTACGTCGACCAGGCGTTTTCGCCCGAGGCCAAAGCCAGGGCCCTGGAAATGGTGGCCAACATCCGCGTGAGCATGGCCGAGCACATCAGCACCAACACCTGGATGAGCCCGGCCACCAAAGCCGAAGCCCTGAAAAAGCTGGCCGCCCTGCGCGTGAAGGTGGGCTACCCCGACGTGTGGAAGGACTATTCGGCCCTGACCATCACCCGCGAGTCGTACCTGAAGAATATTTTCGCCGCCCACCGGTGGGAAAGCCGCCGCGAAGCCGCCAAGCTGGGCCAGCCCATTGACCGCAACGAGTGGGGCATGACGCCGCCCACCATCAACGCCTACTACAACCCGCCGCTGAATGAAATCGTGTTTCCGGCCGGCTACCTGCAGCCGCCCTTCTTCGACCCCAAGGCCGACGACGCGGTGAACTACGGGGCCATTGGTGGGGTGATGGGCCACGAAATGACCCATGGCTTCGACGACCAGGGCCGGCAGTACGACGCGGCCGGCAACCTGCGCGACTGGTGGACGCCCGCCGACGCGGCCGAGTTCACGAAGCGCGCCGCCGTGGTGGCCCGCCACTACGACGCCTTCTCGCCCCTCGACTCGGTGCACGTGAACGGGCAGCTGACCCTGGGCGAGAACCTGGCCGACTTCGCCGGCCTCACCATCGTGCACGGGGCCCTCGAAAAGCAGTTGCAGCAGCGCTACGGCAGCAACCCGCGCCCGCGGTTCGACGGCTTCACGCCCGAGCAGCGCTTCTTCCTGAGCTGGGCCCAGCTGCGCCGCCAGAACATTCGCCCCGAAGCCCTGCGCCAGCAGATTGCCACCGACCCGCACTCGCCCGGCCAATACCGCACCATCGGCCCCCTCATGAACATGCCCGATTTTCAGCGCGCCTTCGGCTGCCCTGAGGGCAGCAAGATGACCCGCCCGGCCGCCGATAGGGCCGTGATTTGGTAACGGCGCGGACTTGGTAGTCCGCGCCCTCGCGCCAGCTGGTTTTCAGCTGCGCAAAAGCCCCAACGTTTGTCGTCTTGTCCTTACCCAAATCTTTTTCCGGCTTCCCCGAGGTGACGCAAAGACCCATTTTTGCGGGCTGACCCCGCTTGAAAAGCGGCAAACAGGACAGGCAACCGCGCAAAAACGCCCTTCCAGCTACATGGCCGGAAGGGCGTTTGAGTTTTGGGTAAGGACAAGACGTTTGTCGTTGGGGCTTTTGCGCAACTCCTTACCTTTACCCTGGCCTGCTACCTCCGGACGGCCGTTTCCTTCTCTTTCGATGCAACACGTCTCCTCCCCGAAGCAAACCCGGTCGGCGGCCGTGCTGCTGCTGATGCTGCTTCTGTTGCTGGCGGGGCCGGGGGCGCGGGCGCAGGCGCCGGCCTGGCAAAGTGCCATGGCATTTACTCAGCCTGCCGGCAGTACCTCGCAGGTGACGGGCACGGTTACCGACGTGAATGGCAATGTTTACCTAGCAGGTTTTTTCGTAGGCAACATCACCTTTGGCAGCACTACCTTAACCAGCGCGGGCGGCTCCGATATATTCATCGCCAAATGGAATCCGGTAACTACCACTTTTAGCTGGGCGCAGCGCGGCGGCGGCGCGGCCGACGACCGGGCCACGGCCCTGGCGAGTAACGGGAGCAGCTTATTTCTCACCGGTTATTTCACCAGTGCCACGGCCAGCTTTGGCGGTACGACGCTAACGAATACAGCCAGCGGCCCCGGGACTGACTTCGATGTGTTCATCACCAAAATCACCGACGCCGGGAGTAGTGGCAGCTTCGTGTGGGCCACTAGGGCCGGCAGTGCGGGCATTGCCCGCGCCTATGCATTGGCAACCAGCGGTAACGCTGTTTATGTAGGAGGCTCCTTCAGTGGCACAGCTGCCTTTGATAGCTTCAGCATCACAACGAACGGAGGCACTGAAGCATTCGTAGCCAAACTGCTGGATAGTGGGGCTGCCGGCACGTTTGCGTGGGCGAAACAGGCCCGTAGCACAGGCTCGACGATGGATGTGAATGCGCTGGCCGTTAGCGGCGCGTCGGTATACGCCGTGGGGTCGTTCCTAGGGAGTACGGCTACCTTGGGAACGGTGACCTTGAGCAATAGCAGTAGCAACTTCGACGGGTTCGTGACCAAGCTCACCGATGCAGGCACTAGTGCCGACTTTGTGTGGGCCCAGCGTGCGGGCGGCATCGATACCGATGACGTGCAAGGGCTGGCCGTGCGCGGTAGCGCGCTCTACATCAGTGGCAACTTTCTGGGCACGGCCAGCTTCGGCAGCCTCACCCTCAGCAGCGCTGGATTATACGACCTGTTTGTGGCTAAACTCACCGATGCGGGCAGCACCGGCAGCTTTGTGTGGGCGAAACGCGCCGGCGGCCCCGAAAATGATTATGCGCCTGCTCTGGCCGTGAATGGTTCCAGCCTGTGCGTAGCCGGCGCTTTTAAGGGCAGCGCCGACTTTGGCTCTACTACCCTCACCTCGGCCGGCGACTATGATGTGTTCGCTACCAAAATTGTCGATGCGGGTAGCTCTGGCAGTTTCGCCTGGGCGCAACGCGCCGGCGGCGCCGGCGTGGATGCCGCCGCGACAGTGGCCTTGGACCGCACCACGGTTTACGTAGCCGGCAGTCTCACACCCCCAGCCAGCTTTGGCCCTTTCGTCGTTACCGGGCAGCCCAATACCCGTATCGGCTTCCTCGCCTCCCTCACCGACCCCGTCCTGACGGCCACCACGGCCGCCCGCAGCGACTTCAGTTTCTCCCTGACCCCCAACCCCGCCCACGGCACGGCTAGCCTCACGCTGCCCACTGTGCCCGGCGCTGCCTCGGCCACCCTCACCCTGCTCGATGCTTTGGGCCGGGCCGTGCGCACCCGCCCGGCCACGCCCGGTGCCCGCACCGAGTTCAATCTGAGCGGGCTGGCCCCCGGCCTCTACGCCCTGCGCGCCACGGCCGGGGCCGCCACCGCTACCCAGCGGCTGGTGGTGGAGTAGGGCGGCGGGCCAAGCGGTGCTGTCATTGCGAGCGCAGCGAAGCAATCCTTCCTCTCGGAGCAGAAAACCAAATAATGTGACAAGCCCCTTTACCGCGCATCAGGCGTAGTACCGGGGCTTGTCGCTTCTGAGGGCGGGTCGCTGAGAGAGGAAGGATTGCTGCGCTGCGCTCGCAATGACAGGATAGCCCGGCCTCGTCCTTGGTCTTACCCTTCCATCACTTTGTTCTGCCGCCCGATGGACTCCAGGTGCACGGCCGCCAGGTACTGCTCCACGAACTCGGGGGTGAGGCCGACGGAGGAGCCCTGGCGCTGGGCGCGCTCCAGCACTTCGTTCCAGCGGTTGGTTTGCAGGATGGTAATGTCGTTTTCCTTCTTGTAGCGGCCGATTTTTTCGGCCACGCCCATGCGGCGGCCCAGCAGCTGCATCAGCTCGGCATCGAGCTGGTTGATTTGTTCGCGCAGTCCCGATAGCGCCGACAGGAACTCCTGCTCGTTGGTGGTTTCGTGGCGCCACACCAGATTTTCGATGAGGTCGCGCAGCACCTCGGGCGTGATTTGCTGCTTGGCGTCGCTCCAGGCGTTGTCGGGGTCGATGTGGCTTTCCATCATGTTGCCGTCGAAACCCAGGTTGAGGGCCTGCTGGGCCACGGCGGCCAGCGTATCGCGCCGCCCGCAGATGTGGCTGGGGTCGCAGAGCAGCGGCAGCCCGGGCATGCGGCGCTTCATCTCGATGGGCAGGTGCCACATGGGCGCGTTGCGGAAATCGGTGTTGCCATAACTCGAAAAGCCCCGGTGAATGAGGCCCACGTGCGTGAGGCCGGCCTTTTGCAGGCGCTCGACCGCACCCACCCACAGCTCCAGCTCGGGGTGAATGGGGTTTTTAACGAGCACCGGCACGTCCACGCCGCGCAGCACATTGGCAATTTCCTGCACCGAAAACGGGTTGCCGGTGGTGCGGGCGCCCACCCACAGCATATCCACGCCGAAGGCCAGGCAGTCTTCCACGTGCTTGGCCGTGGCCACTTCCACGGCCACGGGCAGGCCGGTGAGCTCGCTGGCTTTCTTCAGCCAGGGGAGGCCCTTGGTGCCGATGCCCTCGAAGCCGCCGGGCTTGGTACGGGGTTTCCAGATGCCGGCGCGCAGGGC
>JANXMN010000060.1 GCA_025354605.1 Hymenobacter sp. | reverse complement strand
GCGGCTGCGCCTCCGCTCAGCATGACGTGCTCTCGCCTTCACTTTACTCCACCACCGCTCCCGCTTTCCACCAACATGACCCTCTACCAACGCCTCCAGCAGACCCGCTCCGAAGAAGATGTCAAGGACGTTTATATCAAGGCGCTGAACCTGAAAGGGTACAGCAAAAACCTGATTGATATTCAAACCAAGGAGGTGTGGTTTGAGGCCAAGGAAGGGCACAAGCACTCCACCTACGCCATGTTTACGCAGCTGATGCACTACGTGCAGCAGGCCCTGAACAAAGGCGACTACGTGCCGCCGCTGCTGGCCGTGATTGATACGCAGAAGGCGGCCATCATGAAAAGCGCGGACGTGATTCCCTTCCTCGCCAAAAAAACCATCAAGTGGGGCCGCAGTGCCAGCGGCTACACCCAGGAGGCCCTCGACGCGGTGTCGGCCCACATCGGGACCTACTTCGTCTCCTTTAAAATCGAGACGCACGAGGACGAGTTTATCAGCACCATTCGCGGGGCCATTGCTACCGGCGACATCATTCGGGTGGCCATCACGCCCGACAACCTCAAGCAGGTGTTCGACAAGTGGGTGGCCCTGGTGGGGCAGGAAATCCTGGACGTGGCCCCGGAGGACTACGCGCTGCTGTTCTTCGCCGACATCATGAGCGACGGCACCGTGAGCACCCACGCCAACCTGCCGGCCGAGCTGCTGCACCGCGGCGGCAAGCCGGTTTTCAGCCTCGGCGGCAAGCTCTACGAGCTGGGCAGCCACGAGGGCTACAGGCGCTTCTGGGCCATCTACCACCGCCCGCCCGAGGTGGCCTACCGCAACTACCTGCTCGAACGGCGCGACAGCCTGATTCCGCTCGATGAGCGCAGCTTCAAGGGCGCGTACTACACGCCGCTGCACGTCGTGGACCGCGCCTACGACAAGCTGGCCGACGTGCTGGGCAAAAACTGGCAGCGCGAATACGTGGTGTGGGACATGTGCTGCGGCGTGGGCAACCTCGAAGTGAAGCACAGCAACCACCGCAACATCTACATGAGCACCCTCGACGCGGCCGACATCGACGTGATGCGGGCCACCAAAACCTGCGCCGCCGCCACCCGCTTCCAGTACGATTACCTCAACGACGACATTGCCGCCGACGGGCAGCTCGATTACTCCCTCACCAACAAAGTGCCCGCCGGCCTGCGCAACGCCATCGCCGAAGGCAAGAAACTGCTGGTGCTGATTAATCCGCCGTACGCGGAAGCTGCGAACTCGCAGGGGAATGAAGGCAAAACGGATGTCGCAACCACCAAAATAGCGAAGGGAATGGCCGGGTACGGCTTCGCCTCGCGGGAGTTATACACTCAGTTTCTGGTGCGTATTGCTCGGGAAATGCCCACGGCAACGGTGGCGATGTTCAGCACTTTGAAACATGTAGTAGCGCCAAACTTTGAGAAGTTTCGCACTTTATGGAACGCGGAGTATTTGGATGGCTTCGTGATACACAGCAAAGCGTTCGATGGTATCAAAGGAAACTTCCCTATTGGATTTCTTATTTGGAAAACCAGTCAGAATGCGAAGAAGAAAATACCAATCACGGAGATTGCCGCAGAAGTGCTGACTAAAAGTGGAGAACCTGTTGGGGAGAAGCGTTTTTACAATATCAGTAGCACGTCTTTTCTAGGCAATTGGATGCCCCGTTTGAAGACGAATACCACTAACATCCCGCTAAAGAATGCGGTGACGCCCCAACTTAATCACGCGAAGGTTACGGCATGGATTGACACGGCAATTGGCTATATGTATTGTAATAGCAACGATATGCAGAACGCCGCCACACAAACGGCGATAACATCATCTGTTTTCAGTACTGGCAACGGCTTTTACATTACCCCCGAAAACCTCTGGCAAATCGCCATCGTCTTCGCCGTTCGCCGCCTTATCAAGCCTACCTGGCTCAACGACCGGGACCAGTTCCTGCAACCCACCGAGCCACTCACCGACGAGTTCAAAACCGACTGCCTCGTCTGGATGCTCTTCAATGGCAGCAACCTTACCGCTTCGGCCAACGGGCTGCGCTGGAACGAGCGGGACTGGAGCCTCGTCAACCACTTTATCCCCTTCACCGAAGCCGAGGTGGGCGCGCCCGACCCCTTCGAGAGCGACTTTATGGTGCAATACCTGGCCGGCCAGCCGGTCGGTCCCGAGGCGCGGGCCGTGCTGACGGCCGGCCAACAGCTGTGGCGCGCCTACTTCGAGCACCCCGCCAGCCGCCCCGTGCGCGACGAGCTGAAGCTGAACCGGCCCGACGTGGGCTGGTACCAGGTGCGCAAGGCCCTGGAGGCCCGCAACGCCGGCGGCGACTTCCCGCCCGTGGCGTTCGGGCCGTTTCAGCAGGCCTACAAAGGCCTCAGCGAAAAGCTTCAGCCGCTGGTGTATGCGCTGGGCTTTTTGAAAGCCTAGCCGGGCGGGCGCTGCCTGCCCGCCGGGGCCGCCGGCCCTTCGGCTATCCGAAGGCCCCTGGTCGCCGTCGCGCGAGGCTCTTCGGAAAACCGAAAGGCCTTGGGCAGGCTTGCTCAACGCCCGTCGGCTATCCGAAGGGCTTCGCGCGGCACTGCCCAGGGCCTTTCGGTTATCCGAAAACGGGTTTTCAGTTTGAATATAGCGACTTCGGCTGCCTGAAGGCCGGTGGGCGGGAGTTGATTAATTCAAATTTCAGAGTACAGAATCCAAGCCCCAGCGGGGCGACATATTGGTAGCAAAACCGGTCGAAAGAACGGCTGAGCCCCAGCGGGGCGACACTCGTTGAACGAATGTCGCCCCGCTGGGGCTCTTACAACCGGAAACCGGGGGGTACTACCGATATGTCGCCCCGCTGGGGCT
>JANXMN010000045.1 GCA_025354605.1 Hymenobacter sp. | reverse complement strand
ACATATGTCAATCTTAGCTTTTCAGATGCCGGAGAAAGTGGTGATGGAGAAATCCGACGACTTCACCGGGACGTTTGAATTTAAGCCGCTCGAGAAGGGCTACGGCGTCACCATTGGCAATGCGCTGCGGCGCATTCTGTTGTCGTCGCTGGAGGGTTTCGCCATTACGTCGGTGCGCACGAGCAGCGTGCTGCACGAGTTTTCGACGATTGAAGGAGTGATTGAGGACATGTCCGAAATCATCCTGAACCTGAAAATGGTCCGCTTCAAGAAGACGAGCGATGCCATCTCGGATAAAATTACCGTGCGCGTGAAAGGCCAGGATACCTTTTCGGGCGCTGACATTGCCAAGTTTGCCAGCGGCTTCGAGGTGCTGAACCCCGACCACGTGATTGCGCACGTTGACCCAACCAAGGAGTTGGAGTTCGAGCTGACTATCGCCCGTGGTCGCGGCTACGTGCCCGCCGACGAGAACAAGCCCGCCGACCAGGTCTTCGGTCAGATTGCCATTGATGCTATTTACACGCCTATCAAGAACGTGAAGTACAGCATCGAGAACACCCGTGTGGAGCAGAAAACCGACTACGAGAAGCTCGTTATTGAGATTCAGACCGACGGTTCGATTCATCCGGAGGACGCGTTGAAGGGGGCGGCCAACATCCTCATTCAGCACTTCATGCTGTTCTCGGACAATACGATGACCCTCGAAGGTCCGCGCGTGACCGAGGATGAGCCGATTGATGAGGAAACCATGCAGATGCGCAAGATGCTCAAGACTCCGCTGGAGGATATGGAGTTGAGCGTGCGCGCCAAGAACTGCCTGAAGGCCGCCGACATCAAGACGATGGGCGAACTGGTGCAGCTCGAAATCGCCGACATGATGAAGTTCCGCAACTTCGGCAAGAAGAGCCTGACCGAGCTGGAAAACCTCGTTGAAGAGCGTGGGTTGGAGTTTGGGATGGACCTGGGCAAGTATCGCCTCGACGAAGACTAATTTGCTAATTATTAGATGTGCTGATGTGCTGGACGTTCCAGCGGGTCGGCACATCTTCCTTTTCAATGCCTGCTCCTGATGCGGTTAACCGCTATATCAGCACATCAACTAATCAACACATCAATTAATTAACCAGTGTGCCCCAGGGGCAGCGGTTCTAATGAGGCTTCGGCCCGCCGTGGTCGCCGCCCGCAAGCACACACTTTTTTAAACGTCCAATGCGACACGGAAAAAAAATCAACCAGTTGGGCCGGACTACCGCCCACCGTCACGCGATGATGTCGAACATGTCGTCTTCGCTCATCCTCTACAAGCGCATCACCACGACGGTGGCGAAGGCTAAGGCCCTGCGCAAGTATATCGAGCCGCTGCTGACGAAGTCGAAAGACGATACGACGCACTCGCGCCGCATGGTATTCGCCGCGCTACAGGACAAGGAGTCGATTAAGGAGCTGTTCGGCAACATTTCGGGCAAAATTGCCAACCGTCCCGGTGGCTATACCCGCATTCTGAAGCTGAGCGATACCCGTCTGGGCGACAACGCCGAAATGTGTATCATTGAGTTAGTAGACTTCAACGACACATTGCTGGAAGCCAAGTCGGCGGCCGCTGAGAAGGCTACTGCTACGACTCGTCGTTCGCGCAGCCGTGGTGGTAAGAAAGCCACTGGCGACGCGGCTACTTCGGCTACCGAAGTGACCGGCGAAGCGGTGGCTCCGGCGGTGGTAGTTGAGCAATCGGCTCCGGCTGATACGGCTACCGAAACGGTGAAGGAAGGCGAGAGCCGCGAAGAAGCGAAGGCTGACGAGGCTGATGCTTAATTTATAGCGCAAGCTTCTGATTGAGAAGGGGCTGCTCCAATCGGAGCAGCCCCTTTTTTTGTGGATGACCCTGGGGGGAACGTGGCGGCCGACCGGATTGCTTGCCTCGCCTTTACTGTGAGGACGGATTGGAGAAGTAATGGAAAAGCAACTGTGAATGAAAAAGAGCATCGGAATTTTCCTCGTTCACCTCTGCCAGCATGGTGCGGAAGTGGCGGTTAACTCAAACCCGTTTTCGGCGGGTTCAAGGGAAATTTCATCGGGTTCGGTAGAAGGAAATTCCGGGGGGGCAGGAGGGAGACTTGCTTTGACCTATTCTCAAACCAGCGGCTTCGGCGACTCTTATGAAACATCTTTTTTCTGCTTTTTTTCTCTTGCTGGTGGCGCTGAATGCCTGCCTGGGCCAAGTGCCGGCGACGGTGGCAGGACGCGTACTGGATGCGCAACGAGCGGGCGTACCGTTTGCCACAGTGGTGCTGGTGGCTGCGGCCGACTCGGCAATGGTGCGGGGCGAACGGGCCGACGAGCAGGGGGCGTACGAGCTGAAGGACGTGCGGCCGGGTACCTATCGGGTATTGGTGACAGCGGTGGGCTTTGGAAAGGGGCGTAGTGCAGCGTTTACACTAGCGGCTGGGGGCGTGCGGGTGCCGGATGTGGCACTTAAGCTTGAGGCGCAGGCGCTGGCGGGCGTGGAAGTAGTGGCGCGCAAACCGCTGTTGGAAATGCAAGCCGGCAAGATGGTGGTGAACGTGGCCGGCAGCCTCACGGCGGGTAGCACGGCGCTGGAGGCGCTGCAAAAGGTGCCGGGGCTGCTGGTGATGAACGACCGCATCAGCTTGGCAGGACGGGAGGGGTTGATTATTCAGATTGATGGGAAGACGACGCAGTATACCGATGTGGTGGGAGTGCTGCGCGACTTTCCGAGCAGCAGCATTCAGCGCATTGAGGTGGTGACGCAGCCTGACGCCAGCCACGACGCGGCCGGGAATGCGGGCATCATCAACATTATTCTGAGCCGGAATGCCAACCTGGGTACCAACGGTACGCTGACGCTGGGGGCCGGCTACGGGCGCTTCGGCAAGGGCAATGCGGGGCTGGATTTGAACAACCGGACCAAGCAGCTGAACCTGTTTGGCAACTACGGCTACGCCCACCGCAAAACGTACGAGCAGCTGAATACCGCCCGCCACGATGAAGCCGGCGGCGACGACTACCGCCAGACCAGCTACCAGCCCCATACTGCCGACGTAAACAACCTGCGCCTGGGGGGCGACTACAGCCTGCCCCGCCGCCAGACCGTGGGCGTGCTGCTGAGCGGCTACGACAACCACACCGCCGTGGCCGGCCAGAACCAGACGACTGCTAGCAACGGCATCGGGGTACAGACTACTAACGACACCCGCCGCGTGACGGACTCCTACGCTGGCAACCTGAACTACAAGATGCTGCTCGACACGCTGGGCCACGAGCTGACGGCCGATGCCGACTACTCGCATTACCGCGCCGCCAGCACCGGGCAACTGCGCAACGTGGTAAGCACGACTGGAGGGGAGCAAACCCAGCAATTGCAAAACGACCAGCTGACCAATATCGGCCTGCGCTCGGGACGGGTGGACTACCGCCGGCCGCTGGGCCACGGCCTGAAGCTGGGTCTGGGCGTGAAGGGCAGCCAGGCCGACATTGCCAGTGCGGTGGAGTTGCGTGGCGGGACCTCGGGCCGGGCCGACTATTTCGACTATACCGAGGCCATTCGGGCGGGGTATGCCCAGGCTGAGGGCAAGCTGGCTGGCGTGAGCTGGCAGGCTGGCCTGCGAGGGGAATGGACTAATACCCGCGCCGTGGCCCGCACCGACGCGCGGACGGTGGAGCGCAGCTACGGCCAGTTGTTTCCGACCCTGAACCTGGACCGAGAAATCACGAAAAAGCTGGGTCTGAACCTAGCCTACAGCCGCCGCATCGACCGGCCAAGCTACCAGGATTTGAACCCCAGCATCGTGTACCTCGACCCCTACACCTCGCAGCGTGGCAGCCCGTTTTTGAAGCCGCAGTTCACGAATAGCTACAAGGCGGCCATTACGTACCAGCAGCAGCCGTTTTTCGTGCTGAATTACAGCCGCACGGTAGATGCCATCAGTCTGGTGACGGCGACCGAGGATAGCGCCGTTTATTCGACCAGCGCCAACCTCGACCACCTGGAGCGCTACAGCGCTACCCTGAACCTGCCGCTGAACCTAGGCAAGCTGCTAACGGGCTACGCCGGGATGAACGTGTTTTATAACCAGTACCTGAGCCGGTACCTGGGCAGCACCTACCGCAACGGGCGCATGGCGGCGACGTTCTACGGCCAGGCCAACGTGAAGCTGCCGCGGGGCCTGAGCTTCGAAGCCTCAGGCTATTATCAGACGGCGGGCGTGAACGGGCTAATAAATTTCAACGGCTTCGGGGCGCTGAACCTGGGGCTGCAAAAGAGCTTGCTGCACGAGCGCGCCACCCTGCGCCTGGGCCTGAACGACGTGTTTTTCTCGGCCCGGCAGCAGGGTATCGTGCGCTACCAGAACCTCAACGTCGGCTTCCAGAGCTACGGCGAGAGCCGGCAGGTGCGCCTGAGCTTCAGCTACAAGCTGGGCAACCTGCAGTTGGCAGCCGCCCGCAAGCGTGGTACCAGCCTGGATGAGGAGCGTGGGCGGGTGAAAACCGACAAAGAGTAGAGGCTTTCACTTTCCTGACGGTTATTCGTGCGATGAAATGGCAACTGCAACGGCCCGCCCGTTCCGATGTGCGCCTGGTGCTGGTGTATTGGCTGCTGGCGGCCCCCATCATCCTCTACAGCTACAGTCGGCAATATGCGTCGGGGGTGGCGCTGGCCGGTATTGCCTACACCATCGTGCTCGATTCGGCGGCCGTGTACTTGTTGGTGTATGGGTTTCTGCCGCTAGCGCTGCGGCGGCAGCATGCGGGGCTACTGCTGCTGGGGCTGCTGGGGTTTGTACTGGTTGATGCGCATGGCTATTGGCTGGGCTACCACTTAGTGTTTGGGCAGCCGCTGCGGTGGAGCGTGCTGAGCCTGCTGGGGGCCGTCATCAGCCACACCCAGAGCTACGGCATGCTGGGCATCCTGCTGGCGGCCAAGCGCTACTTCGACGTGCAGCAGCACTTGCTGCTTACCCAGAAGGCCCAGGCCGAAAGCGAGCTGCGCAACCTGAAAGCCCAGATTGACCCGCACTTCCTGTTCAATAACCTGAACGTGCTACGCGGCCTCATTCAGCAGGACCCGTTGGAGGCCGATGCCTACCTGGGCCGCTTTGCCAACCTGTACCGTTTCCTCATCCGGCACCAGGACGACGATTTTGTGCCCCTGCCCGACGAGCTGCGCTTCGTAGACGAGTACATCTACCTGCTGCGCCACCGCTTTGGGGTGGCCTACGAATTCGTGCAGGAGCTGCCGGCCCCAGCCGGGCTGGCCAGCCTGCTGGTGGTGCCCGGTACCCTGCAATTATTGGTGGAGAACGCCGTGAAGCACAACGCCGGCGACGACGCCGCGCCGCTGCGCGTCACTATCGCCGTAGTGGGCCAGATGTTGCGCGTGGCCAACCCGCGCCGGCCCAAGCGCACGGCCGTCGACTCGCTGGGCACCGGGCTGGCCAACCTGCGCGAGCGCTACCGCCTGCTCACGGGGCAGGAAATTCTAGTAGCCGACTCGGCCGCCGAATTTGCCGTGACGGTGCCGCTGGTAGCCCTGGCGCACCCGCGCACCCCACACCCTCAAGCCATACCGCAAACCCAGGCCTCCTGCTGATGAACATTCTGATTCTGGAAGACGAAGAGCCGGCCGCCCGCCAGATGGTGCAGTTTCTGGAGCGCGCCGGGCTGGCCCCGCCCGCGCCGCCGGTGCTGCGCAGCGTGGCCAAGGCCCTGGCCTGGCTGCAAGCCCACCCCATGCCCGACCTGATTTTTTCGGATATCGAGCTGCTCGACGGCAACGTGTTTGTCCTCTACGAGCAGGTGCGGGTGACGTGCCCGGTTATCTTCACCACGGCTTACGACCAGTTTCTGCTGCCCGCCTTTCGGGGCAACGGCATTGCCTACCTGCTCAAGCCTTTCGACTACGAGCAGTTCCGCGAGGCGCTCGCTAAGTACCAGCTGTTGCGCGGCTCCGTGCCGCAACCCGCGCCATCGCCGGCCCTCAATTCCGAAGTGCTGCGCGAGCTGAGTCAGGCGCTGCACGCCCACACCCAGCCGCAGTACAAGCAGCGCTTCACGGTGCGGATGCGTACGGGGCTCTACCTGTTGCAGGCCGATGACATTGCCTACCTGCAGGCCGACGAGGGCATCACCTTCGCCGTGGACGCGGCCGGCGCGCGCTACCCGCTCAGCGGCCCGCTGGCCGAGCTGGAGCGCCAGCTCGACCCGCGCCGCTTCGGCCGCCTCAACCGCTCGGAGCTGGTGAACATTGCCTTCGTGGAGAAAATGGAGCCCTACTTCAACAACCGCTTGGCGGTGCGGCTGCGCACCCGGCCGGCCGTGGAGCTCACCACCAGTGCCGCCCAAACCCCCGAGTTCCGGCGCTGGCTGGAGGGCTGAGCGCCCCCGCAAACACGGGCTCAATAGTGCGGATGCCCGCCGCTTGGCGTAGGTTTGTGGCTCATTCAACCGATAAAAACCGAAACGCTATGAGCTTCATTTCGCAAATTCACGCTCGCCAGATTTTTGATTCGCGCGGTAATCCGACCGTGGAAGTAGACGTGACGCTCGACTCGGGCGTGGTGGGCCGCGCGGCCGTGCCCTCGGGCGCGAGCACCGGCAAGCACGAGGCCGTGGAGCTGCGCGACGACGACCAGAGCCAGTACATGGGCAAGGGCGTGCTGAAAGCCGTGGACAACGTGAACAGCAAAATCGCCGCCGAGCTGGTAGGCTTCTCGGTGTACGAGCAGGCCCTGCTCGACAAGATTATGCTGGAGCTGGACGGCACCCCCAACAAGGCCAACCTGGGCGCCAACGCCATTCTGGGCGTGAGCCTGGCCGCCGCCCGCGCCGCTGCCCAGGATGCCGGCATGCCCCTCTACCGCTACGTGGGTGGGGTAGGGGCCAGCACGCTGCCAGTGCCGATGATGAACATCCTCAACGGTGGCTCGCACGCCGACAACTCCATCGACTTCCAGGAGTTCATGATTATGCCCACGGGCGCGTCATCGTTCAGCGAGGCGCTGCGCTGGGGTACCGAGATTTTCCACCACCTGAAGAACGTGCTGAAGAAGCAGGGTTTCAGCACCAACGTGGGCGACGAGGGCGGCTTTGCGCCCAATATCAAGTCGAACGAGGATGCCATCAAGATTGTGCTGCAGGCCATTGAAACGGCCGGCTACCGCCCCGGCGAGGACGTGTTCATTGCGATGGACGCGGCCGTGTCAGAGTTCTACGAGGACGGCGTGTATCACTTCAAGAAGAGCACCGGCGACAAGCTGACCAGCAGCCAGATGGTGGACTACTGGGCCGACTGGGTGAAGAAATACCCCATCATCAGCTTGGAAGATGGCATGGATGAGGACGACTGGACCGGTTGGAAATCGCTGACGGAACGCGTGGGCCAGCAAACCCAGCTGGTAGGCGATGACCTTTTTGTTACCAATGTGGACCGCCTGCAGCGCGGCATCGACGAGGGCATTGCCAATGCCATCCTCATCAAAGTGAACCAGATTGGCACCCTCACCGAAACCATCAACGCGGTGAACCTAGGCCGCCGCAACGGCTACAAGTCGGTGATGAGCCACCGCTCGGGCGAAACCGAGGACAGCACCATCGCCGACCTGGCCGTGGCCCTGAACACCGGCCAGATTAAGACCGGCTCGGCTTCGCGCTCCGACCGCATGGCCAAGTACAACCAGCTGCTGCGAATCGAGGAAGAGTTGGGCGAAACCGCCTACTTTCCCGGCAAGAAGATGTAAGCAATCACGCAGTTAACTTTGGCAAAGGGCCGGTTTCGCAGTCGCGGAACCGGCCCTTTGTAGTACCTTTATCGCCGATGAATCTTCCTTCCTTCCTAAGCCCGATACTCCGGGTGGCCCGCAGTTTTTATTTTCTGACCGGCGTGAGCTTTATCGTCTGGATGCTGGTGCTCGACGCCAACGATTTGGGCAAGCAGTTCGACATCTACCGCAAGTGGCAGGAGCTGCGCAGTGAGAAGAAGTACTACCTCGATAACATCGAGATAGTGAAGAAAGAGCGTGCCGAGCTGATGAGTTCGCCAGCGCTACTCGAAAAATTCGCCCGGGAAAAATACCTCATGAAGCGTCCTGGCGAAGACGTGTTTGTGCTGGTGCCCACCACCGCGACCAAATAGCAAGCCTCGGGTTTAGAATCGCATGTTCCGGCCGGGCCGGAGCTGGGCTACCCGCGGCCTTCCCCGTTATTATTTCTATCTCTTTTCTTTTTTTCCTTTTCCAGTTTTTTATGAAAAAAAATTACCCGCTGACCACCCGGCTATTGCTGCGGCTGGCGGCCGTACTTCTCGTGTGCGCCCTGCTGTGGCCCACCGCCGTGCAAGCCCAGGCTTACCAGTTGCCCGCCACGGGCAGCACCACTATCACCACCTGCGCGGGCACGCTCTACGACAATGGCGGCCCCACGGGCACTTATCTGCCGAACTCGAACAGCAGCGTGACCATTCTGCCGGCCACGGCGGGCAACCACGTGCGGCTGCAGTTCAACACCATTGCCGTGGAAACGGGCTACGATAACCTGTACGTGTACGATGGCAGCAGTACCTCGGCCCCGCTTATCGGCACCTACAATTCGAGCATGCAGCCGGGTACGCTGTACGGCACTACTGCCTCGGGCGCGCTGACGGTGCGCCTAAGCAGCGACAACGTAATTAACTACGACGGTTTTGCGGCCACCATTGGCTGCGTGGCTACGGTGCCGCCCCAGGCCCAGCCCGACCTGACGGTGCAGGGCGCGCAGCTCTACCCCACCAGCCTGGTGGCGGGCGGTACCATGAATGTCAACTGCTCGGTGTATAACCAGTCGGGGTCCACGGCCAGCAGCAGTGATGTGGGCTACTACCTGTCGACGAATACCGTGCTCGACGCCAGCGACGTGCTGCTGGGCAACTCGACCGGCTATGCGCTGAGCGTGGGGCAGTATTACACACACTACAGCACCGTGACCGTGCCAACAGGCACAGCCGCCGGGGCCTACTACCTGCTGTACGCGGCCGACTACCAGAACCAGGTGGCTGAAAGCAACGAGAATAACAACGTATCGGCGGTGAGCTTCAGCGTGATTGCCTCGACCGTGGATTTGGTGACGACGCAGGCCGGCGTGAGCCCGACCAACCCGGCCCCGGGCACGCCGCTGTACATGAGCTGCTACATCAACAACTTGGGCAACGCGGTGGCGGCCAGCAGCAGCGTGGGCTTCTATCTTTCGACGGATGCCACCCTTGATGCCGCCGACCAGCTGCTGACCTCGCAGTACGGAACGCAGCTGTACCCGAACTATCCGTCGCAGCGCAGCGGCACGGCCGCTATTCCGAGCAGCCTCGCGCCGGGTACCTACTACATCCTATTCGTGGCCGACTACCAGAACCAGGTGCCGGAAAGCAATGAGAACAACAACGTAACGGCGTTCAGCATCACCGTGAGCCCGCCCGGCGTGGACCTGGTGATTCAGCAGACCCAGCTGTACCCGGCGAGCACCACCGCCGGTAATTCCGTGCAGGCCAGCTGCCTGATTGTGAACCAGGGCAACGTGACGGCCAGCAGTAGCACCGTGGGCTTTTACCTCTCGACCAATACGGTGTTTGATGCCAGCGACGTGCTGCTGAGTACCGCCGTGGGCTACACCCTGGGCGGGGGGCAAAGCAGCTCTCGCTACGCCTACCCGGTTATTCCGGCTGGCACGGCGGCCGGCAGCTACTACGTGCTGTACGTGGCCGACCCGGCCAATGCCGTGGCCGAAACCATCGAAACCAACAACGTGGCCAGCCTGCCCCTGACGGTGCTGGCTCCCACCTACGACCTATTCATTAGCAGTACCTATCTGTCGCCGACTTCGGTGGCACCGGGCGGCACCACGCAGGCCAGCTGCTACCTCTACAACCAGGGCAATGCGCTGGCCTCGCCGGCCACCATCGGCTACTACCTTTCGACCAACGCGGTACTTGATGCCAGCGACGTGCTAATTGGCAACTCGACCGGCACGGTGTATGGCCAAAGCTCGTCGTCGCGCTACGCCACGCTCACGGTGCCAGCCGGCACGGCTTCGGGCAGCTACTACGTGCTGTTCGTGGCCGACTACCTCAACCAGTTGGCCGAAACCAACGAGAACAACAACATCAGCACGGCTACGCTGCAGGTGGTGCCGCCCGGCATCGACCTCACCATTACGCAGGCTTACCTGTCGGCATCCAGCACGGCTCCCGGCAATGTTCTAAACGCCAGCAGCTACATCCAGAACCTGGGCAATACGATTTCGCCCAGCAGCACGATTGGCTACTATCTCTCGACCAATAACGTCTTTGATGCCAGCGACGTGCTGCTGTATACCAGCGTGGGCAGCAGCCTGGGGGCTTATCAGTATTCGTCGCGCTACGACAACGTGACCATTCCGACCGGTACCGCGCCCGGCAGCTATTACGTGCTGTTCGTGGCCGACCCGACCAATGCCGTAACCGAAACCAACGAAAACAACAACGTGGCGGCGGCCGCGCTCCAGGTTGTAGCGCCTGGCATCGACCTCACCATTTCGCAGGCCTACCTGTCGGCTACCAGCACGGCCGCTGGCAATAGCGTGAATGCCAGCAGCTACATCCAGAACCTGGGCAACTCGACTTCGCCCAGCAGCACGATTGGCTATTACCTCTCGACCAACACCGTGCTCGATGCCAGCGACGTGCTGCTGCTCACCGCGCCGGGTCCCAGCCTGGGGGCTTACCAGTATTCGTCGCGCTACAGCAGCGTAACCATCCCGGCCGGCACGCTATCGGGCAACTACTACGTGCTGTTCGTGGCCGACCCGGCCAACGCGGTGGCCGAGACCAACGAGAACAACAACGTGACGTCGGCGGCTATTCAGGTGGTGGCCCCCGGCATCGACCTCACCATTGTGCAGCCGTACCTGTCGGCCAGCACCAGCTCGGCCGGCAACAGCCTGAACACGAACTGCTACATTCAGAACCTGGGCAACGCGGCGTCGGGCAGCAGCACGGTGGGCTACTATCTCTCGACCAACAACGTGTTCGATGCCAGCGACGTGCTGCTCTACACCAGCCCCGGCGGCAGCCTGAGTGGCTACCAATATGCGTCGCGCTACGACAACATCACCATTCCGACCGGCACGGCGGCGGGCAGCTACTACGTGTTGTTCGTGGCCGACCCGGCCAACGCGGTGGCCGAGACCAACGAAACCAACAACGTAGCCGGCGTGCCGCTGCTGCTGCTGGCCCCGGGCATCGACCTGCAGATTCAGCAGCCTCAGCTTTCGGCTAGCAGTGCCACGCCCGGCTTCTCCATCGCGGGTGCCTGCTCGATTGTGAACGCCGGCACCAGCACGGCCAACAGCAGCAGCGTCGGCTTTTATCTGTCGACGAATACCGTCTTTGATGCCAGCGACGTGCTGTTGAATACCAGTACTGGCTTTGCGCTGCCCGCCGGGCAAAGCAGCCCCCGCAACTCGGCTTTGGTGATACCCACCGGCACGGCGGCGGGCAGCTACTACGTTCTGTTTGTGGCCGACCCGACCAATGTGGTGACCGAAACCAACGAAACCAACAACGTGGCCAGCCTGGCCCTGACGGTGAACGGACCCTTCACTGGCACGGTGGTGCCCTTTACCGGCACGGCTACCGTCACGACCTGCTCGACCACGGTTTACGACAATGGCGGCTACAACAACTACGCCGACAACTCCAACGGCTCGCTCACCATTCTGCCCGGCACGGCCGGCTCGATGGTGCAACTGCTGTTCACGTCGTTTGCCACCGAAAGCGGCTACGACTACGTGAGCATTTACGATGGCACCACGGCCAGTACGGCTACCCTGCTGGGGACGTACACGGGCACGCAGGGGCCCAACCTGCCCTTCACGGCTACCAACTCGGCGGGCGCGCTCACCGTGGTGTTCATCAGCGACGGCAGCGTCACAGCCAGCGGCTTCGAAGCGGCGGTGAGCTGTGTGGCCGCCCCCCAGGCCGACCTGCTCCTGACCCAGATTGGGGCCTCGCCCTCGACCGTGGCCGCTGGCAACAACGTGAGCATGAGTGCCATTGTCGCCAACCAGGGTGCCGGCAGCGCCGGCAGCTCAGCCGTGGGCTACTACCTCTCGACCAACGCCGTACTCGATGCCAGCGACGTGCTGCTAGGCACTAGTGCCGGCGGCGCGCTGGGCGTTAACCTCAACGAAACCAGGCAGTTGGTAGCGGCTATTCCGACCAATACCGCGCCCGGGGCCTACTTCCTGCTGTTCGTGGCCGACCCCCTGAACGTGGTCAGCGAATCGAACGAAACCAACAACCTCGCCCCGCTGGCCTTTACCGTGACGCGCGGTACCGCCACGCTCAACCAGACCGCCGGCTACACCGTCGACGTGCTGCCCAACCCCGTGGTGGCCGGCCAGGCCCTGCGCGTGCAACTGAGCGGCAACGGCCCCGGCGGCGCGGCCGAAGCCACTCTCTACAACGCCCTGGGCCAGCGCGTGCACACGCAACCCCTGCGCCTGACGGCCGGCCGCGCCAACCTGGCCGAGCTGCCCACGCAGGGCCTGGCTACCGGCGTGTACACCCTGCGCCTGACCGGCGCGGGTCTGAGCGTGACGCGCCGTGTAGTAGTCGAGTAAGGTCTCTGTGGCCGCAAGCCCGTGGGGGCGGTGAAAATGGCCGGTGGCTGTTTTCGCCGCCCCCTCGTACTTTTAGGCATGGAAGCGCTTAGGCATCATTGGGGGCTGAGATGGGGCCGGCTGCTGGCGGGCGGGGCGCTGGCGGTAATGTTGGCCCCGGGCCTGGGCTGGGGGCAGATACCCGCCCCGCGTTCTGCGCCCCGCTCTACCCAGGCGCAGGTGGGCAGCCAGTTTCTGCGGGCCATTCTGCGGGCCGATTACGCCGGGGCGTACCATCGCCTGGCGCCGGAAGTGCGCCGGGTGGTAACGGCCGCCCGCTTCGGGGCCATGGCCCGGCCCCTCTGGAAAACCGGCCAGCGGCACCCCTCCCCGCTGGAGCTCTACAAGCTAGGCGTGCGTTTGGGCGATAATGGCTCCTCGCGTCTGTTTTATAGCTTCTCATTCGCGGCCGACTCGGCGCTGCCCCAGCCCTCCGTCGTGTTCGAGGTAACGTTTCGCGACACGGCTTCGCGCGGGGTGCTCAGCTTCGGCCCGCGCGAGGCAGCCCGACCACCCGGAAAGGTCATTAAACCCCTGCCGGCGCGCAAGCCGGGTGCCTCGAGGCATAGATAAATGCTGTTACGCAGTGGCTGCCGAATCCCGGGTTTTGTTTCTGGTTCCCGGTCTCTTGTTGCTGGTTCACTTTTGATAATCAACCATAAACCAGGAACCAGCAACCAGAAACAAAAACACAGGCTGCTTTAGCGGCTGCATAACATCAGTAGATAAAAGCCACTTGCCCCTGGCAGGCAAACTGGTTTGCGCCGTCTGCCTTAGCCGATTTTCCTGCCGGCCATGGCCTGCTGAATCGAAATATTCATCACCCGCTCGGCATAGGGGCGGGTCAGCTCGTCCAGCTCGTTCATGGCTTTTAGAATGGGGTCGCGCTCGGTGCCCGTGAGGGCAGTGCGCACCTGTGCTACCTGCTCGGCGGTGGCAGTCAACTCGGTTTCGGTGAGGTGCGCGCGGTTTTTGCGGGTGAAGCTTTCCACCTGGTAGAGCAGCTGCTCGGCCGCGGTGCGGGCTTCGATGAGCAGGCGGGCGGCTACGTCGTCCTTGGCGTTCAGCAGCGAGTCCATAAGCATCTGCTCCACTTGGTCGTCGGTGAGGCCGTACTGGGGCTTGATGTCGACGCGCTGGCGGGTGTTCGAGCGCAGCTCGATGGCCTCGACCTGGAGAATGCCGTCGGCATTCAGCAGGAAGTTGACGTCGACTTTGGGCAGGCCGGCGGGCATAGCCGGAATACCGGTGAGCGTGAATTCACCCAGCTTGCGGTTCTGGCTCACCAGGTCGCGCTCGCCCTGGTACACCCCGATTTTCAGGTTCACCTGCCCATCCAGGCTGGTGGTGTACTGCCGGCCGGCCTTGGTCGGAATTTTAGAGTTGCGCGGAATGATGGGGTCCATGAGCCCGCCCAGGGTTTCGATGCCCAGCGTGAGGGGGGTTACGTCCAGCAGCAGCACGTCGCGCCGGTTGCCGGCCAGGATGTCGGCCTGAATGGCCGCACCCAGGGCCACCACTTCGTCGGGGTTTAGCGAGCTGTTGGCTGTCTGCCCGAAAAAGGCCGATACCGCTTCATGCACCAGCGGCACCCGGGTCGAGCCACCCACCAGCAGCACGGCATCAAGCTGGGTGGCCAGGGTGGCGCTATCGGAGGAAAGGCCAGCGTCTTGTACAGCCTGGCGGCAGGCAGCAATGGTGCGCGCCACCAACGGGCGAATAAGGTCGTTGAACTGGGCACGGGTGAGCGTGACGGTGGTGTTGTGGCCGGCCTCGTCGGTAAGGTGAGTGGTGAAGTCGTCGTGCTGGCTGAGGTACTTCTTAGCCATTTCGGCGGCCAGGCGTAGCTGCTGCCGCAGGTGCGGACTGATACCGAAAGCCGCGGGCAGCCCAAATGCCGTCGTCCAGTGCTCCAGCACGGCGCGGTCCAAGTCATCGCCGCCAAGGTAAGTGTCGCCATTGGTGCTCAGTACCTCAAAAATGCCCTGCTGAATGCGCAGGATGCTGATGTCGAAGGTGCCGCCGCCGAGGTCGTACACGGCCACTGTTTTTTCCTCGTCGGGGTCGAGGCCGATGCCGTAGGCCAGGGCGGCGGCGGTGGGCTCGTTCACGATGCGCAGCACTTCGAGCCCGGCGAGACGGCCGGCATCGCGGGTGGCTTGGCGCTGCGAGTCGTTGAAGTAAGCCGGCACGGTGATGACGGCGCGATTGACGGGCGTTTTCAGGGCGTGCTCGGCGCGGGCGCGCAGCTCGCGCAGAATAGCCGCCGACAGCTCGATGGGGGAGTAAAACCGGTCGTCGACCCGCACTTTCACCAGGCCCTCGGCATTGTCGTCGATAACCTTGTAGCCGAGCTGGCCGGCGTGCTGGCCCAGGTCGCGGTAGCTTTTGCCCAGCAGGCGCTTCACCGAGTAAATGGTGTGCTGCGGGTCGGAGAGCAGGAAATCGTAGGCGGCGCTGCCCACCAGCGGGTCGGCCCCGCCGGCCGGGAAATGCACGACTGAAGGAACAATGGTGCCCCGCCCGAGGTCGTTGATGGCGGCGGGCTGATGGGTCTCAGGATGCACGTAGGCCACTAGGCTGTTGGTGGTACCCAGGTCGATACCCACAATAATTTCTTCCTGCTGAAGGCTGCCGGTGGTAAGGTTGATAGCTACAATAGCCATGAGAACACGGGGCGGCCCGGAAAGAGCAACCCAATAAATGAAAGAATAAAGGCGCGCCAAAGCGGCCTGCAAAAGTAACCGCTATTGGGCGGAGAGCAGCCTGAGGCACTTACGCACTCCGCACTGCCACCGCCGGCCAAAATCTTATAAGAAAATTCCGGAAAAAACAAAACCGCGAAGCCCGGGCCTGACGTAGGAGAAAATAAGCAGCGGGAGTAAGACAAGCGCCAACCATGGGCGGGAGTTTGAATGCCTGGGTGATTTCTTCTCGATTATTCAGTTACCCTCAACCAACTTTTCCCATTTTATGAAACACCTTCTTACTCGTCCTCTGGTTCAAGCTGCGCTACTCGCAACCACCGTGGGAGGCGTGCTGGCCCTGAGCGGGCAGCACAACAAGCTGGAGGCTTCGAGCCACCGCGAAGCTCCCCTCATTGCCGACGACCCGCTCGCCGACAACACCGACCTTTACGCGTTCCGTACGCCAGACGGCACCGGTGCCGTAAACGGTCCCGACGCCAGCGTCACCATCATTGCCGACTACATTCCGCTGGAACTGCCCCAGGGCGGCCCTAACTACAATACCTTCGGCGAAAACATCCGCTACGAAATTCACGTGAAAAACAGCGCCACCACCACCGGTGATGACATCACGTACCGCTTCACCTTCACGCGGACCAACCAGGACCCCACCACGTTCTTCAACATCCGCCTGGGCCAACAGAACCTGAAAACCACCTACACGCTGGAGAAAAGTGTGGCAGGTGGTGCCTTCGTGGCGGCCGGCCTTTCTACTTTTCCCGGTAACGTGCCGCCACCCAACGTCGGCCCACGCTCCATCAGCAGCGCGGCCGGCTTGAATTCCACCTATAGCGCTATAATGGCTAGCGCGGTCAACAACCTCAACGATGGTACCAAGATTTTCTGCGGGCCGGTCGATGACCCTTTCTTCGTGGACCTGGGCGGCATTTTCGACTTGGGCGGCGTGCGCGCCCCCGGTGCCGCGCGTGATGCCGTAGCTCGCAAGAATACCCACGCCATTGTGATGCAGATTCCGGTGTCGGTGCTGAAGAAAGCCAGCGCCCCGGCCCTAACCTCGACCACCAACATTCTGGACTCGAACTTCATCATTGGCGTGTGGGCTTCGGCCAGCCGCCCGGCCACCCGCGTGCTGTCGGCTACGGGTGCCGCTCCTACGGTATCGGGCAACTACGTGCAGGTTTCGCGCATCGGTATGCCCCTGCTGAACGAAGTTATCAATCCCATTGGGGCTAAGGATGCCTGGAACGCGGCCACGCCTTATGCTGAGGCCGCCGCTACCGACGACTACCTTTCCAACCCCGAGCTGGGCCTGTACGTGGCCGACAACGTGCCGGTAGCTCCGGCCGCGCCCAAAGTGGCCGGCCAGACCTACTATGGTGAGGCCGTGCCCGGCTTTGGTCCGCTGCGCATCCAGACCAAGTCGCTGGCTGGCCAGGCTTTGCTGGGTGGCTCGTCCTTCCCGGGCTTCGACTTCCGCAACGGTGCAGCTGGGGTAAGCGCCCTGGCAGGTAGCCCGGTGTTGGCTGGTACGGCTTTGGCTCCCATTGCCCAGGGTGGCTACGGCGAATACCTGCTGGTGGCTGGCAAGCCGCGCTCGGTGGATATCAAGCCTATTTTCCACACTGGGGTGCCGAATGCTATTCCCTACCAGTTGGCTACCGGCAAAGGCGGTAACCCGCTGGCGGCTGGCAAGCCCTTCATCAATAACTTCCTGTTGGTGGGTGCCGGCGCTGGCAACCCCGGCGGCGACATGCTGCGCCTGAACATGGCCGTGCCCCCTACTTCGCGCACCTCGGCTGCTTTCAGCTCGGAGGGCCTGCTGGCCGCCGCAGTAGCCGGCCTGACCGACCCGGCCTTTAACAACACCACTGTGCAGTTTATCCCGAACATGGACGGCTTCCCGAACGGCCGTCGCCTGGAGGATGACATAACCCGCATCGAACTGCAGGCCGTAGGTGGTGTAGTACTGGCCGCCCTTGGCCTGTGGTACGACGACTTTACCCCAACCTCGACCAACCCCGTTACGGCCCAATTGGGCCGCGTGCTGGGCTTCAACGCTGGCATCACAGCCAACGACACGACCTTCCGGGCTGCGTTCCCCTACGTGCAGACGCCGTGGAGTGGAACCAATGCCCAGCGCATAGCCCTGGCTCAGCGTTCGAGCAGCCTCGGCCTGTCGCCTAGCGTGACCGTGGCCCAGGCCTACCCCAACCCCTTCCTCGACCGCACCACCCTGCGCTTCGACCTGCCTGCTAAGGCAACGATGAGCGTGGTTATCAGCGATGTGACCGGCCGTAAGGTCGCTACCGTTGCCAGGGACAAGGCATTTGCTGAAGGCGTGAACGAGTTACAGTGGACCCCGAGCCGCGAGGTGGCCCCCGGCCAGTACATCGCCACGCTGTACATCGGCAAAACGGTGGTGCAATCGGTGCGCATCGAGCGCCAATAGCCCGCACTAGCCCAACGGCCACTTAGAAAAGAGCCGTCGTTGTGCCCTGTTGGGGCCGGCGGCGGCTCTTTTTTGTGGCTTACTTTTACCCCCGCCCACCTGACATTTCTTCGTTTTGAAAAAGTACCTGTACCCTAGCTTACTAATAGTTTTCGCCCTGCTGGCGGCAGCCATCTTCTATTTCAAGAAACCCATCAGCAAAACACCCGAGTTTCGGGAGCGTACCGGTAACCTGGCTGCGGGCAAGGAATGGCTGAATACCAAGGCGGCCATTGAAGGGCTGCTGGCTAAGCTGCGCACCAACCCCGACGACCAGAAAAGCCGCCTGCTGCTGGCCCAGGCCTACATGCAGGAGGCCCGCGTTACGGGCGAGCATTCCTATTACGATGGGGCTGCCATGGAGCTGCTGGAGCAAGTGCTGCGCGCCGAGCCCGAAAACTTCGAGGCCTTGAGCTGCAAAGCTTCGCTGTGCCTCACCCAGCACCACTTTGCCCAGGGCCTGGCTCTGGCCGAGCAGGCCCAAAAGCTGAACCCCCACAGCGGCTTCGTGTATGGCCTGCTGACCGATGCGAACGTAGAAATGGGCCATTATGCTGAAGCCATCAAGATGGCCGACCGCATGAACGAGCTGCGGCCCGACCTGGCTTCTTATGCCCGCACCAGCTACCTGCGCGAGATTTATGGCGACGTGCCCGGGGCTATCCAAGCCATGGACATGGCGGTGAAAGCCGGCTATATCGGCCTGGAGCAAACCGAGTGGACGCGTGCGGCGCTGGCTCACCTGTACGAGGTGAGCGGCGACACTGCTAAAGCCCGCGGCTACTACCAGATGGCCCTGTACGCCCGCCCCGGTTACGCCTACGCCCTCGCTGGCCTGGGCCGCATGGCGGCGGCCCGCCACGACTACCCCCGCGCCATCAGCCTCTACCAGCAGGCCCGCATCACGGTGAAGGACTATGCCTTTGCTGATGAGCTGACCGACCTCTACCGCCTCAACGGCCAGCCTACTGAGGCGAATAAAATGGCTGAGGAATCCATCGACATGCTGGCCAGCGCGGCCAAGGAAGCCGACAGCAACGAGCAGATGGGCCACTACGCCGACCGCGAGCTGGCCTACGCTTACCTGAAAACCAACGAACTGGACAAAGCCCTGGAGCATGCCAAAATCGAGTACGACCGCCGGCCTGACAACATCGACGTGAACGAAACCATGGCCTGGGTGCTGTACAAGCGCGGGCAGTATGCCGAGGCGCAGAAGTACATGTTGGTAGCCCGCCGCACGGGCTCAAAAAACCCGGTGCTGCTGTGCCGCGCCGGCCTCATCATGAGCAAGTTGGGCAAAACGGCCGAAGGCCAGGCACTGATTGAAGGCGCGCTGAAAACCGCGCCCTACCTCAATACTGAGGTAGAAGCCGAAGGCAAGAAGCTGCTGGCCGCCCGCTGAGATGCCGCGTTACGCTCCCGCTTTCAAGCCCTGGCCCAGCCGATGCTTGGCGGCTCTGCCGCTGCTGGTGCTGCTGGCCCAGCCGGCCGCCGCGCACGTATTGAATACAGACCTGAGCAAGCTCTCGCGCACCGAGATTTTTGGGACCTACCTGCAATTGGGCTTCACCCACATTATTCCGCTGGGGCTCGACCATATTCTGTTCATTATCAGTCTCTACATTCTGCAGCCGCGCCTCAAGCCGGTGCTCATGCAGGCCACGGCTTTCACGGTGGCGCACTCCATCACACTGGGGCTAGCCATGTACGGGCTTATTCAGCCACAGTCGGCGGTAATCGAGCCGATTATTGCCCTGTCCATCCTGTTTGTGGCCCTGGAGAATATCATCACCGATAAGCTCAATCCCTGGCGGCTGCTCATCGTGTTTGGCTTCGGACTGGTGCACGGCATGGGCTTCGCCAGCGCGCTCACGGGCCTGGGCCTGCCGCAGAAAGACTATTTCGGCTCACTCATCTCCTTCAACGTGGGAGTGGAGCTGGGGCAGATAACGGTGATTCTGCTGTGCTGGGCGTTGGTGGGCCGCTGGGCTGCCAACAAAAGCTGGTATAAGCAGCGCGTCGTTATCCCGGTTTCAGTCGTCATCGGGCTGGTAGCGGCATTCTGGACGGTGCAGCGTGTGTTTTTCGTCTGAAAAAAATCCTCTGGCCCTGATGCTACCCGGGGCCGGAGCTAAGAAGCCGCGGTTCGCACCCGGTACTTCATTGCTTGGGAAGCTGAACGCCAGCGTATTTTTTCAGGAGGTATCGGGGCCAACAAGAAAGGGCCTGTTCGCAGCACGAACAGGCCCTTTCTTGCAGTAAAAACCGGCGGTGTGCCCAGTGACTTAGCCGGCAGGCTGGCTGGCTTGAGTAGCCGGGTCGGCTGCCGGGTTCCAGCCCATGCTGCAGCGGCTGCGCATCTGCTGGCGAAACTTCTCGCGCGCTTCGGGGCTGAGGTGTTCGAGCCGGCCGGCCATGCGCTGCTGCCACTCGCGGCGCTTACGCGCCCAGCCCCCGGGCCGGCCGCCTCCCCGGAATCCGCCAAACAGAATGCGACTCAGCAGCAGCAATCCAAACGTCTGGGGCAAGCTGATAATGGGCAGGTGGAATAGGAAGGGCATGAGCTGGTTCCACAGCTCGCGAGTGACGAGCCCGACCACCACAATAAAGAGGGCGGCGAAGAAGGCGAAGCGAAGGCCGCGTAGCAGCCAGAATTTACGGTCCATAATGAAGAGGGTTTCTGGTTTCTGGTTGCTGGTTTCTGGTTTCTGGTTTCTGGCGAAAAGCGTATTGGCGCTCAACCTGAAAACCAGAAACCAGCAATCAGAAACTTCTAGTCGGTGAATAATTCGGTGTAGAGCGTTTGCAGGCGCTTGCGCAGGTGCAGCACGGCGTAGTGCTTGCGCGAAATCAGGGTTTTGAGCGGCACGCCGGTTTCTGCCTCCATCTCACGGAAGGTTTTGTCCTCTAGCTCGTGCCACACAAATACCTGGCGCTGGGCCTCGGGCAGCTCGGCCAGGGCGTCGCTCAAGGCGTCCATGAGGGTTTCGCGTAGCAGGCGGTTTTCGGGTGAGTCGTCGGGGGCGGGTAGCAGGTCGGCCAGCAGCAGGCCCTCTCCGTCGTCGCTGGCTTCAGCCGCGCCGAAAGCGGCCTCCAAACTCACGGGGCGCTTGCGGCGGTAGAGGTCGGTGATGCGGTTGCGCGCTACCCGAAACAACCAGGCCGCCGCCTGCTCCACGGGCTTCAGCAGCCGGTAGCTTTCGACGAGCTCAGCGAAAACGTCCTGGAGCAGGTCTTCGGCCTCGGCTTCGTCGGGAATGCGCCGCCGGATGAACTGTAGCAGCCGCGGGCGCTGCAGCCGCACGGCTTCGGCAATCTGCAGGTCCTGTTGCGAGGCCGTCATCGGGGCGAGGGAGGAGGGGAGCGAAAGAGTCATGGCATTCATTCTGCCTAAACAGACGCCGGGGCCTCGAAATTACTTTACCCGGGCCGGAAGAAACTGAGTAGTACGCCGGGCAACCTTGTGTCCGCTTTGCCGCCCTTTGCTTCGGCGAACTCCAGTGGCCGGCCGGCGCCGTTTGCGAGCAGGTTCCGGGCTGCGCCAAACGTTAATAAACCAGGTTGACCACGACTCTATCAGGCGCAAGAACGTACCTTTGAAATGGGTTGAACCCGTTGTTGCATTTTTCCTCTCATTATTTCCACAACCAACAAAATGAAGTATTTCTATCGATTGGGATTGTTCCTGAGCCTGCTGGTTCAGGGATTGTTGCGGCCGGCGGCCGTTGCTGCTCCTTTCACCCCTGGCAACATCGTGGTGGCCCGCATCGGCGACGGCTCGGCGGCACTAAATACGGCGGCGGCGGCCGTTTTTTTGGATGAATACACCCCCAGCGGCACGCTCGTGCAGTCTATTGCGATGCCTACAGCCGTAACCGGCAACAACCGCATTCTGACGGTGAGTGGCAACGCAACTTCCGAACTGGCGCTGGCACGCACGGCCGACGGCCGCTCGCTGGTGCTGGCCGGCTATGGCGCGGCCCCGGGTTACACGGCCGTAACGGCTTCAACGGCAGCCGATGTGGTGCGTGTAGTGGGCCTGGTGGGTACCGATGGCTCGGTGAACACCAGCACCAGCCTGGGCTCGGCGTTCAGCGGCAGCAACGTGCGCGCGGTGGCGTCGGTGGATGGCACCAGTTTTTACGTGTCCGGCAACAGCTCACCCAGCTCCAATCCTGCCGGGGTGGAATACGTGACGCTGGGCGGCTTCAATCCGACGCAGCTCATCACGGTTCCGAACAACGTGCGAGTAGTGAACATTGCCGGTGGCAACCTCTACATCTCGACGGGGTCGTCGCCCTATATTGGCCTCAGCGCCGTGGGAACGGGCCTGCCTACCGCGTCGGGGCAAACCGCTACGTTGTTGCCCGGCGCGCCAGGCAACAGCGGCGGTACTACTCCCAGCCCGTATGGCTTCTATTTTGCCGACCTGAGTTCGGCAGTGGCCGGTGTCGATGTGGTGTACGTAGTTGATGACCGCGCCACTACGGGCGGCGGCGTCCAGAAATGGAGCCTAGTGGCGGGTACTTGGGTGCTGAACGGCATCATTGCCGGCACCGGCGTCACGTTGCGCGGCCTCGACGGTAACACCAACGGTACTTCGGTTTCGCTGCTGGCGACCAGCCCCACCGGCCTTTTCGTGCTGGCTGATAACGCTGGCTACAACGTGGCTCCTACGCTAAGCACCCTGCCCGCGGCGATTGCCGCGCCGGCTGCGGGTAGCAACACGGCGTTCCGGGGTGTGGCTTTCGCGCCTACTACACCGGCCCCGACCATTGCGAGCTTCACGCCTACGAGCGGCTTGGCCGACGGCACGGTGACGGTGACGATTACGGGAACGAACCTGACGGGGGCCACGGCGGTGACGCTGATCTCGGTGAAGATGCAACCAAATATCGCGACGAATTGTGGACTGCAATTCAAGCAGCGTAATCAAACAAGGGCGGCTGGCATCCAGCCGCTCTTTCTACTACGATTGAACGGGCGGCAACAGCGCGGATAGCGGGAGCAGGGA
>JANXMN010000028.1 GCA_025354605.1 Hymenobacter sp. | reverse complement strand
CACGGTACTTGAGGTAGCTGAGAACAATACCCCGGGTCTTGATGAGCATGTTTTATGATGTGAAAATGTGGAAGAAATATGCTTCATGTGAAAACACCCTGGGCCTTCGCGGGAGCCGACTCATGCCCTTTTTACTATTTTCACCCTACGCACATTTGCACATTCTAAATTCATTTACTCAGTACGGCCAGTTTGCTCACGCAGCCATTGCCGCCGTCGGCATCGGTGCTGAGCACGAGGTAAGTACCCGAGCGTACGCGCTGGCCGTCGGGCATGGTTAGGTTCCAGGTAACGGTGCCGCCGGCGGCGGTGGTCGCGTACACGAGGTGGCCGGCCACGTCGGTAATTTTCACGATGGCGTTGTTGGCCAGCCCATTGATGCCCACGGTACCCTGAAAATCGGGTCGTACGGGGTTGGGAAAGGCCGCCGTACAGTGGGGCGTGCCGTCGGTGACGGTAGCGGCCCCGCGGTAGGCCACCACGCCTGCGTCGGTCGCCACCCATACCTCGCCGGTTCGGTCGTTCACCTTCACGTCCACGATGCGGTCGGAAGGCAGAGGGCTGTTGGCGGTAGTGAAGTGCAGCAGGGCTTCGTCGGCGTCGGGGCTAAACAGCCACAGGCCGTGGTCGGTGCCAAACCACTTGCGGTCGCCGCCATCAACGGCCAGGGCGCGGACGGCTTCGGTAAACAGCACCGGGAAGCCCGTGCCCTCGCCCCGCCGCACAATGGGCTGCGCGAACCCCAGCGTGGAGCCAAACGGCCCGCTCGGGTCGTTGAACACGGCCACGCCCTTGATGGTCGCCGCCCAAATGTAGCCGCGCCGGTCTTTGGCCAGCTCGTAAATCTGGTTGTCGGGCAGGCCGGTGGCCGTCGTGTAAAAGCGGGCTGCGTTGGCTCCGGTGGGGTCGATGGCAAAGATGCCCAGCGCCGCACCCGTGGGGTCGGTTTTGCGCGACACCGAGGCCCACACGTTGCCATTATCGTCGAGCGTCAGGCGTTCGAGGGCTTCGAGGCCCGACTGCCAGGGCACGGTTTGCCAGGTGGTGACGGCCGGGTCGAGTAGAAACAGGCCCGAGCGCCCGGGCTGTAAATGCCGGTTCACCACCCACACTTTGCCCTCGGACGTTGAGGCCACGTCGGTTATCTCAATGCGGTTGGCATCGCCGAAGGTGCCCAGCAGCGGGCTGCCGCTCGGCGTGCCTTGGCCGAACTGCCGGAAATTGCCCACCCCGTGCCATTCGAGCAGGCCGCCGCCGTAGTGGGCCACGTAGAGGGTGCCATCGGGCGTGCGGGTACCGCGTACCGGACTAGCGGGGTTCGGGTAGTCCGATGTTTTCGGAAAGGCTTCGGCTGTAATGCTGGCCCACTGCCGGCTGGCGAACTCATAAAAGCCCGCCCGCAGGCCCGTCGGGGCATATCGCTCCTCATACTTACCCGTAAATACATCGACAATATTGGTTCGGGCATCGGCCAGCAAGCTGAAAGCCAGTGTGCTTTGCGGGCCATTGGCCACAAAAGCTTCGGGGGCCTGCCCCGAACCGGGCCGCACGCGCAGCAAGCCATTCTGGTAATTGGCCACGTAGTAGCTGCCATCGCGCGAACGAACGGCATCCACGGTCGCCGTGCCCGCCGTGGGGGGCAGCACCGTGCTCACCACGCTGTTGTGGTCGATGCGCCGCACCCCGGCGTTATCGTCAACAATAAAAAGGCCCAGGCTGCTTGCGCGCAGATTGCGAAACTCCGGCGAATAGCTGCCAGCTACAACCTGCCAGCTGCCCGCTCCTGCCGGATTGAACAGATAAACTAGATTGCCAGCCGTTGCATATACCTTGGCGCCGTCGGCCACCACAAACCGGTAAACCTGCTGCGCGGCATTTAGGGCCACGGGCAGGTACTGCGTCCAGCTGCGGTAGTCGAGCAGGTTGCTGTTGAGAGCCCCGCGCAGCAGCCCCGCCGACGTGGCGGCGTAGAGGTAGCCATTGGCCACGGTCGCATCGAACACATTGACCAGTGCTCCACCGGGACCGATGTTGCTGTACGTATCGCTGATTTCGAGCTTGGTGAGGTCAACCACTACCAGGCCAAATGAAGTCGATAGATAGGCTTTGCCGGTCCCAATCGAGATTTGATTAATGTCCTTGGCTCCGGTAATCGTCTTGCGCAGGATGTCGTTTAGATTGCGTACGCTGCCGTTGGCGCGTAGGATATCGAGGTTGGCATTGCGGTAGGCCAGCACGGTTTGCTGGCTCACCGAGTCGTATGCCAGGGCCGTAATCGCCACATCGTTCAGACCATCGCGGCGCGAAAGCACTTGCGTGGTATTCAACCTTTTATCGAGGAAGTAAAAGGCGTTTTCGGTCCGAACGTACACCCGGTCGCCGGCATCGGCCAGGCGCAGCGGGTGATTAGTGGGCAGGTGCAGCTGCCAGTCGCCGTAGCCGGCGGTATTTTGGGCCAGAGCCGACGAGGCCAGCAGCAACAACCCGGTCATGACCGGCATCCAACGGAAAAGAGGAAACATACGTGCAGCAAAAAAGGCAACGTGAAAGGAAAACCAGCGAGTGGCCGGCTACTCGGGCAAACGCCTTGGGCGGCCGTTTAGTGCGTGGCTACCCGGGCCACGGCCGCCGGCTCCTTGGTATCCATTCCTTCCAGAAAACAGGGGCGGCAGCGGGCCTCGTACGAGTCGGTTTCGCCGAGCAGCACCTGGCTGGCGCTGGCCACGATGCGGTACGAGTATGAGGCGATTTCGCCGCAGCACACGCATACGGCGTGCACTTTGGTCACGTACTCGGCCGTGGCCAGCAGCGCCGGCATGGGACCGAAGGGGCGGCCGAGGTAGTCCATATCGAGCCCGGCCACGATGACGCGGGTGCCGTTGTTGGCCAGCTGGTTGCAGACGTCGACCAGCGACTCGTCGAAAAACTGGGCTTCGTCGATGCCCACCACGTCGGAGCCAGCCGCCAGCAGCAGAATCTCCGAGGCAATGGCTACCGGCGTCGAGCGGATGCGGGCAGCATTGTGGCTCACCACGTCTTCGGCGTGATAGCGGGTGTCGAGGGCGGGCTTGAATATTTCGACCCGCTGCCGGGCAATGCGGGCGCGGGTGAGGCGGCGAATCAGCTCCTCGGTTTTGCCCGAGAACATGGAGCCGCACACCACTTCAATCCAGCCCCGGCGGGGAGCATTGTGGCGGTTGCCGACGCGGGGTTCAATAAACACAAGCAGAAAATGAGCGGGTGGCAAATCGGAGCGGCTGCCCCGACGGAACCTCTAAAGTACGGCCCCAGGCGGCACGTCTCAAACGCCCCGTCATTCTTTTCCCGCCACGTCCAACGCAGTCAGGGCGTTGGGGCCGGCGCGATAATTTTCCGCACGCTAATCAAATCCTCAGTAACTGAGTAAACTACCGCCACCAGGTCGCCTTTCTGAAAATGGTTGTACACCGCCGCCTCTACCGGCACGCGGTGCAGGTCGTCGGGCTCAAGCTCCAGCCAAGTATTCCCAAAGAGCTTTTGCTTGCCCAGCACCCGAAATTGCCCCACCAGTTGGTAGCCCAACCGATGATTTCGGGCCGGCTTGCGAATGTATTCGTGATACGCTCTTATACCAACCACCAAAGCGACAAATAAGCTGGCAGGCAACGAGGCAACGTAATTTAGCTCTCGCCCATGGCGGGTTGGCAAAAGGGGTAACAGCATCGTAATTACGACTACCGCCAGCCCGATATAGAGCACTCGCTCGACCTTTTCGGACTTATCCAGCGGCATCGTTCGGAAAGGCTTCTGCTGATAAAAGGACCAGTGTTCGGGCCGGGGTTTGATGCGGGAGTTAGCCATTCGTGGCATATTGTACGTGTGGCAGCTGGGTAGCCTCGGGCACCCGCCCCGTTACCGCGCCGGTGAGTAGGCGGGCCTGGCAGGTGAGGCGCTCGGAGGGGAGCAGCCGGCCGGCGGCGCGGTAGCGCAGCTCAGCCTCGGTGGGCGGCGACAGGTTTTCGAGCCCCAGCAGCACCTGCACGCGGCAGGTGGTGCAGCGGCCTTTGGCCCCGCAGGCGTGCATCCAGTCGTGCCCGGCAGTTTGCAGGGCGGCCAGCAGGGTGGCCCCGGCCGGCACCGGCACGGCCGCGTCGGGCAAGTTTTCAATCGTAAGCAGGGGCATTTGTGCCTAACTTTCGGCCACCGAAACCGGCCTTTGTATGAACGACAAATATAGCCTCGCCAAGTGCGCCCAATATGGGCGGCGTCTTGCCGTCCGGCTCTGCGACAACTATTTCGATACGCAGTTGCCGCCTTCTATCGACGGGGCGGGCATTCTCCGGTTTACGCCCGTGCGCCAGCTCAATCTGCTGGTGATGCGCCAGCTGCTGGGCCAGTGGCAGGCCGAAACCACGCGCCTGCGCAGCCCCTACTTCGATTTCGAAGCCGCCCCCGTGCAAGCGGCCCTCACGCAGTTCATGAACGTGCTCTCGCGCCACATCCAATTGGGCCGCGCTGCCTTCGAGCCACTGCTGGCCCAGGCGGCGACCGATACCCTCGGCCTGGCCGCCGACCCGAAAGGCAGCTTTCAGCGGCTGCTGCTGGGTTCTGCCGAAGACTTTACCTTAGACAGCCTGCGCGAGGCGCTGCGCTACTTCGACTTCGATAAGGCTTTTTATCAGGGCTTTCTCGACAGCCTGTCGGCCAACAACGCCCTAACGCGCGACTTTTTGACCCACCGCTTCGAGCTCTACTTCGCCGCCAACTACCGTGCCCACCAACCCATGCAGCGCCTGGTCGAAGAGTTGAGCGCCCTGCTGCCTCTCACCACCGCCGACCTGCTCGAAGACGGCCCGGTTTCCACTCTGAACGCCGCGCCGACCGAATCCAAAACGGTAATAGAGGCAGTTGCTCCAGCCCCCGTAGCTGCGCCGGTGGTAGCGGCGGCTGTCGCACCCGCGCCCGCCTCGGTGGTCGCATCTGCCGCGCCGGTTTCGGTAGCCGCAACAGTTTCAGTGGCGGTTGCACCCGCACTGGTGGCCGCACCGCTCATGGCCGTGTCACTGGCCGACACTGAATCGGCTAACGTACCGCTGCACGAGAAACTCAAAGCATCTCAGCCTACTGCTCCCGCCCTGGCCGATACCCTCCGCGCCACCGCCGCTCCGGTCTCGCTGGCCGAGCGCGCCGGTGCGAAAGTGGAAACCCTGCGCGAAGCCATTTCCATCAACCAGCGCTTCAGCTTCATCAACGAGCTGTTCAACGGCGAAAACATGGAATACCACGCCGCCATTCAGCACCTCGATTCGCTGCCTACCGCCGAGCAGGCCCGCGCTTACGTCGCCGCCGACCTCGCCGCGCGCTACGACTGGAGCCGCAAAGAAGAGCACGTCAACAAGCTGCTGAAGCTGATTGAACGCAAGTTTGCCTAAGGCCCTGCCCCCTGCCGGGCCTTGGTGGAGCCCACGCCTGCGCCGCTGGCTGCTACCATGGCTGCTGGCATTAGGCGCGCTGGTCAACCTGGCCTACCCGATGTACGTGCACTACGACTTCTCGCACTCGCTCGACACGCGCGGCTACCTGCGCATGGCCACCGGTCGGTTCGACAGCGTCAGCGTTACCCGCCGCTACCGAGTGCTGGTGCCGGCGGCGGCCGCCGCCGTAGCCGTTCCCATTGCCCAGGTTTACGGGCGCATCTGGCCCCAGCGCCCGGCCGGACAGTGGCCGCTTCGCTTCGCGTTTTACTTGGTCAACTGCTTGTTGCTGGCAGCGGCCGGAGCCTGCTGGTTCAACGCCGCCCGGCTTTCCGGGGCCTCCCCGACGGCGGCAGCGTTGGCACTGCTGGCCGTGCTTAGTAGTCGCTGGGCCGAGTACGCGGCCGGCCTGCCCCTCACTGACAGCCTATATCTGCTGGTGTTCGGACTGGCTTACTACTCCGTTCGGCGTGGCTCCGGCGGGGGCTGGGCCGTGGCCTTGGCATTGGTGCTAGGCCCGCTGTCAAAAGAGTCTTTTCTGTTGTTGGTACCCTGGTTGTGGTGGTTCGGCCGCCCGGCGCTGGCCTGGCCCCGTCAGGTGCTGGCCCTAGGTACAGGGCTAGCGCTGCTACTCGTCGCGCATCAGGTTATCGACCACCGCCCAGAAACCCCGGCCGGCCAATCAGTCGCTAATGCCCTTTCTCACTTCGAGAATGTCACATACTCGCTGCATCGGGCATTTTCCGCCAAGGGTTTTGGTGAATTACTGAGCATTTTCGGGCTATTCACGTTCATTCCCGCCTTCGCCTGGTGGCAAGGCAAGCGTCAGGCAACTACGCCGGCCTTATTTACCGGTTTTGGATGGGTAGAGGCCAGCCTGCAGTTGATTGTAGTCGTGCACATGCTCCTTTCCAGCGACCTTGGCCGGATGGGCTATCTGGCCGCCCCGGTTTTCTGCGTTGCGCTGGCGCTGTCGTTCACGCACTGGCAGCGATTGGTTCGCTAGGCGGCAAGGCAGTCGGTCCTTGCAATCCCAGCAGCGCTAGTCCCAACAGTAGCGGCCAGGCCGGCACCAGAAAGCGCGCCGCGCCCAATGGCCCCGTTAGCAATGCTAAGTAGCCGAGTAAGCCCACTGCCAGCCAACGGGCCACCCGCCACTCTACTGGCCCGTGCTTTAGGCCCACAAAACCACGCACGGCCAATAGCAGTCGTACAATATTAACCAAGGTCAATAACCCCAATACCGCCAGCATCCCCAGGGGCAGACGCGCCATAGCCGCTAGCCAGCCTACCGCTCGTACCTGCGTCAGCAGCCCACCGCCGGGCAGCGGCCGCAACCCCAGAAACGCACTAATATCGAAACGCCCAGGGTCCAGCAGAAATGCTCCCATGCCCATCAAATGCTGCCACCCATACACGAACGGGTGCGCAAAAATCACCGAATCGGCCTGTTGCTGGATGAGCCGCTGCCGGGCCGCGAAATCCGGTTGCGCATTTGCGCCCCGCAACACCCCCGCCACCCAGTTTTCTTCCGCCGCCGGGCCGTTCAGTTGGCGCACCACGCCTGCTGCATTGTAGTGCAGTAAGTTGATTTCGGCAATGCTCGAGAAATGAAAATACCCCGTACGCTGCTCATTCCAGCGCATATATACGCCGGCCACCAGTACCGGCAGCAGGCCCACCAGCAGCAGCACGCAACGCTTGCGTTTCCACGCCAGCCAACCAGCTGCCGCTGCCGTGATGGCTGCTAGAGGGAAGCATACCGGTTTTAGCAACAACGCCAATCCAATTGCTACCGCAACCCCCACAAAATATCGTAGCCGTTCCGTAATGCTGAATAGCAGTGCACTTCCAACCGCTCCCAATAGACATACCTGCAGCCACAGTTCGCTCATTACCGCGTTGGCATAAATAAGCTGCGCCGGAAAAAGCAACACTATTCCCACTGCGCCTAGCCAGTGCCGACATGTCGGTTGCGCCGTGCGTGCCCACCAGCGCAATACCGTTCCCAGGGCCAACAGGCTCAGCGCATTTTGCAATAACAACGCCAACCACGGACTTCCCTGCGCACTTCCCAGAACATTCAGGATTACCGGATACCCCGGCGGCCGAATAGTGAATTCCTGCACTGCCTGCCCGCGCGGCACCTCAGTCGGCCAGGCCTGGGCGTACAGCTGCCCCTGCTTGCGCATGTTAAGTCCCGCCTGCCGGTACCGACCGGAGTCTGGGAAATTCCAAGCCTTCTTATCAACTGTCCAGGCAAAGCCTACTGCATGCACCAGCAGCAGCACCGCCCATACCCACCCCGGGACGCGTGCACCCTTCATCACCGCACTAAATCCTGCTTGCGATAAGCATCCAAGGCCAGCAGCGTAAACAGCAAAATTGTAAACGACCACAGCGACGACCCTCCATAGCTAAAGAACGGAAGTGGAATTCCCACCACCGGGGCCAGCCCAATGGTCATGCCTACGTTAACCGTGATGTGGAAAAACAACACGCAGGCCACACAATATCCATATGTGCGCCCAAATACCGATTTCTGCCGCTCGGCTACATACACAATTCGCCAGAGAAGGGTGAGATACATACCTAAAACCACTAGGCTGCCCATCCACCCAAACTCCTCCCCTATAGTGCAGAAAATAAAGTCAGTACTTTGCTCTGGTACGAAGTCAAATTTTGTCTGCGTTCCCTGTAAAAACCCCTTCCCCAGTAATCCACCCGAGCCAATCGCAATTTTACTTTGCGTTACGTTCCAGCCCTTTCCCAGCGGGTCCGACGATGGGTTAAGCAAAATTTCAATCCGCTGTCGTTGGTGACGTTGAAGTACATTGTTATAAAAGAAATCAACGCCTATTACCATTCCAATCACTACCAGCCAAACGCCCAAGGCCAGTAGTAGATGATGCCGCAGTACTCGCCGGTTCAACCCCAGTACAGTCAGCAGCATCAAGGTAAAACCTGCCACCAGCCATAGTTTCGGCACCAGTAGGGCCATGAGCAGAATAACTCCCCCAGCAGCCAGCAACAACAGAATCAACGGCGACATCCCTTCTCGAAAATAAGCCAAAAGTAAAGCGCCGAATACCAGCGCCTGCCCTGATTCATTGGAAGCCACAATCAACAACGGCGGTAAGAGCGTAATACCGGCCAACATCAATTGGTCACGCCAGTTCTGATAGCGCAGATTAATACTCGCCATAAATCGGGAGGCTGCCAATGCGGTGGTAAACTTGGCAAACTCCGCTGGCTGTAAGCGTACTGGTCCTAATTCCAGCCACGAGCGTGAGCCCGCAATCGGCCGGGCCACCACCATCGTCACGAGTAGCAGCGCAATCATGCCAAAATATAGGGCATACGCCAGCGTATCGTATGCCTTATAATCTACTACCAATAAAATGACAATCAGTACTACCGCAGTAGCAATCCACAGGAGCTGCTTAAACCAGCTGAAAGCCATGAGTTTATCGAAGCTCATGTTCGCCAGTGGATTAGCCGGCACATCCGGCGAATAGCTGGAGGCATAAATGCAGAGCCATCCCATACCCACCAAAAGCAGGTATAACAACACCGTTATCCAATCAATACTGCGACTATAACGCGCCGGAGAAACCTGCACTGAATATTACTAAAGAAAGTAATCCCAAAAGTACACCTTTAACTACTTGATTCAACTAAGCGTCAATTCTCCTCCTAGAGCAATTAAAGTTGCCGACGGCAGTCTAAGGCAATGTGATTGAAGCGTTGTGTTGGTCGATGACGATGTTGATACGGGTGTGGTGCATCGTCAAAGATTCGCTGAACGCGCAGGATTTGCGCACAAGCCCACCGCAACGGTGGCGCAAGGAGCAATTGAGACATTCGCCGATATAGTCTAGCTGGGTTCTTCGCGCCGATGGGCATGCGTGTGCAGCACGGCAGACACTCGACCTGTTCAAACACGGCGGCCAAGTGTACACCAAAATCGTCCAGACTGCTCGAAAAAGACCTTGCAGGGCATCATCCGAGGCAAAATTAACGTGGCCGCAATAGTCAACACCGACGGCTGGCGCGGCTACGCCGGGCTGGTGGACGTCGGCTTCGACTGCCGCTTCCGCGTCCGCCACGGCCAAGACAAATTCGTCCAAGGGGTCTCGCATAGCAACTGCATCAAGTCCTTCTGGCACTTTTTCAAAGACTGCCTCCTGTACTGCTCCCCAAAGACTGGGCAGATTAGCGGGGCTTGTTAAGTAATATAGTTATTATTGAATATTGTGTTGATTCGGTAGACATGGGCGGGCGTTTGGCCCCCGAGGCTTTGGTGGGGTCGTCGATGATTGTAGTAGTGCTTAGTCAGGCAAGTTGATTAACAGAATGGGGGGCATTGGGGTTAGGCTGGTATGGCCCGACCACTCACTACTTTCGCCCTACCAGCCGCCGACCAGGCTGCCCTGGAAAACTTCACCCGCACGGGTCGCCGCCCGGTGCGGGCCGTGCGCCGCGCCCAGGCCCTGCTGGCCTTAGCGAGCGGCATCGGCCAACAGGCGGCCGGCAAGGCCGTGGGCCTGAGCCGGCAGACCGTCAGCGAGCTGCGCCGCCGCTACGAAGCCGGCGGCTGGCAATCGGCCCTGGCCGAGGCCCCGCGTAGCGGCATGCCCCTGCGCTTCGACGGGCCCCAGCGGGCGGCCCTGACGGCCTTGGCTTGTACGCCGGCTCCCACCGGGCACCGCCGCTGGACGCTGCGCCTGCTGGCCGATAAAGCCGTGGAGCTATGCCTGGTGGACACCATTTCGCACGAAACGGTGAGCCAGGTGCTCAAAAAAACGAACTGCAGCCCCACCGCCAGCAGCACTGGTGCCTGGGGGCGATGAACGCCGCCTTTGTGGCCCGGATGGAAGACGTGCTGGCCGTCTATGAGCGGCCCCACGACCCGCGCTTTCCCGTCGTGTGCTTCGATGAGCGCCCCTGCGTGCTGCACGGCCAGCCCGTTGAGCCCCTGCCGCCGGTGCCCGCCCGGCCCGCCGTGGGCGAAGAGCCGGCCAAGGCCGGGCGGCCCCGGCGCGAGAGCAGCACCTACGTGCGCCAGGGCACGGCCTGTTTGCTGGCCGCGTTTGAGCCGGGCACGGGCCAGCGCCTGGTCGAGGTCTCGGCCCGCCGCACCGGAGCCGACTACTGCCGCTTTATGCAGCGGCTGGCCGCTCACTACCCCCAGGCCGAGAGAATCGTGCTCGTGCAGGACAACCTCAACACCCACACCGACGCCGTCTTCTACCAGCACCTGCCCGCGGCGCAGGCCCGGGGGCTGGCCGCCCGCTTTGAGGTCCATTACCCCCCTAAAAATGCCTCCTGGCTCAACATGGTCGAACTCGAACTCTCGGCCATCGCCCGCCAGTGCTTGCACCAGCGCATCCCCACCCTGGAGCAACTCACCGCCCACGTCGCCGCCTGCGTAGCGGAGCGGAATGCGGCGCGGGCGACGGTGAAATGGCAATTCACTCTGGAGAAAGCACGCGTCAAACTTGACCGCCATTATCAGAAAATTAGGGCAACTAACTTCCCTGACTAAGCACTAGGCAAAGTACGCGTGTAATTGCTGGTGCAGGTGGTGGCCGTCGTCGGTGGGGTTGAGGTAGATGTGCTCCCATTTGACCGTGCGCCAGAGGCGTTCGATAAAGGCATTATCGGTGGCGCGTCCCCGGCCATCGCGGCTGATGCGGCAGCCGGCGGTCAATAGGGCCTGCTCATAGGCCCCGCTGGTGAATTGGCTGCCCTGGTCCGAATTGAAGATGTACGGGGCCGGGGCCACGCGCAAGGCATCGGCCAGGGTCTGCAGACAGAAGCCCACATCGAGCGAATTGGAGAGCTGCCAGCTCAGCACATAGCGCGAGTACCAGTCGAGTACAGCCGCCAGATACAAAAAGCCCTTGGCCATGGGCCCGTACGTGATGTCGGTGCTCCAGACCTCGTTCGGGGCCGTGGCCGGGCGGTCGCGCAGCAGGTACGGATAGGGGGTAACGCCTTGCCCCGGAATGGACAAGCGCGGCTTGGGATAAATCGGTTCGTGGCCCATCAGGCGCACCAGGCGGCGCACGCGCTTGGCGTTGACGGCGTGCCCGGCCAGGCGCAGGTGCTCGCGCAGGCCCAGCACACCCTTGAAGTTGTGGTCCGTAAATTCTTCATCAAGCAGGCGCATACGTTCGAGGTTATACGCACTCTCGCCGCAGGGCTGGTAGTAAAAACTGCTGCGGGCCAGCCCCAGGGCCTGGCAGCGGGCGGCCACCGAGTTGCCGCTCGGGTCCGCCGCCTGCACCAGGACGCGTTGCTGGGCTACTGACATGGACCCAGCGTTTTTTTTAGCAGCGCGTTCTCCATTTGCAGCCGGCCGATGGCGGCATAGAGTGGCTCGACGTCGGGCGTCGGCGCAGCGGCCGCGGGCGCCTCGGCAAAGACCTGGGCGGCTTGCTGGCGCAACTGCAGCTTCCAGCGCGTGATTTGGGCCGTGGCCAACTGGTAGTGAGCGGCCAAGTCGGCCAGCGGCTGGCGTTCGGTGAGCGCGGCCAGGGCCACCTCGGCTTTGAATTCGGCCGTGTAGCGACGGCGGGTACGTTTTGGGGTCATAATCGAGCTAAGCTAGCCCGCTTAATCTGTCCAGCTTTTGGGGAGTACTACAATCCAGCATTTAAAGAGTATGCCCAAATACACCTTCCTGCTGTACTTGAAAGAGTCTGAATTCCGCTTTAATCATCGCGACGAAAACCTCTACAAATTGCTTCTTAAATTACTTCGCCAACTGCCACTTTACCCGAATTTGCTTCTTAAGCCCCAAAGCAAAACGCCTGCCGCTGGGGAAAGCGGCAGGCGTTACGAAAAAAGGTTGGCGGCGACCGACTCTCCCACCGGTGAAGGCAGTACCATAGGCGCACCGGGGCTTAACGGCTCTGTTCGGAATGGGAAGAGGTGAACACCCGGGCTAAAGCCACCATTGC
>JANXMN010000019.1 GCA_025354605.1 Hymenobacter sp. | reverse complement strand
GCTCCATGGGAGCCGATTGTGGGGTACTCGCGCGCCGTGCGGGTGGGCAACGTGGTAGAGGTGGCCGGCACTACCGCCCAGGACGGCGACGTAGTGACGGGCGGGGCCGACGTGTACGCCCAGACCCGGCGCGTACTGGAGAAGATTGGCGAGGCGCTGGCTGCTGCCGGCGCTTCGTTGGAAGACGTGGTGCGCACCCGCATGTTTGTGACGGATATTGCGCAGTGGGAGGCCGTGGGGCGGGCGCATGGCGAGGTTTTTGGGACAATCCGGCCCGTGACGACCATGGTGCAGGTGAGCGCGCTGATTGACCCGCGCTTGCTGGTTGAGATAGAGGCCACGGCCATTATTTCTGCGGGATAGATTATTTACGGGCCGTTCGTGGCGTATTTTGCCCGGCATTCCACTGTTCATTATGAAGCTCTTCAAGTCCTCCGACCTCATCCGCAAAAGCAAGTACATCAGCCGCGATTTGAGCTGGCTGCGCTTTAACTACCGGGTACTCGACCAGGTGCAGGACCCCAGCCGGGGCCTGTTCGACAAGCTGAAGTTTCTGGCCATCACCAGCTCCAACCTCGACGAATTTTTCATGATTCGGGTGGGCTCGCTGTACAACTACCTCGACTACGGCAAGGAACGCATCGACTACTCGGGGCTGCGCGAGCTGCCATTCCGGCGCAAGCTGCTCGATTTCGCGCACCGCTTCGTGAACGACCAGAGCCTGACCTATCTGAATGAGCTGAAGCCCAACTTTGAAAAGAACGGATTCAACGTGCTCAAGATGAGCGACCTGACTGAGCTGGAGGTGAAGAAGGCCGACGGCTACTTCAAAAACACGGTATTTCCGCTGCTCACGCCGATGGTGTACGACTCGTACCATGGCTTCCCGCTGATGATGAACCAGATGCTCATCTTCGGGGTAGTCACGCGCATTGGCAACGGGCTGGCGGTGGGGCTCGATGGCGAGGCCGAGAAAGGGCAGGAGCGCCTCACCTTCGTGCAGATTCCGCAGAACCTGACCCGGTTTTTCGAGTTGATGCGCAAGGACAAGGTCATGTTCGTGCCCATCGAGGAAGTGGTGCGCGAGTTTCTGCCGCGCCTGTTCCGCAACGTGGAGATTGTATCGGCCAACCTGTTTCGCATCTCGCGCAACGGCGACTTCACGCTGGAAGAGTCGGACGACATCGACAACGACTTCATCAAAGAAATTCAGGTGGGCCTGAAAACCCGTAAGCGTGGCCGCGTGGTGCGCGTGGAAGTGGAGCCCAACGCCTCGCCCGTGCTGATGAACGTGCTGCGGGAGCGCTGGAACATCGACAACGGCAACGTGTTCGTCATCAACTCGCTGATTGACTTAAAAGGCTTGTGGCAGATTGTGCGCCACCCTAACTTCCGGGGCCGCACGGCCAAGCTGCCGTCCCCCGTGCCGCCCCTGAGCCTGCCCGAAGGAGCCGACGATAACCTGTTCGAGTATCTTAAGCACCACGACGTGCTGCTTCACCACCCTTACAACAGCATCGAGCCCATGGTGCGCCTGCTCGAACAGGCGGCCGTCGACCCGCACGTGCTGGGCATCAAGCAGACCATTTACCGGCTGGCCGATGACTCGCGCGTATCGGCAGCGCTGCTGAAGGCCGCTGAGAATGGCAAGCACGTATCGGTGCTGTTCGAGGTGAAGGCCCGCTTCGATGAGGAAAAAAATATCCGGGAGGGCGCGCGGCTGGAAAAGGCCGGCTGCTTCGTGATTTACGGGGTGAGCAAGTATAAAACGCACACCAAGCTGCTCATGATTATCCGCAAGGAAGGGGAGAAGGTGACGCGCTACGTGCACATCGGCTCGGGCAACTACAACGAGCAAACCTCGCGCCTCTACACCGACGTGAGCTTGCTTACGACCAACGACGTGTACGGGCACGACGTATCGGAATTCTTCAACGTCATCACCGGGCACTCGCAGCCCGACGACTACGAATACCTCATCACCGCGCCCAAAGACATGCGGCAGCAGCTCATCCACCTTATCCGCGAGGAGGTGAAGCACGCCAAGAAGGGCCACCAGAGCGGCATCGTGATGAAGATGAACTCGCTGGAGGACAAGGAGATGATTGATGAGTTCTACAAGGCGGCCAAGGCGGGCGTGCCCATCCGCTTCATTGTGCGGGGCATCTGCTGCCTGCGGCCGGGGCGGCCGGGGCTGAGCGAAAACATCGAGGTACGCAGCATTGTGGGCGAATACCTGGAGCACACCCGCCTGTTCTACTTCCACAACGGCGGCGATGCCAAGGTGTACGCTGGCTCGGCCGACATCATGGTGCGCTCGTTCGACCGCCGCATCGAGGCGCTGTTCCTGATTGTGAACCCGCAACTCAAGCGCGAGGCCATCAATATTCTGATGCTGAATATGATGGATAATCAGAACAGCTACGTGATGCGTGAGGATGGCGCGTACATCCGCCAGCGCCCGGCCGCCGGCGAGCCGGTGGTGAACGTGCATCGGGATTTCTTTAAGCGCGACGAAGCCCAGCTGGCCTCGGCCACGCCAGAGGGCCTGCTGGCGCTACTGAACCTGCAGGCGGCGCGCCGCGAGGAGCTGGCCGCGGAAGTCGAGCAGCAAGCAGCTGTAGAGGCCGGGTTGGAGGCCGAAGGGGAGGACGAGGACTTCGGCGCGGGAGCCGACGACGACGAGGCGGCCGGAAGCGATGCCGCCGGCATTGCCGAAGTCGTAGCCGAGCAGGGCAGCTGAAGGCTGCCCGAGCCCCTGCCGGGCCACCGTGGCCCCGGTGGCGAGGCTGATGAGCTGCAGGGTGCCGCCCTGGGCGGTGGCCGCATCGTAGCGCAGGGCCACGGCCGAGCCGGCGGCGGCCGGGTTGGGCCAGGGCTGGCTGAGCACGGACTCGGGGGCGCGGCTGGCCACGGTGGCCAGTACGCGCTGGGTGGCGTCGAAGCGCACGGTGAGGTAGGTGGAATCCTGGGTGCCGACTTCGTAGAGGGCGTAGCGGATGACGGTGATGCCCGCGTAGTTGTTGGGCGTGTAGTCGAGCACCATGCTGTTGTCGGTACCCCCGTTGGCCAGGGTGATGGGGCTGGGGGCCGTCGTCACGGTGGGGGGGTAGCAGTTCACACCAAAGCAGAAGTTGTTCTCGGAGCCGCTCACCTCGGAGCGAATCTGGCGCTGCAGGCCCAGGCGCAGGCTGCGGCCCGAAGCATTGGTGATGGTGCTGGTGGCCTGCAGCGGGGCGGCCTGGGCGTAGCCACCCAGCACGGTGATAAGCGGCGCGCCGCTGAGGGTAACGCCCTGCAGGCGGCCTGCTAGCGCGACGGCCGGCAGCGAGAACAGGAATGCGGCGAGGAGAAGAAGTCGATTCATATCAAAAACGCGGAAAAGGATGGACGTAGCAGGAGTGCGTTAACAAAAATACGTCTGGCCTGGCAAATTTTGAGCGGGTAGGTGGCGGGTAAGGTCGGTTCGCTTAACTTTAGCACGTCACCTGGCTGGCTCGTGGCGGAATATTCCGCCTGGGTAGTCTGCTGCATCACTTGTTTTCACTGACTTTTTTCTCCTTTCTTTTTCCGCACATGAAAAAAATATTACTCGGTGCTCTGGCCCTGACGGCTGGCTTGCTGGCCCAGCCGGCGGCCGCGCAGTACTACATCCTGCCTAATCTGACGGCCGGCCAGAACCCTGGCGCCCTGAACCTCGACGACGAGGCGCGCCACGACGTGGCCACCAACCCCTGGAACCTGGTACTGAGCGGTACCGCCGCCACCCAGGCCAACCCCGACTGGACGGCCGTGCAGACGCTGCCCTTTAGCTTTCAGATGAACGGGCAAGCCTTTTCCAGTTATAAGGTATCGACCAGCGGCGTGCTCACCTTCAGTACCGGTGCCACGGCGGTGCCCGGCACGGCCAACCGCACCCTGCCCGATGCGGCTATTCCCGACAACTCGGTGTGCGTGTGGGGCACGCTGCTGACGGCCAACACCGATTTTATCGTGAGCAAAACCTTTGGCACGGCTCCCAACCGCCAGCACTGGGTACAGTTTAACTCGGTGAGTATTCCGACGGGTAACCCGACCGTTCCCTATTCGGCCGGCTTCATCTATCTGTCGATTGTGCTGGAAGAGGGTACCAACAAGGTGTACACGGTGTGGCAGCGGTCCGGGGCCGACCCGCAGACGCTGACCGTGGGCATTCAGCTGAACGCTACGCAGGCGGTGCAGGTGGCCACGTCGCCCAACGTAAGCGTGCCCAACCTCGGTGACATCACGCCGGGCGACAATGGCTTCTACGAGTTTGGCCCTGGTGTGCAGGCCGTACGCGACTTGTCGGGCCGCTTCTTACGCATGCCCCGTACGGCGGCTAAGCAGGCTAGCGTGCCGGTGCGCGGCGTGGTGCAGAATCTGGGCACCGCTACCGTGAACACGGTGACGGCCAACTATCGCATCAACAATGGGCCGGTGGTATCGGCCCCGCTCACGGGCTACAACATGGCCCAGCTCGACACGGCTGCCTTCGCGCACCCCACGCCCTGGGTTCCGGCTACGGGCGGCGTATTCCGGGTGCGGGCCTGGCTGTCGAACATCAACGGCGGGGCCGACCAGAACCCGGCCAACGACACGCTGCGCACCTCCGTGGTGGTGGGCGACTCGACCATGCAGCGCACGGTGGTGGAAGAGGACTTCACCAGCAGCACCTGCCCGCCCTGCCGCGCCGGCAATGCCAACACCCGCGCTATTAACTCGCAGCCGGCCCAGCGCGGTAAGTTCGTCGAAATCAAGTACCAGCAGAACTTCCCGGCTCCTGGCAACGACCCCTACTACACCGCCGAAAGCGGCAGCCGCTTTGGCTACTACAGCGGCTCGTACATCCCCTACATGCTGCTCGACGGCGGCTGGAACGAAAACTCGCAGAGCTACACGGCCGGCATCCTCGACCAGTTCCGGGCCAAGCCGGCCCTGGCCCGCGTGGGTGGCAGCTACCGCCTGAGCAACAATACGGTGACGGCCACCGCCCAGGTGAAGCCCCTGTTTGCCGTACCGGCCGGCCGCCTGGTGGCCCACATGGTGGTAACCGAGCGCGAAACCCAGATTAATGCCCGCACGAATGGCGAAACCCGCTTCTACGACGTGATGAAGAAGATGCTGCCCACGCAGGGCGGCACGCCGCTGCCGGCCCTGGCTTCGGGCCAGAGCTACACGTTGGCCCAGACGTTTGACGTGCGCACGCTGCCCGCCGCGCAGGCCGTGGAGCACTTTGACTCGCTGCGGGTAGTAGTGTTCGTGCAGGACCTCGTGACCAAGGAAGTGTACCAGGGCGGGTACCTGCGCCTACTGAACCCCACGGCTACCCGCAGCAGCCAGAACGGGCCGGTGTTTGCCCTGGCCCCCAACCCGGCGGCCGGCCTCACCACCCTGTTTGTGAGCCTGAACCACAGCCAGCAGGTGCGCGTGGAAGTGCTCGATGCCGTTGGCCGCCGCGTGGTCGACCGTCCGGCCCAGGCCATGACCGCCGGCCCGCAGGAACTGCCGCTGAACCTGAAGCAGCTGCCCGCCGGCCTCTACACCGTGCGCCTGACCACCAACGAAGGGGGCGTGCGCACCCAGAAGCTGACTCTGGAATAAGCCCCGGCAGCTGAGGAAGGTCCGCCCGGCCCGCTTATTGCCGGGGCGGGCGGACCTTTCCGCTTTTAACCCCCATTTCTCTTTGACTTTATGAACAAGAACTTATGGCCCCTGCTGCTAGCTGCTGGCTTGCTGCTGAGCACCGTTCCACAGGCACAAGCACAGGCGCAGGTGGTTGGGTCGGCCCCGGTGCCGGCGGCCGCCCCGCACGAAGCCGACCTGAAAACCCGCAAGCTGCCCGCCGTGCTGGTGCGCACGCTCGACGGCAAATCCATTAGTACGGCGGCGCTGCCGGGGGTGGGGAAAGGCAAGCCGGTCATCATCAGCTTCTGGGCCACCTGGTGCAAGCCCTGCATCGCCGAGCTGACCAATATCCACGAGCTGTTTCCGGATTTGCAGGCCGAAACCGGGGCCACGCTCATTGCCATTAGCATCGACGACGCCCGCAACGCCGCCAAGGTGGGGCCGCTGGCCAAGGGCCGGGGCTGGACTTACCCGGTGTACCTCGACCAGAACCAGGACCTGAAGCGCGC
>JANXMN010000013.1 GCA_025354605.1 Hymenobacter sp. | reverse complement strand
GGACGCTGCGAGTCCGCGCGTGGGAACGTTGAGTGAGTCGTTCAGTCGCGCGGACTCCCAGCGTCCACGCTACGAGGCCCGCACCAGAAACACGGGCTCAGCCACCGGCAAAAATTCCTGACGCGCGGGCAGCACGGTTTCGCCGTGCTGGCTCAAGTCGAGGCCGTCAGCTTCGTGGGTAGCATTGACCCGGATGGGAATGAGGAAGTTGGTGGCCTTATATAAGAGGTAAGAGCCGCCGAAGGTGAATACCGAGATGAAGGCCAGCGCCCCGAGGTGGTGCAGCAGCAGCGTCCAGGAGCCGGTGGTGGCCAAGCCGCCCTCTTTGGCGAAGATGGCCGTGAGAACCATGCCCACGATGCCGCCCACGCCGTGGCAGGGAAATACGTCGAGGGTATCATCGAGGGTGGTGCGGTTTTTCAAATCGACCGCGCCGGCGCTGATAGCGGCCGACACCACCCCGATAAACAGGGCCGGGCCATAGCTCACGTAGCCCGCCGCCGGCGTGATGGCCACCAGCCCCACCACCGCGCCAATGGCCGCGCCCGCCGCCGTGGGCCGCTGCCCGCGCACGGCCTCAATCAGCATCCAGGTGAGCATGGCGGCGGCCGAGGCCATATGCGTGGTGAAGAACGCCTGCACCGCCGTGGCATTGGCCGCCAGCGCCGAGCCGGCGTTGAAGCCGAACCAGCCGAACCACAGCAGTCCCGTACCGATGAGGATGAAGGGCACGTTGGGCGGCACGTGGGTGTGGCCCTCCAGGTGGGAGTGGCGGCGGCCCAGGGCCAGCGCGCCGGCCAGGGCCGCGAAGCCCGCCGAGATGTGCACCACCGTGCCCCCGGCGAAGTCGAGCACGCCCCACTTCAGCAGGAAGCCGTCGGGATGCCAGGTCCAGTGGGCCAGCGGGCAGTAGATGAGCAGACTGAACAGGCACATGAACAGCAGGTAGCCCCAGAAGCGAATCCGCTCGGCAAAGGCCCCGCTGATGAGGGCCGGCGTAATGATGGCAAACTTGAGCTGAAACGCCGCGAACAGCACCAGCGGCAGGTTGGGGGCCAGGCGCGGGTGCGGGGCCGTGCCCACGTTGTTGAACAGAAAGAACGTGGCCGGATTGCCGATGACGCCGCCGATGCTGTCGCCGAAGGCTAGCGAGAAGCCCACCACGTACCACAAAATGGAGATAACGCCCAGTGCGATGAAGCTCTGGAGCATGGTCGAAATCACGTTGCGCTTGCTCACCATGCCGCCGTAGAAGAAGGCCAGCCCGGGCGTCATCAGCAGCACGAGGCCCGAAGCGGAGAGCATCCAGGCCAAATCGGCGGGGTTGAAGGCGTTGGCCTGGGCTTCGGGGTGGTTTTGCGGGATGAAGGCGGCCACGCCAGCTAACAGCAGGAGCGCTCCGAGGCAGGCGATTGCGAGATATTGCTTACGAGTCATCATAAGGGTAAATTTAACAGGCATTTTCGGACTAAAAGTATTATTTCCAAATAAAGCCCTTTAAATACGACCCAGACAGTTGATAAATACTAGTGAAAAAGATTGTATATTGTTAAAATTTTACCCCACTTCGTCTGCTACCAGCTCAATCCGGAACCTGGTGTGCCCTTCGGCGGCAGTTTCGAGCCGGAAGGGGAAGCCGTGGGCCAGCAGCACGTCGCGCACCAGCGTGAGGCCGATGCCCTGCCCGTCGCGCTTGGTGCTGAAAAAGGGTGTGAACAGCCGCTGGCTCACCGCGGGCGTGAGGGCGAGGCCGTCGTTTTCGATGACGAGGGCCGGCGGGGTGGCCGTGGTGCGCACCCAGATGTTGCCATCGGTGCCAATGGCTTCGAGGGCATTTTTGGCGATGTTGAGCAGGGCTTGCTCCAGCTGCCGGGCATCGAGCGCCACGACCAGGGGCTCCTCGCCCAGGTGCCAGTGCCAGTGCACGCGGCGCTGCTGGCTCTGGGGCTGCAGCAGGCGGGCGGTGGCGCGCAGCAGGGCGTGCACGTCGGTGGAGGCGCGGGTGGGCGGGGGCAGGCGCACCAGCCGGGCAAAGTCGCCGATGAAGTTAGCCAGCTGGGTGTTGCGGGCAATGCTCACGTCGAGGGCCTGGGTGAAGTCGGGCTCGTCGGCAGCATCGAGCTGGGGGGCGTAGTGGTGGAAGCTGTGCAGGATGGAGTTGATGGCCCCGATGGAGTTGTTGATTTCGTGGGCCATCATCCGAATCAACTGCTCGTAGGCCTGCTTCTCCTGCTTGATGAGCTCGCGCGTCAGCTCCTCCAGCAGCACGAAGCGGCGCGAAAAGCCCCGGTCGAGGAAGCTGGCCGCCGTGGCGCGGTAGCTGGCCAGGCCCGAGAGGCGCAGGGCGCGGGGCTGCTGGTCGGGCAGGTCGGCCAGGGCCGCGCCCCAGGGCTCGGGCAGGTCGGCGGGGAGGAGGCCGCGCAGCGCCGGGCCGGGCTGACCCAGAAACCGTTCGGCAGCGGGGTTGGCGCTTTCGATGCGGCCGTCGAAATCGAGCAGCAGGATGCCGGCCGGCGAGGCGTCGATGAGGCGTTCGAGCAGGGCGCTTTTCTCGTGCTGGCTCACGCGCTCGCGGCGCAACGCGTCAATCATCTGGTTGTACACGCCGATGAGCTGGTCCATCTCGCGCTGGCCGACGGGCACGAACTTCAGCGAGAAGTCGCGGGCCTGCATGGCGGCCGTGCCCGCCGCAATCAGCTGCAAGGGCCGCACGAAGCTCTGGTACAGCTGCGCCGCCAGCCCCAAGCTCACCAGCAGCAGCACTTCGCTGCCGATGAACAGGGCCGGGTTGGTGGTGCGGAGCTGGGCCGCCAGCGCAATGAGCACGGCGTGCAGCAGGCCCACGAGGAGCAGGAATTTGAGACGGAGGGACATATAACGCGGAGCCTTTGCTCCGTGAGGTGTTGAAACAATGCAAGGTCGGCCCGTAGCACGGAGCCTTTGCTCCGTAACGTTGAACGATGCCGGACCAGCCCGTACTCCGTGGCATTGAACGATGCCGAACCAGCCCGTAGCACGGAGCCTTTGCTCCGTGACGTTGAACGATGCCGGACGAGCTTATATCGGCCAGCCAATGCGCCATCGTTCAACGCCACGGAGCAAAGGCTCCGTGCTACGACCAGGGCTACGCTTACGCTTCGAACGGAATCCCGAACTTTTCCAGCCTTCTATATAACGCCCCCCGGCTTAGCCCCAGCGCCTTGGCTACGCGGCTGATGTTGCCGGCGTAGTGCGACAGCGACTGCCGAATCATGTGGGCCTCCAGCTCCTCCAGGGTCATGGTGCCGGGGGGGGGCAGCTCGCCGGGCGCGGGCGCGCGGGCAGGCAGGGGCTGCGCGTTGGCCTGGAAATCCTCGGGGCCTAATTCGTCGTGGCCGCTGACGAGCACGGCGCGCTCGACCAGGTTTTTCAGCTCGCGGATGTTGCCGGGCAGAGGCTGCGCGCGCAGCCAGTGCAGGGCAGCGGTGCTCACCTTGAGGGCGGGACGCTGGTAGCTGGCGCGCAGCTGGGCGATGAAATGCCGGGCCAGGAGGGGAATGTCGGCCGGGCGCTCGCGCAGGGCGGGCAGGCGCACGGCAATCAGGTTGATGCGGTAGAACAGGTCTTCGCGGAAGCGGCCCTGCTGCACCATTTCGGCCAGGTTACGGTTGGTGGCGGCGATAACGCGGATATCGAGCCGGCGCGGCTTCGAGTCGCCGAGTACCTCGTAGGTGCGGTCCTGCAGCACGCGCAGCAGCTTTACCTGGCTGGCCAGCTCCAGCTCGCCGATTTCGTCGAGGAAGATGGTGCCGCCGTTGGCCAGCTCGAAGCGGCCCACGCGGTCGGCCCGGGCATCGGTGAAGGCCCCGCGCCGGTGGCCGAACATCTCGCTTTCAAATAACGAAGACGAAATGCCGCCCAGGTTCACCTTCACGAAGGGCTGGCGGGCGCGGTGGCTGTTGCGATGGATGGCCTCGGCAATGAGCTCCTTGCCGGTGCCGCTTTCGCCCTCGATGAGCACGGCCGCGTCGGTGGCGGCCACCTGACCCACCTGGCGCAGCACGTGCAGCAGCTGGGGGTCGTCGCCCACGATGTCGGCCAGCTGGTACTGCTGGTCGAGCTGGCGGCGGGTGGCGGCGGGGCCGGCCGGCTCGGGCGCGGCAGGGGCTTCGTGCAGGGCCAGCACCGTGGCAATGGTCTGGAGCAGCACGTCATTGTGCCAGGGCTTGGTGATGAATTCGGCCGCGCCGGCCTTCATGCCGGCCACGGCCAGCTCGATGCTGCCCCAGCCGGTGATGAGGATGACGGGCACCCCGGGGGCCAGCCGCTTCACTTCGCGCAGCAGGTTCAGGCCGTCGGCCCCGGTGGTGGCGAGCGAGAAGTTCATGTCCATGAGCACCAGCCGGGGCGGGGCCGCGCGCACCACGGCCAGGGCCTCGGCGGGCGTGGCCACCGCCTGGGCGGAGTAGCCGGCGCGCTTCAGCAGCAGCTTCAGCGAGGTCTGAATGGCAAGGTCGTCGTCGACGATGAGGAACATGCGTGCAAAAGAAGTAGGACGACGGGGCAATGACCCCGCGCCACAACGCGCCGGAAGGCCTTCCGCAAAGTTGCGGAGTAGTGTTTGCGACCGTGGGGATGCCTCCGCAAGTCAGCGGAGTAGTGCCCGCGGTCGTGGAAGGCACTCCGGAAAGTTCCGGGGTCGTGCCTGCGGCCGTGGGGGGCACCCCGGGATTTCCCGGGGTGCCTTTCCCACCGGGTCCGGTCTACCGGCCCTTCACGCTGCCGCCGCTGCTGGTGTGGCGGGTCACGTCTTTGGGCGAGCCGGAGTAGCGCACGTCGCCGCCGCTGCTGGCTTTGGCGGTCAGGGTTTCCTGCACGGCCACATCCACGGTGCCGCCGCTGCTGGCCGAGGCCTCGCAGGCGCGGGCCAGCAGCTCGCTGCCCTTAAACTCGCCGCCGCTGCTGGCCCCCACGTCGAGGCGCTGGGCGTTGCCGCCCACGGTGGCTACGCCGCCGCTGCTCACCTGGGCGCGCAGGTCGGTGCTCGTGAACTTGGCTTTGAGCGTGGCCCCGGACGACACCGACACGTCGAGCTTGTCGGTGCTGAAGGTACCGGCTACTTCCACCAGCGAGCCGCTGCTGGCGTGCAGGGCGGTGAGGGCGGTGGCCGTCACGCTCACGCGCAGGTGGCGGGTGCGCGACATGGTCCAGGTTTCGTTCAGCTTGCGGTCGAAGGTGATTTTCAGCACGCCGTCGCGCACTTCGGTTTTCAGGCGGCCGAGCTGTTCGGCATCGTCGGCGGCGGCCTCCACGTGCTGCGTGGCGCCGGAGGCGAGCTGCAGTTCGATGCCGTTGCTGACTTCGATGGCGTGGAAGCTGGCCACGGGGCGGGTTTCAGGCGCGGTTTGGGCGGCGGCGGGCACCAGGACCAGCAGGCTGAGGGCAAGGGCGGGCAGGGCGAAGGTTTTCATAAGGCAGGCAGGAAAAAAGGGGATGGTGAAAAAATAACTACGCTTCCCAGATGCCGCCGCAGCGGGTGGGGTTGCCTGGAGTACCGGCCACCGGCCGGTTCGTTACAAAGCACCGCAAAAAAATGCGACAGCCCTATTCCTCGCGCAGGGCCACGGCCGGCTGAATGGCCGCCGCCAGCCGGCTGGGCTGCCACGCGCACAGCGCCGTGATGGCGTACACTGCCGCCGCCGCCGCACCAATGGCCAGCAGGTAAGGCTGGGCGGGCAGGTCGAAGGCGTGGAGCAGCGGAAACTGCGCCGCCAGCAGCCCGCCCAGCACCACGCCAAACGTGGTCACCACCATCATCTCGCCCAGAAACTGCCACCCGATGCCTGCCCCGGTAGCGCCCATGGCCCGGCGCAGCCCAATCTCGGCCCGGCGCTGACTGATGTTGTACCACAGCACGCCAAACAGCCCCAGCGCTACATTAATAATCAGGAACAGGCCCATGATGCACAGCGCCACCACCGGCACCAGCGTAAACGTGCGGCGGTGCAGGCGGTCGTCGTTCACCACGCGCACCTCAGTGGTCCATTGGCGCGTGACGCCGGCTACGGTGCGGGCTATTTTTTCCTGCAGCGCGCCGCCCTCGCCGGGGGCCACGCGTACCAGCACGCTGGCCGTTTCCCAGTGGGTCGTATCGTAGGGCAGCAGGCGCATCCACACGGATGGAATTGCCGCCGAAAAGTCGCTTTCCATGCGCACGGGGTCGGCCACGCCCATCACCAGAAACTCGTCTTCGGGCTTAATGTCCTTGCCAGGGTTGCTCCAGGTGAAGACCTTGCCCAGCGCCGGCTCGCTGCCAAACAGGCTTTCGCGCAGGTCCTGGCTGATGACCACGGGGCGGAAGTGGCTGCCATCGTCGGCGGGCGCGAACCAGCGGCCCTCGCGCAGGTGCAGCCGCAGGGCTTCGGCGTAGTGGTCGTCGGCAGCGTAATTGTTAGTCGTCGGCGACTTCTTGCCTTTGTAGCTGAAATCCGAGTTGTTGGTGCTGAAGATAAACGGCAGGTTGTCGCTGGTGAGGGCCACGGTGCGCACGCCGGGCAGGGCTTTTACCTGGCGTAGCACGTCGTCGAGCTCGGCGCGGGGCATTTTCAGGCCCTGGCCGGCGCGCACTTGGAGCCGCCACACCTGCTCGTAGTCGAAGCCGTGCGGGGCCAGGTAGTTTTTGCCGACGGTGATGAGCACCGCGCCCACCCCAAACAGCACTACGAAGGAGAAAAAGACTTCGGAAATCAGCAGCAGGTTGGCCCGCTTGCGGTTCCAGATGAGGGTGAAGAGGTGGCGGAACATGAGATTGATAATTATGAATTAGAAATTATGAATTATGAATTGTAGAGTATGAGCATGAGTGAGGCATAGCCTCAATTCATAATTCATAATTTCTAATTCATAATTCATCGTCATTTCTGCTCGCCGCCGCCGCGCAACGCCGCCACAGGGTTCAGGCGCGACATTTTCCAGGCCGGGTACACGCCGCTCATCAGCCCGAACAGCAGCGTGAGCACCATGCCCCAGCCAAACACCCGCCAGCTCAGGCTGAAGTGCGCGTAGGCCACCGGGTGCGCCTCGTTCACCAGGGCCAGCGCCCCGGCGGCCAGCGCCAGCCCCAGCAGCCCGCCCACTAGGGCCAGCACCACGTTCTCGACCAGAAACTGGCTCACCAAATTGCGGCCCGTCGCGCCAAAGGCCTTGCGCACCCCAATCTCGCCCGAGCGCTCCAGAATGCGCGTCACGTTCAGATTCACCAGGTTCAGGGCGGGCAGCAGCATAAACAGCAGCGCCAGGCCGCCCGCCAGCAGGTAGAAGGCGCCGAGGTTGTCGTCGTCCATTGTCTGGTCGTTATGAATGGGCAAGGCCCGCGTGAAGGCGGCCAAAACCGGGTCGGCGTAGGAGAAAACGGCCTGCACCTCCTTCGGATTCGGAATTTCTACCCGTTTCATCATCTGCCGGTACTCGTCGCGCACGGCCGGCACGGCCTGCTCCGACGGCGCCAGCAGCACCACCATAAACTCGCCGTTCAGGCGGTTATCCCTGTAGTACTGTGGGCTCAGCGTATAGGGCACCCACGCGTCGGCGTAGGCATAAATCTGCGCGGCCGACACGTTGCGCACCACGCCGGCCACGCGGTAGCGCTTCAGGTCGATTTCGATGGGGCGGCCCACCACGTCGGTCGTCCCAAAGTAGTCGCGGGCCGTGGCCTCATTGATGACGCATACCGGCTGCGCGCTCTTCACCTCTTCATTGGTAAAAGCCCGGCCATCCACGAAATCGAAGTCCATAATTTTCCAGAAGTCGCCGTCGGTGTACGACAGGTCCAGCGCCAGCAGCTTGCTCTTGGTGAAGGCCGTGGCGTTGGAGGTGGCAGTCGTGACGCCCACCTTTTCGGGGGTTTTCAGCTGGCGCACGTAGTCGTCCACGAAATGAATGCTGGCCAGCTGGTTCATCCAGCCGCGGCCGCCCACCATCTGATGCTTGATGATGTTCACAAACAGCATCCGGTCGATGCGCTTCACGGGCGTGGCGGGCCCCACCAAGTGGTCGAACATGGCCATCACCACCAGCAGAATCATCAGCGTGAAGCTGACGCCAAACAGGCTGATGAAGGTGAAGAATTTGCGGCGCATGAGCACCTTCCAGGCGATTTTTAAGTAGCTTAAGAACATGGCTTTTTGGAGTGATGAATTATGAGTTATGAGTTATGAATTGGCTTGGAGCGGCTATGAATGAGGGCGCACTGCCCCAACTCATAACTCATAATTCATCACTCATAATTAACTTCAGCCCACCTGGCTGCCGTCGAAAAACCGAATCACGCGCTGGGTCTTCAGGGCCTGTTGCAAGTCGTGGGTCACCATCACGATGGTCACACCCTGCTCGCGGTTCAGCTCCAGCAGCAGCTCGATAATCTCCTCCCCCATCACCGAGTCGAGGTTGCCGGTGGGCTCGTCGGCCAGAATGATTTCCGGGTCGCCGGCCAGGGCGCGGGCAATGGCTACCCGCTGCCGCTGCCCACCCGAAAGCTGCCCCGGGAAGTGGCCGGTGCGGGCGCTCAATCCTACTTTGTCGAGGGCAGCGAGGGCTCGCTGGCGGCGCTCCCGACCGCCCAGGCCGAGGCGATACAGCAGCGGCAGCTCCACGTTGTCCACTACCGAGAGGTCGTTTATCAGGTGGTAGCTCTGAAACACGAAGCCGATTTTCAGGTTGCGCAGCCCGGCCAGCTCGCGGTCCGAGAACGAAGTCACGGCGCGGCCGTCCACCTCAATCGTGCCGCTGGTGGGCTCGTCGAGCAGGCCCATCAGGCTCAGCAGCGTCGATTTGCCGCAGCCGCTTGGCCCCATGATGGACACGAACTCGCCCCGGTTGATGGTCAGGTTCACGCGGTGCAGGGCCAGGGTTTCGATGGTTTTGGTCTGGTACACCTTTTCGATGTCGGTGAGGCGCAGCACGGGCGAAGCGGCGGCGGCGGTAGCGGAAACGGAAGCGGCGGGCTGGGGGAATTCAGTTGCGGTAATCATTTCAAGAGCGGGGTTTGCAGTTCAAAGTTGAACAAGGTGAGGGCACGCAAGCGGTAATAGGCCACCCAGCCGGCGCGCAGGGCGAAGATGTAGCTGCGCCGCGCTCCGTCCTTGGCCCCCGAGGCCAGGGTCAAATCGGTAAGGCTGAGGCGGCCCAGCAGGTAGGTGGCGCGGGCAATGTCGTAGCGGCGCTGGGCCAGCGAGTCGGCGCGGCCGGCCAGGGCCAGCTGCTCGCGCAGGGCCGGCTGCTGGGCGGCCTGGGTGAGGACGACCTGCTCGAAGCTGCGCTCTTCCTGGGCTACGCTCAGGCGGATTTGCTCGCGGGCCAGCTCGGCCGTTTTCACGGTGGCCTGGCGGTGGCCCCAGTCCACGAGCGGCAGCGCGAAGGCCAGGCGTAGCTGCTGCTGGTTTTGCAGGTTGGCGTAGGTATCCATCAGGTTGGGGGCCTGGTTCACGTAGCCCAGGTTGGCCGTGAGGCTGGCCTGCAGGCCGGTGCTGCCCCGGGCCAGGGCCACGTCGCGCTCGGCCTGCAACAGCCGCCGCCGAAACGCCAGCGTGCTGCTGCGGTGCTGCCGGGCCTCGGCCAGCGCCTGGACGGGCGGCACGGCCGGCTGCGGAGCTGCGGCGGGTACGGCCAGCAGCAGCGCGCCTTCGGCCGCTGGCTGGCCGGTGTAGGCCTGCAGCGTCAGGGCCGCGCTTTCGGCATCGAGCCGGGCCTGGTTCCGGGCCTGCTGCGCATCGAGCAGGTTCAGCTCCAGCTGCAACAAGTCGCTCTGCGAGAGCCGCCCCAGCGCCGCCCGCTCCCGGCCGATGCGCAGCAGCTCGGCGGTGGCCCCGGCGTTCTGGCCGGCCACGGCCGCGTTCACCTGTTGCAGCAGCACGTCGAAGTACAGCTCCGTGACGCGCTGGGCCACGGTTTCGCGCTCCTCCACGTAGCCGCGCTGGCTTTCGGCAAACCGCAGCGGCTCGATGGCCCGCGCCCACTTCAGCCCGTTGAACTGGCCCAGCGGCTGGGTAATGCCCAGCGTGAAGGGCTGGTTGTTGTAGCGCTTGAGCTTGCCGTTGAAGTCGTCGAAGCGCTGCACCTCGGCCCCCACGAACACCTGCGCCCCGCTCCAGCCCACGTTCTGGCTCAGCGTCAGGGCCAGGTTCGAGCTGTTGATGCGCACGGCCCGGAAATCGGTGGTGCCGTCGGGCTGCACCACGGGTGTAATCACGCGGCTGAAGTTGGGCAGCGTGCCCGCCAGGCCCAGCTGCGGCCGGTAGTTGGCCTGGTAAGTCCGCCAGGCCCAGTAGCTGGTTTCGCGGTTGGTGCTGGTTTGCCGGCCGGCGGCCGCGTGGTCGAGCGTCTGGCCGATGGCGTCGGCGAGCGTGAGGGCCTGAGCGGCGGCGCGGCCCGGCCCACCAGTCAGCAGCCCAGCAATCAGCAGAAAAAAGGCAGGGGATTTCATCGTTGGCAGGCGCTAGTCGTGCAGGGTCAGCTCCGGGGTGTCGAGGTGGTCTTTCATGTCCGACACCACCACTTCCTCGCCGGGATGCAGCCCGCCTAGCACCTGCACCCAGTCGAAGTTGCTGTCGCCGAAGCGCACCGTGCGGCGCACTGCCCGGCCGCCCGCTACCACAAACACCGCCTGCTCCTTGCCGCCCTGGTAAAACGGGCCGTTTTTCAGGCGCGGCACGCCGTGGTGGGCGCGGGTTATCACAAACACGTCGGCGCGCAGGTTGGGCCGCAGGGCCGGGTGGTGGGGGTTGTCGAGCTGGGCGAAGAAGGTCACCACGCCCTTGTCCACGCTGGGGCTGATGCTGGCCACCGTGCCCCGCAAATCGGTGTCGTTGATGCGCACTTTCACCGGGTCGCCCTGGTGCAGCTGGTCGGCGTAGGTATCCGAAATCGTGGCCCGCACCCGGAAGCTGCTCAGGTCGGCCACGCGGGCCAGCGCGTCGCCGGCCTGCACGGTGCTGCCCAGGTTGTCGTTCACCCAGGTGAGCACGCCCGCCTGCTGGCTGCTGATGTCGGCCTGGCGCAGCTTGCCCGCCAGCTCGCCAATGCTGCGCTGCTGCATCGACACGGTGTAGCCCAGCTCGCGCACGTCGGCCGCGTTCGAGCGCTGCTGGGTCTGTATCTGGCGGGCCAAACGCTCGTCTTCCAGCTGGGCCACAGTCAGGTTCAGCTCGGCCTGGCGCACGTTTTCGGCCGTGCCGCCGCCGATTTTCAGCAGCTGCTGCTCGTCGCGCAGGGTCGACTGCAGGCTGCGCACCTTCACGGCCTGCACGCGGGCCTGGGTGCGCAGGTCGTTCAGGCTGCGCTCCAGGTTCAGCTGCAGCTGCGAGTGCTTGTTTTGGTTGCGCAACTGCTCGTCGTCGAGCCGGGCCAGGGCCGAGCTGGCGAGGTCCTTGTCGAGCTCCACAATGGGTTGGCCGGGCTGCACCCGCGCGCCCACCGCTAGCAGCACCCGCCGCACGCTGCTCTGAATCGGGCTGGTGAGCACCGCCTCGCGCCCCGGAATCACCGTGCCCGCCGCAGTGAGCGAGGCCTCCACCTCGCCCGTTTCCACGGTGGCGGTGAGGAGGTCGTTGCGGCGCAGGCCGGGCTTCAGCGCCGTGCGGAAGGCCAGCACGGCTCCCAGGGCCAGCAGCACGGCCCCGGCCGTAAGCAGCCAGCGGCGGCGCTTGCGTTGGTTTTGGGTGGAAGCGGCAATGGCTCTGTCCATTTTCGTGCAGAAAGCAGGGTGGTTTCCACGAATATTGCCAAGCCGCGTGCCGTTTTCATAAATCGTTTCATTTCAATTATTTACACTTAATGCAGGTGATTGACTCATAAAAGAAAGTGTCCATTTCTGAACACTCGCGCCCAAACCGGACACTCCGCACTTGGTGACTGGACATAAGAACGAGGTAGGGGCGGGGCTTGCCCCCGCCCGGACGTTGAACGATTCAACTGC
>JANXMN010000462.1 GCA_025354605.1 Hymenobacter sp. | reverse complement strand
TGCCCACAAAGGCCACGCGCTGCCCTTGTTGCAGGCCGAAGTTGAGGTTTTGAAACAGCCAGCGGTCGGCGTAATTCTTCGAGATGTTCTCGGCGGATAACAGGTTCATAGGCCGCAAAGGTACGGCCGGGGCGGGCGGGGGCTTTTGCCCTCACCATTAATTTCGGCTTTTCCGAATTAGCGTGTAGCGCAAGCGCCCGCGCTGGCGCTTATAAGTAGTGGTATCATCATGCACCGTGTAAAGCCGGATGGTATCACCATTTGTAGTAAAGGCTAACTCCTCTTGCGTTTTTTGATAGATATCTAAAAATACGGTGTCAAGTTCGTGGAATGGCCCTTCAAAATCAGTGTTGACTTGATAGGCTTTGTGCCCTGGTAGGCCCTGCACTTTTCCGTCTGCCGTGAAGTGTACGGAGGAAATATGGTCGGCAGAATCGGTCATCGAATGAGTCCCGGTAAAAAGCAGGCCGTTGACAAAACGAGCTAACGGAACCTGGAGTGGTGGACTTTGAAGGGCTGCGCCCGAACCCGAGGAGCCGCACAACCGCTGAAATGCTGTAGTTATAACACGTCCCGTTTTTTTATTCCGTTGGTCGAGATACAACAGCGTATCTGCATTGTGAATTTGGTGTCGAAGGCTTGTTTCAAGCAACTCATCATCACCTTCCCCGGCATTAGTTGTTGTGGGCCATGAATTGGCTGCCTTGCCCTCTCGCAGGTGAACATAGCGCAACGGAAGGCCTTCGTGATTAGCAGCGCCCATTGCGACAGCCATACTGTCGCCTTTGAAAGACAGTGGGTCAATCAGTATTTCCGTAATGTCGCTAGCGCCCCAATGCCCGTGGGCTTGTCGGGGTGAATGGTTTTTTTGCAAATAAGCGGCGTACGTGCTATTTAGCCATGCGCCGCCCAATAGTGGCCGCATTCGTTGGGTAATAGAGCCCGTTGCTGAAGTGACTTCCGTAGCACTTGGCTGAGATGAAGTCACTGAATCAACAGCGGTAGGCGGTTTGGTAACGCCTTGCGCCGTATCATTCGATTTGTCGTGGCAACCAGTCAGCAGAAATAAGCTCAAAAGCGAGATTTGAGACTGTTTGGAAAGGAAGTGCATGTTGCAAAGTAAACATTCCTGCTTCTTCGTAGCTCCAGCCCCACCCGCGGCTTCCGACACGCCCCGGCGCGGCGGGGGCGGGGGGACTGGCGTGAACGACGCATCTGTGCTTTATTGCCAAGCCGCAAACTGTTAGCTTCGCAAAAACGTTAGCTAATTACAAAATATGTAATCATATGGTCGTGCTGGCTAAATCGGCGGTGAAGGA
>JANXMN010000460.1 GCA_025354605.1 Hymenobacter sp. | reverse complement strand
AAATCGGCCCTGAGCCGGCCGCTGGCGGCCCACGTCGTGCACCGCGACCAGCGGTGGCAGCGCGACCCCGCGGGCACGCAGCTGCGGCTGCTGGCGCGGCTCACGGCCGCGGCGGCCGGCACCGCCTTCGGCCGCGCCCACGACCTGGGCGGCGTGCGCACCCCCGCCGGCCTGGCCCGCCAAGTGCCCGTGCGCGACTACGAAGCCCTCCGGCCCTGGTTCGACCGCACCCAGGCCGGCGAGGCCGACGTGCTCTGGCCCGGCCACCCGCTGTACCTGGCCAAAACCAGCGGCACCACCTCCGGCACCAAGCACATTCCGATTACGAAGGACAGCATCTCCAACCACATCAACGGCGCGCGCGATGCCCTGCTCTACTACATCTACCGCACCGGCCGCAGCCGGTTTCTCGATGGCAAGCTGATATTCCTGTCGGGCTCGCCGGAATTGGAAATGCACCACGGCATCCGCACGGGCCGGCTCTCGGGCATTGCCAACCACCACGTGCCAGCCTACCTGCGTCGCAACCAGCTGCCTACCTACGCCACCAACGTCATCGAGGACTGGGAAGCCAAGCTCGAACGCATCGTGGACGAGACGCTGGGCCAGCCGATGACCCTGATATCCGGTATCCCGCCCTGGGTGCAGATGTACTTCGACCGCCTCACGGCCCGCACCGGCCGGCCCATCAAGGATATTTTCCCCGATTTCAACCTGTTCGTCTACGGCGGCGTCAACTTCGAGCCCTACCGCGCCAAGCTCTTCGAAAGCATCGGCCGACCCGTCGACAGCATCGAGCTGTTCCCGGCCTCCGAAGGCTTCCTGGCCTTCCAGGACGAGCCCGGCAACCCCGGCCTGCTGCTGCTACTCGACAGCGGCATCTTCTACGAATTCATCCCCGCCGAGCGGTTCTTCGAGCCCGGCGCACCCCGCCTCTCCATCGCCGACGTGGAGCTGGACCGCAACTACGCCGTCGTGCTCACCTCCAATGCCGGCCTGTGGGGCTACTCGCTCGGCGACACGGTGCGCTTCGTGAGCCTGTGCCCGCACCGCGTGGTGGTCACGGGCCGCATCAAGCATTTCCTCTCGGCCTTCGGCGAGCACGTAATCGGGGAGGAGGTGGAGCAGGCCCTGCGCGAAGCCATGGCCCAGGACCCCGCCGTCGAAGTCACCGAATTCACCGTGGCCCCGCTCGTGAGCGACGACCCCGCCACGCCCTCGCGCCACGAGTGGCTGGTGGAGTTTGCCCGCCCCCCGCTCGACCCCGCCGCCTTCGCCGCCGCCCTCGATGCCGCCCTGCGCCGCCGCAACACCTACTACGACGACCTGCGCCGGGGCAACATCCTCGTGCCGCTGCAGCTCACGCCGCTGCCCGCCGGAGCCTTCCAGCGCTACATGAAAAGCCTGGGGAGGCTGGGCGGCCAGAACAAGGTGCCGCGCCTGGGGAATGATAGGAAGGTGGCCGAGGAATTACTGCAGTAGCTTTTCCTTATGCGTCTCGCCTTCGACCTCGACAACACCCTCATCCGCTGCGGCCACGACTTTCCGCTGGCAATGTCCCAGCGGCGCATCCTGGCCCGCCTGCTGGGCAATGAACAGCTACGCGAAGGCATCCAAGAACTGGTGAAACACAGCCGCCAGCACGGCTGGGAAGTGTGGGTGTACACCACCTCCTACCGCAGCGCCTGGCGTATCCGGCGACTCTTCTGGCTCCACGGCATCCGGCTCGATGGCGTGGTAAACCAGCAGCGGCACGACCGCGAAGCCCGCGCCCGCTGCACCAAGCACCCGCCCAGCTTCGGCATCGATTTGCTGATTGACGACTCCGAAGGTGTACGTATTGAAGGGGAGCGGCACGGCTTTCGGGTGCTGGTAGTTCGGCCGGAGGATGGGCAGTGGGCGCAAAAGGTGCAGGCCGCGCTGGAATCTTGCCACATTCGTTAACGCTGCTCATGTAATTATGCGGGCCATCCTCGAACAATATATACTGCTTGAAAACAAAGCAGACTTGCGTGCCAATAAAGTAAAGGCGATGCAAGCTTTTTTGGTGGCTTTCGAAACCGAAGAGCCACTCTCTTTGAACGAAATCAAAATGCTGATGGAGTCAATACCCATTCGACAATTGGTATTCGAGCAGTTGATTTATCCAACCCTGAACGGAGGGATAGAAGCAGAAAGTATCGAAGCAGTCAACCTAATGTTAGAGTTAATACAGCACGTCTATGCTTTTCAATCCCGCCGCGAAGAGTGGAAGTATTATGCGAACGATTTAATTGATATCGGCTTGCGCCTAGACCCGTTGGATAATAGGTTGCGCAAAATGAAGTATGACTCGGCAGTGCAATTCTTGAGCTATAGTATTCACGAAGTGCCAATTGGGGTGCTTTGGGATAATGATGGAGCTAATGAAATTCAATGCCAAGAATTGTTGGAGTATGCTGATGAGTTTGAGCAATTGAGTCAGTCGCTTTCAAGGGATGATTCTGAGTTGCTTGCACAATGCCGGTATTATTACAGGAGCTACGCTGCCTACCTCGCCGCTCGTGCTTCTTACGCAAATTTTGCCGCTTACTTGGAGCAGCACCCGCATCAATGACCCTGACCAAACCCGCCCTCCACGCCCTCTGCCACGCCTTCATCGAGCAGCGCATTGCCGCCGCCCGCACCGCCATGCAGGCCGCCCAGGAATCCTCCAGCTCCGAAACCAAGAGCAGCGCCGGCGACAAGTATGAAACCGGCCGCGAAATGGCCAACGCCGAGCGCGAC
>JANXMN010000587.1 GCA_025354605.1 Hymenobacter sp. | reverse complement strand
AGTTCTTCGTGCCCCAGACAACCGGCAATTTTTTCAAAGGCGACATTTATTTCGGCTTCACCGTGGCGCGGAATTTCACGGTGAAATCGCAGTTGAAGTAGGAGAGGACGGATTGCCGCGCTCCACTGCGTTCCGCTCGCAATGACAACCTACACCGTAATGCCTTCGGCCACTACGCTCTGTACTTCGGGAACCATGCGCTTGAGCAGGTTCTCGATGCCGGATTTGAGGGTGACGGTGGCCGAGGGGCAGCCGGAGCACGAGCCCTGCAGGTTCACGGTCACGATGCCTTCGTGGTAGCTTTTGAAGGTGATGTTGCCGCCGTCCTGCTCCACGGCGGGGCGCACGTAGTTGTCGAGCAGGTCGATAACTTTTTGAGCAATCTGGCCTTCGTGCTGGGTAGGGTCGCCGGCGGTGAGGGCCTGGGCCGCTTTCTGCTCGGCGGCGGGGTCGACGAGGAAGATGGGGCCACCGGCTTCGACGTAGCTTTTCAGAAACTGGCGCAGCTCGGGGATGAGCTGGGTCCAGGTCATGTCGGGCTGCGTTTTGGTGACGGTAACGAAGTTCTGGGCAATGAACACCCGGCCCACGTAGTCGAAATTGAACAGCTCCTGGGCCAGGGGCGAGTTGGCGGCGGCTTCGGGGTTAGGGTAGTCCACGCTCACGCCATCCACGAGCAGGTTGGAGTTGAGGACGAACTTCATGCTCTCCGGGTTGGGCGAGGCTTCAGCGTAAATGGAAACGGCGGACATGGCTTGGGGCTTAAAATCAGAGGGAAGCACTCGCGGTGAGTGCGAGCGCGAAGGTACAACCGCAACGGGACGGCCGTGGTTGCAAATGTACCTACATCGATTGGAACCAGCGCCGCGTGGGCCCGATAAATACGGGCTGGCACGGATAGGAAGTGCCAATCCTGAGAAGCACCTTGCCCATTCATTACTCACGTGTCTTTTCTATGCGTCATGCCCTGCGTCCGCTGCTATTGTTTGGCCTATTGGTTTCCGCACTGCCTGGGTTCGCCCAGGCGCTGCCGCCCGATTTGCTTCTAGACGAAAACTATCAAAATCCGCCCCCCGGCCACTACCGCACGGACCGCAATGCCAACACCGAGGCGACGCTGACCCCGTCGGGCTACGAGCTGCGCTACCTCAGCATCGGGGGCAACGCTGCCCAGCCCATGTTTCCGCCTGGCCCCCGCCCCAACCTGGCCGAGGATTTTGTGCTGGAAGGCGAGCTACGCGGCACGGGTGCCATCGGCTTGTATTGGAACGGGCAGAATGCACCCGGCGGCTACGAAAAAACGCTAGTGCAAATGCAGTTGGCCCTGGCCGTGCCCACGGTGGAAGTGCAGCAGTTTCGGGCCGGTGCCTGGGTTGCGCTGCTGGCTCCCACGCCCATGAGCGGCCCGGTGGCCGCCGCCGACTGGCACACCATCCGCATTGTTCGCACGGGGGACACCGTGGCTTACTGGCTCGACGGGGTGCGGCTGGCCGAGCAGCCCGCCCCCGCCCGCCCCGCCCGCGACTACGGCCTGACCGTGCAAGCCCTTGGGGCCGTGGCCACGCTGCGCCGCCTGCGCCTGTGGCACCACCGCATCCCCATTCGGCTGGCCCCCGGCATCCCGGCCACCCTGCGCCGCGAGCGCCTTGCGGCCCCCGGACTCAACACCGAGCGCGATGAGATAACCCCGCTGCTGTCGGCCGATGGGCGCTCCCTGTACTTTTCGCGGGTCATGGGCGATGTAAATGCAGTAGACGATGGCAAGGCGTTCGACACCGACGTGTTCGTGATCGAGCGCGGGGCCGATGGCCAGTGGGGGGCCGCCCGCGCCCTGGGGCCGCCCATCAATAACGACGACTCAAACTACGTCACCCATGTGGCCCCCGACGGGCAAACCCTGCTGCTGGGCAGCCGCTACGGCCCCGACGGCCGGATACTGGGCGGGGGCCTCTCGCGCAGCCAGCACCGGGCCGACGGCACCTGGACCTCGCCCGAAGCCCTACCCGCCGACATGGGCACCCGCGCCGACTTCGGCACCCGCAACCGCAACTACTGCCTCGACGCCAGCGGCACCGTGCTGCTACTGTCGGCGGTGCTCGCTGCCGACCCGGCCAACACCGACCTCTACTACTGCCGCCGCCAGCCCGACGGCACTTGGACCCCACCCGTGGCCCTGCCCGCGCCCCTGCGCACGGCGGAGAACGAAACGACGCCTTTCCTAGCCCCCGATGGCAAGACCCTGTTCTTCAGCTCCGACGGCTTGCCCGGCTACGGCGGCTACGACGTATTTATAACCACCCGGCTCGATGATTCCTGGACCCGGTGGAGCGAACCCCTCAACTTGGGGCCAGCCGTGAATACGCCGATGAATGACCTGTATTATTCGACCTCGGCCGCTGGCACGGATGCTTACTTGTCAACCATCGCCAACGATGGCCGCCAGGACGATATATACCGCCTCGCGGTGCCGCCCGCCGTGCGGCCGCAGGCCACGTTGCTGGTGCGCGGCCGGGTGCTCGACGCCACCACCGGCCAGCCCATCACCACGGCCGAGGTGCGCTACGAGCAACTGCCCGCCGGCACCGAAGCGGGCGTGGTGCTGCCGGCGGCGGCGGGCGCGTTTGTCGCCACGCTGCCCGCCGGGCTGCGCTACGGCCTGCGGGCCACCGCCCCCGGCTACCTGTCGGTGAACGAAAACCTGGACTTGAGCGCCACCACAACCTACCGCGAAATGACGCGCGACCTGTACCTGCTGCCGCTGGCCGAGCCCATGGCCGCTGCCCCCGGCCGCCTGGCCCAGCTGCAGCTGAGCCCCCCCGCGGCAACCGTACCCGGCCAGCTCAAACCCGTGGCCCAACCGACCGTGGTGGAAGATAAAATCACGCTCAATAACATGTTCTTCGTGCAGGGCAAGCCCGTGCTGCTGCCCGCTTCCTTCCCCGAGCTCAACCGCTTGGCCCAAACGCTGGCTGCGCATCCAACCCTGCGCATCCGCCTTGATGGGCACACCGACAACACCGGCGACGCCAAAGACCCCAAGCCCAACCAGATGCTCAGCGAGCAGCGCGTGGCCGCCGTGCGGGCCTACTTGGTGGGCCAGCGCATCGACCCCGCCCGGCTGAGTACCCGGGGCTATGGCGGCAGCCAGCCCGTGGCTCCCAACGACACCGAGGCCCATAAGGCCCAAAACCGGCGCGTCGAATTCGTGATTCTGAAACGCTGAAGGCGGAGTATTTCGGCCTGTTGAACTGCTTCGGCAATTATTCATTTTCCCTCGTGCGTACCATTATTTTTCTCCTGGGCCTATTTGCTTGCTGGGGTACTGGCTTTTGCGGAGCAGTCCAGCCGGCCCTGCCGCCCGACGTAGCCCTGGACGAAACCTTTCAGGATAACCGCCGCAGCTGGTTCACCGGCGACGACGCTACCTGGCGCGTGAGCCTGGCCGGCGGCGAGTACCGGCTCGACAACCGGCAGGCCGGCGGCCACCTTACCTGGACCCCGCTGAATCTCAATACCGACCGGGATTTCGTGCTGGAAGTAGACCTGCTGGCGACCACTGGCGGGCTGGTGTGGGGCGCTGCCGATGCCAACAACGTCAACCTCGTGGGGCTGATGCCGGGCCAGAAGCTGGCCGTGGGCCGCTGGCGGGCCGGCCAATGGCAGTGGGTATGCCCGCCCGGTGGCGTGGCCGCCCCCACGTTGCGCGACGGCGACTGGAACACCGTGCGCATTGTGCGGCAGGGTGCCACGGTGCGCTATCTGGCCAACGGCCAGGAGGTTTTCTCCCATCCCTTCGAGCCCCTGCCGGGCAACCTGCTGGGGTTTCAGATAGAAGCCGCGCCGGCCACGCTACGGGTCCGGCGGCTGCGGGCCTGGCACTATTCCCGCATTCGGCGGGCGCCCGGCGTGCCGGCCAGCCTGGTGCGCGAGCGCCTGGGGCCGCAGCTGAATTCGGAGGCGGTCAACGAGGGCTCGCCCGTGATTTCGCCCGATGGCCAGGAGCTGTACTTTGGGCACCGGCCGCCAGTGTCGGCCGGCCAGCCCGAGCGCTGCGACATCTGGCTGAGCCGTCGCCAGCCCGACGGCAGCTGGGGCGCGGCCCGCGATGTGGGGGCACCTCTCAACAATGGCAGCTACAGCTGCCCGATGGGCATCACCCCCGACGGGCAAAGCCTGCTCGTCCTCAACCACTACAAACCCGATGGCTCGCCGGCGGGCTCGGGCGGCTGCTCGCTGGCCCACCGCCGCGCCGATGGCAGCTGGGGCATCCCCGAACCGGTCGTGATTCCGGGCCTGCCCGCCCGGCCCAGCTATTACTATTTCAGCCTGGCGGCCGATGGCAACACCATCGTGCTGGCGGCCGGCGACAAGGACCAGCCCGACCACGGTGGCGACCTGTTCGTAACCTTCCGCGACGGGCGCGGGCAGTGGAGCCGCCCGCGCAACCTGGGCGACGTGGTGAACAGCGCCGGCATGGAAAATGCCCCTTTTCTGTCCCCGGATGGTCAAACGCTGTACTTCAGCTCGACGGGCCACCCCGGCTACGGCGACGCCGACGTGTTCGTGACGCGCCGCCTGGACGACTCCTGGGCCAAATGGAGCGAGCCGCTCAACCTCGGTCCGGCCTTCAACGGGCCCGGGGCCGACAACTGCTATGCCATCGATGCGGCCGGTGATTACGCCTATTTCTGCGCCCGCGAGTGGCCCGCCCCGCTGGAAGACTTGTTCCGGGTGAAGCTGCCGCCGGCCGTGGCCCCGCGCCCCACGCGCCTGGTGCGGGGCCGGGTGCTGGATGCCCGCACCGGCCAGCCAGTGCCCGGCGCGGCCATTGCCTACGAGCGCCTGCCCGACGGCGTGGCGGCGGGTACTGCCACCGCCAGCCTGGCCGATGCCCGCTACGAGCTGGTGCTGCCCGGTGGCAGCCAGTTTGGTTTCCGGGCCACGGCCCCCGGCTACCTGGGCACCAGCCAAAGCCTCGATTTGAGCGCCCTGGACCGCTACGGCGAAATCACGCAGGACCTATTGCTGCTGCCGCTTAGCGAAGCAATCGAACCCCTGAGTGGGGCCGCTCCCACCTTGCGGGTGGCCGCGGCGACGGCGCGGCCGGGCCAGGTGCGGGCGGTAGCCGTGCCCGCGCCAACCCTGCCCGCCGAAGAGAGAGTAGTGCTCAACAACCTGTTTTTCGTGCGGGGCAAAGCCGAGTTCCTGCCGGCTTCCTACCCTGAGCTTAATCGCCTGGTCCAGACGCTGGCTGAGCATCCGGGGCTGGCAATCCGCCTCGACGGCCACACCGATAACACCGGCGACGCCAAAGACCCGAAGCCCAATCAGGTGCTGAGCGAGCAGCGGGTAGCCGCCGTCAGCGCCTACTTGGTGAAGCACGGCATTGCCGCTGCCCGCCTTAGTACCCAGGGCTATGGCGGCAGCCGGCCAGTAGCCCCCAACGACACCGAGGCCCATAAGGCGCAAAACCGACGGGTCGAATTCGTGATTGTGAAACGCTAGCTTCGGCGTGGTGCGGGCCGCGTTGGCTGCCCCGCCACGGTGGCCCGCCCAACTCTTCTTCCAACTCTAATACGCCTGACGCCATGTCGCTGCTTCGTAATACCCTGCCCTGGGGGCTAGCCCTGATGGTCTTCATGTGGCTGACCACGGCATTTTTCGACGGGCTTGGGCTAACCCGCTCGGCCCACCACTACGACACGTATTTTGGCAGCCTGTCGTGGCTGCAGTACCGGGTCACGTTTCGACCGGTGGGGGCGGGGCGGCAGCTGGCCCCCACGGGCTTCGCGCCCACGCTGCGCTACGGCTTCAACTTGGCCCACCACGTGGCCCTGCGCGCCGACCTGCTGCAAACCGACGTGCCACCCGGCCAGGTGGCACCGCTGCTCTACGACACCCTGCGCTACCCCGGCGGCTTCAGCCCTGATAGCGTGTACGCGGCCTGGGTGGGCGTGCGCGGGCATTCCCTCACCTTTCCCTTCGGCGCACGTCCGGTGGCCGTGGTGCGCAGCTACCAGGCCTGGGCCGCGCCCGCCACGGCCCCGCACTACCCGCCGCAGCCGCGGCTGCTGTGGCCGCTGCGGCTCTACGCCTGGGTTTCGCTGCTGCTGGTGGGGTGGTTTGCCGCCGCCTGCGCGGCCCTGGTGCTGCTGCCCGATTTCCGGCGGCCCGCCGACCGGGCCGCTGCGCTGGGGCTGATACTGCTTTTTGCCGCCAGCCGGGGCTACATCGACTGGCTCGACTACCAGACCGGCCAGGAATGGCCGATTTTCGGGCCGCTGGGCATTCTGTTACTGCTGGGCGCTTACGTGTACCAGCTGCGGCAGCCGGCTTCGGCCGATTGACCCAATTGAGCGAGCCTGACGCCCAAAGCTCATTGAAAAAATGCTTAACCCCTTCGCCATGCGTGTTTTATTGCCCTTGCTCCGCTTATTTGTTCTGGTACCGGCCCTGACTGCCTCGCTGCTGGCCCCAGCCGCCGCCCAGCAATTGCCGCCCGATACGCTGCTACGCGAGACGTTCCGGACGGCGGGGGGCAACTGGCCCGTCGAACAAACTTATAAACGGCTGTGCGAGCGCACCGACGAAGGCTACCACATGCGCTACCTGGGCGGCGATTCGGGCGGCAACACCATCGAAACCAAAATTTTTACGCTCAACGACGCCCAGGACTATTCCCTGGAGCTAACGCTGCGGGTACGGGGCCAGGCTGGTCTGCTGTGGGGCTACCAGACCAGCCAGGGCAGCCGGCTGCCCGACGACCTCCACATCCTGCGGCTGGAGGCCGATGGGGGCAAGCCGCAGCTTACGCTGCTGTGGCTGCACCACGATAAATGGAAAACCCAGTTCACGGTGCCGGCCCCGGCCGGGTTCGATGCGGCCGCTACGCATACCCTGCGCGTGAGCCGGGAGGGCCGCCGAATTCATTTTTATCTCGACAACCAGGCCGTGGGCCAGGACCAGGCCGCCGAGGAATGGCCCGGCCCAAGCCACGACATTGGGCTGTACCTGGAAGGGCCGGGAGCCGAAGCCTGGTTTAGCCAGCTGCTGCTGCGGCACTATTCGCGCATCCGGCTGGCCCCCGGCGTACCCCGCAGCCTGCGCCGCGAGCGGCTGGCGGGCAGTATCAGTACGCCGCAGGAGGAGGCCGTGCCGCGGGTTTCGGCCGATGGGCGCTGGCTGTACTTCGTGCGCTCGCTGGGCAACCCGGCCGTGGCCAGCGAGAGCAACCAGGATATTTTCGTGGCCGAGCGCGACGCCGCCGGGCAATGGGGAGCGGCCCGCAGCCTGGGCGAACCCATTAATTCGTCCGGCAATAACGTCATCGTGCACACCGCGCCCGACGGGCAGTCCCTGCTCGTTACCGGCCAGTACGACGCCGCCGGCCGCCGAATCGATTTCGACGGGGTGTCGCAGAGCACGCGGCAGGCCAACGGCGGGTGGTCGGTGCCCCAGACGTTCACGAAGGAGCTCAACCTGCCCGGCGATGGCGAAGCCATGTACCGCTTCATCGATGCCAGCGGCACGGTGGCGCTGGTGTCGGCCGACACCAAAAAGACGCTTCGCAACGACGACCTCTACGTAAGCCTGCGGCGGCCCGACGGCAGCTGGCCTCCCCTGCGCCCCCTGGGGCCCACCATCAATACCCCCGGCAGTGAGCTGGCCCCGTTTCTGGCGCCTGATGGCAAGACGCTCTATTTCAGCTCGGATGGGCACCCTGGCTATGGCAGCTCGGATATTTTCGTGAGCACCCGCCTCGACGACTCCTGGACGAAGTGGAGCGAGCCCCTGAACCTTGGCCCCGGGGTGAACACCCCGCGCTTTGAAAGCTATTTCTCGCTGCCGGCTTCCGGCGAATACGCCTACCTGAGTTCGCAGGAACCGGGCACGGGGGCCTACGACAGCGACATTTACCGGCTCCTGCTGCCCAAAGCCCTGCGGCCCGCGCCCTCCCTGCTGGTGCGCGGCCGGGTGCTGGATGCCCGCAGCAGCCAGCCGCTGGCCAACGCCGAGCTGCGCTACGAGCAGCTACCCGCCGGGCAAGAGGCCGGCCGCCTGCGCCTGGGCGGGGGCGGTACCTATGAAATAGCCCTGCCCGCCGGCCGCCAGTACGGTTTCCGGGCCGAAGCCGCCGGCTACCTGGCTGCCTCCGACAACCTCGACCTGACCGATACCACCCGCTACGGCGAAGTAACCCGCGACCTGTACCTGCTGCCCCTGACCGAGCCCACGGCCGCGCTGGCCGCCGCCCGGGTGGCGCTAAAAACGGCCCCGCCGTCGGCCGCCGTGCCCGGTCAGCTCAAATCAACGGTGCCAATGCCCGTCGCCACCGAAGAGAAAATCACGCTCAATAACCTGTTTTTCGTGCGGGGCAAGCCCGAGCTGCTGCCCGCTTCTTTTCCCGAGCTCAACCGCCTGGCTCAGACCCTGGCCGAGCATCCCGGTCTGCAGCTGCGCCTCGACGGCCACACCGACAACACCGGCGATGACAAGGACCCCAAGCCCAATCAGGTACTCAGCGAGCAGCGGGCCGTGGCCGTGCGCGATTACCTGGTCCGGCAGCGCATTGCTCCCGGCCGGCTCAGCACCCGGGGCTACGGGGGTAGCCAGCCCGTGGCCCCCAACGATACCGAAGCCGACAAAGCCCGCAACCGGCGGGTAGAGTTTGTGGTGCTGAGCCGTTAGGTGCCTACGTTTATAGCTGGTTGGCCCGTGCGCGCAGCAGTAAGTCGGCCAGCACCAGCTGGGTCATGGCTTCCACGATGGGCACGGCGCGGGGCAGCACGCAGGGGTCGTGGCGGCCCCGGCCCACCAGCGTGATGGCTTCGCCCTGGTCGTTGATGGTTTGCTGGGGCTGCAGCAGCGTGGCCACCGGCTTGAAGGCGACGCGGAAGTAAATATCCTGCCCGTTGCTGATGCCGCCCTGGCTGCCACCGCTGTGGTTGGTGCGGGTGCGCACGGCCCCGGCCTCGTCGGTATAAAACTCGTCGTTGTGCACCGAGCCGGGCAATTTTGTCCCTTCGAAACCCGAGCCGAACTCAAAGCCTTTCACTGCATTGATGCTGAGCAGCGCGTGGCCCAGCACCGCTGGCAGCTTGTCGAACACCGGCTCGCCCAGGCCGGCTGGCACGTGCCGCGCAACCCCGGTAATCACGCCGCCCACGGTGTCGTGCGCCGCCTGTGCGGTCCGGATGCGGGCCTCCATGCGGGCGGCCGTTTCGGGATGCGGGCAGCGCACAAGGTTGCTGTCGATGAGGCCGAAATCCAACTCCTCGTAGCTCACCGGCACTTCCACCTCGCCCACGGCCGAGATGTAGGCCACGATTTCCACCCCGAAATGCGCCAGCAGCTGCATGGCCACGGCCCCGGCGGCCACGCGGGCGGCCGTTTCGCGGGCCGAGCTGCGGCCGCCGCCGCGGTAGTCGCGTCGGCCGTACTTCACGTCGTAGGTGTAGTCGGCATGGCTGGCGCGGTAGGCGTGGGCAATGTGCGAGTAGTCGTCGGAGCGCTGGTCGGCATTAGGAATAAACAGGCTGATGGGCGTGCCGGTCGTCAGGCCCTCAAACAGGCCCGACTGAATGTGCACGGTATCGGCTTCCTTGCGCGGGGTCGTGAGGTCTGATTGGCCGGGCCGCCGCCGGTCGAGCGCCGCCTGAATGTGGGCGGCCTCCACGGCCACGCCGGCCGGGCAGCCGTCGATAATCACGCCAATGCCCGCCCCGTGCGACTCGCCAAACGTGGTGATGCGAAAGAGGGAGCCGAAAGTGTTAGACATGAAATCAGTGGTTAATCATTAACAAAACTACACCCGGCGGCTGGCCCGCCACCAGCCGAAGCCGGCTACGGCGGCCAGCGCCACCAGCAGCCAGTCGGCGTAGCGGCGCACGTTGGCGTACACGTCGAGGGGTTGCAGGGTGGCGTCGGCCCCAGCCAGGGCGGGGCCGTAGAACGGGTCGTCGGCGGGCTTGGGCAGGGGAGCAGTGGCCAGGCTGGCCCCGCGCACCAGCGGGCGCAGGCTGGGCCGCAGCGTGTCGTAGCGGGCCGTAGCCGGGTTAAACACCACCAATTGCAAGAGGCTGTCGAGAGGCAGCGTGCCGGCCCGTCGCGCTACCAGCCGGTAGCGGAACAGCTTGCGCCCCCCGCCCGGCGCCGGCTCTTCGCGCGCTTCGGGGCCGTACACGTCGAGGTCGGCGCGCGCGGCCAAGGTGGGGGGCAGCACCGCCGCCAGGTTGCCCTGCCCCTGCACGCCAAACGCCAGCGTGAACGACTCGCCCACCCGTGGGTGCGGGGTGCTCAGGGCCTCCACTCGGCGGAAGCTGCCCACGGCCCCGCCGCCGGCCGCCGGCAGCGGCAGCACCTGCACCGCCAGGCCCGGCGCGGCAAAGGTTTTATAGCCGGCCAGGCGGTTGTCCTGGCCCGTTTCGGGCTTCTTCAGCAGCTTAAACTTCACCATCGTCAGGGCCAGGGGCGGGAAGCGCAGGGGCCGGGCCGTGAGTGGGTAATACAGGTTTTCAGCCAGCCGGAAGCGCAGGTATTTTTCGCCCAAGTGGCGCACGGTGTCGGGGGTTACGCTGGGCTCGGGGCCGGGCTCCTGCCAGGCCGTGGGCTGGTGCAGCTCGTGCAGCAGCGGCGGCAGCTGGTCGTCGAAATCATGAAACGAAAGCAGGGCCTGGTCTTCGGGCTTGAGGTAGAAATAGAGCCCCACGCGCACGCCCTGGCCCTGGTACACGCGCGGCCGGTCGGCCACTACGGCCAGGAAAGCGTGGTCGGGTACGTCCTGGTACAGCGCCGGCTTGGGCTTGCCAAACATCTTGTCGAGGTCGGCCACGGCCTGTAGCGGGGCCGTGGGGTTGGCCGGCCGGGTAATGGTGCCGGGGTTGAGCAGCGGGGCCGGCAGCACGCGCACGGTGCTGCCCGGGGCACGCAACACCACCCCGTTCACCGTCAGCTGGAAGGGCTTGATAACAATGTCGCCCTCGCCGTAGGGCACGTATTTCTGCGTGATGGTGAGGTCGGCGAACCGGCGGCCCCGCACGATGCGCGTGGTAGTGGTGCTGGTTTTGCCGGTTTTCTTGAAGCCTTCCAGCTCCGGAAACGCCGAATACTTGCCCAGCTGGCCGCCGCGCAGCCGGAAAGCCACCGTGT
>JANXMN010000404.1 GCA_025354605.1 Hymenobacter sp. | reverse complement strand
CACGGTGCCGTTGCCGGCGCTCGGCCCGAAGGCACCCACGTAGGTGAGCTCGCGCAGGAATTCGTCGGCGTTGGCGAAGGGCGCGGGAATGGGGAAGTTGGGCAACAGAATGTCGCGGGCCAGCTTCGGGGGCGTGATTTTGTCGACAATCTCGTTGGTGTTGTCGATGCTCTCGGGCACGTCGATGAACAGCTCGTTCATCTGGGCCTGGGTCTTGAAGAAGAACTGGTCGTTGGCGAAGCCGAAGCGGGTGTGCGGCTTGGGCTTCTGCAGCTCCTCGTCGATGCGGCGCAGCTGCTTCTGGGCGCGCTCGTCGCGCGAGTGGTCGCGGCGCAGGTTGTCGAGCAGGTCGTACTTCACCTCGCCCCCGCTGGTCATCAGGGTGTAGTAGTTGGTGCGCATGTCGCCCACCGGGATGCTGTGCTCCTCGCCGGTATTCACGCACAGCAGCAGGTCGTGGGCGGCGTAATCCGTTTGGTCGACATAATGCGAGTCGTTGGTGCAAATAACCTTGACGTTATACTTCCGCGCCAAGCCGAGCAGCACCTGGTTCACGTCTTCCTGGCTTTTGCCGGTGCCGTCGAAATCCATCAGGCCGTGGCGCTGGATTTCGATGTAGTAGTCGTCGCCGAATAGGTCGAGCCACCACTTCAGCTTTTCTTCGGCCTCGGCCTCGGAGCGGAACAGAATGGTTTGCGGAATCTCGGCCCCGATGCAGCAGCTGGTGGCAATCAGGCCCTCGTGGTACTTCACCAAAAGCTCCCGGTCGATGCGCGGAAACTTGGAGTACACGCCCTCGATAAAGCTCATCGAGCAGAGCTTGCTCAGGTTGTGGTAGCCGGCCTGGTCCTTGGCCAGCAGCAGTTGGTGGTGGCGGGTGTCGCGCTCCCCTTTCTCGCGGCTAAAGGCTTTTTTGTGGCGGTCTTCCACTAGGTAGAACTCGCAGCCCACGATGGGCTTCACGTTGTACTTGTTGGCCTCGGCCACGAAGTTGAACGCCCCGAACATGTTGCCGTGGTCGGTGAGGGCCACGGCGGGCATGCCGTCCTTCTGCGCCTTCTTCATCAGGGCCGCGATGCTGGCCTGGCCGTCGAGCAGCGAGTATTGGGTGTGGCTGTGGAGGTGCGAGAAAACGGGCATCTTTTTTCAGTTAACAATTATCAATTAACAATAAGCAATTGATAACTGGGCGAACAGGTTTTACCAAAGATACCCCCGATTTGAGGGCCTGCCAAAACCGTTTTCCCTGCCGCCTGATTCCCTGAGTGCTGCGTTTTTCACGCTTATTCCACCACTATGCGTTGCGTTATGGGGAGGCGGCCTTCGGCACGTACCGTGAGCAGATACACCCCGGCAGGCAACCCGGCCGTAGAAAAGCTGGCCTCATCCCTGAACGATAATTGCTGGATTTGCTTCCCCAGCACGTTGGACAGGCGGCCTGTCGCTGGGCCAGGGGCTGACAGCACCACGTGCCACACCTGATTTTGCTGCGTAGGATTCGGCCAAACGTGAAAGCCCAGCGGTTCGGCTTTGGGCTTTGAAGCAGTAACGCGGTTACCATTCAATCGTACGGCCACGGAGTTTATGGTTCCGTTTGGCATGCCGGGCACAATGGTAGCAGCCAAGAGGTCCAGGTCACCATCCTGGTCTACGTCACCCAATGCCACGTCCCACGCAGGCCCAGGGGTTGGCACATCCAGGCCCCGGCTGAAGGTTCCTGAGCCGTTGTTTGTCCAGATGCTCACTGCTTGTGTTGGACTCCCCTGCAATGTCGGACCACCAACGGCTAAATCCAGGCTGCCATCACCATTGAGGTCACTCAGGCGCATTCCATTTCCTTGCACGCTCTCCCGCTGACCGATACTAAATCCACCAGCGCCATTATTAAAGTAAGATGTAACGAAAAAAGGGCCGGAATACGCTCCCTCGCTATATACAGCATCTAAAGTACCATCGCCATTAAGGTCTCCTAATTGAACCTTTGCCAGCGTTCTGTTGGTGGTAATAAGGGTTTGGAAAGGCGAAAACGCGCCACTGCCATTATTGCGCATCACGCCATTATTCAACCAAAGGTCCAAATCACCGTCCCGGTCGATATCGCCTAGCGCCAGTAAGTAAAAGCTATCAAGCAAGCCGATGGCCAGATTGGTTCTGGTTCCGAACCCACCACTTCCGTCGTTGAAGCCAATGGTGACAAAATCGCCACTGCTGCCCAAACCAGGTGCCACCAGGTCGAGGTCGCCGTCGCCGTCGAGGTCGCCCAGGGCCAGCACGTAGCTGGCGTAGCTGTTGCCGCTTTGCCCTACACTCCAGGTAGTGAGTCCGGAAAACACCCCGCGCCCGTTATTGAGAGCCACCGTCACGGTGGTATATACAACGGATACAATATCCAGGTCGCCGTCGCCATCCAAGTCGCCCAGTCGTACGCAGTTGGAGCCATTATTCATCGCAACGGAGCTTCCGGCAGAGAAGTCTCCGGTACCATCGTTCAGGCGTACGGTAACTCCCCCGGCGCCCTGGTTGGCCGTCACAAAATCCAGGTCACCATCGCCATCCAAGTCGCCGGTTTCTATTTGCTGCGGGCGCGTATCGGCTGCTACGTTGCTACCGCCGACAAAGGTGGCCGAGCTTGTGCTGACGGCCGTCGTGAATTGCCATACCTGGCGCGCGCTGGCACCATTGGTCAAGGTAGCCATCACGGTTTCGCCCGGCATGAAGAGACTGGTCGAAGCAAAATTGATGGTATTGCCCGTAACCGTAACAGTCCCACTTTTTTTACCGCCCGATTGGCTGCTGAAAACCCTTAATGCCGAGGCGGCCCCTGGGCCGGGGGGCGCTGAAAGCGTAACAGTAGCAGCTGCATTGCGTGGAGTTGCCAACGCATTTTGGGCAGGCGCAAAGCTGGTGATGGTCTGGGCCAGCATTTGAGTCGCTCCCGAAAACAGGAGCAGCAGCAGCAGGGGAAGCTTCATTATGGAAAGGGTGAAAGGTTACTAATAAAAGTACTGGTAAGCATTCTGATTTACAAGCTCAAAGCGCCCATATCAACTCACCCTTCGAGCAATTCAAAAGTAAGTATCACTAAACTATAGCGAACCGAAAACAATAAATAATTCTTAGGAACCACTCTAACCTACTTCGATAATTCAGGCCCGGCATCAATGCCTTAACCCATGGCCGGCTCCTACTTACTGCCCGCCGGCAGCTGCAGCACCTCCCCTATTTTCACCCCGGTATCGGCCGCGGCGCGGCCGTTGAGGGTTTGCAGCTCGGCTACTTTGGTGTGGTAGAGCACCGAGATGCTGTAGAGGGTTTCGCCCGGCTCCACGGTGTGGGTGGGCGGCGTGAGGTCGGCCGGATTACGCGGGAGCGTGGGCACGGGGCGCGCGGGCCTGGGCTTGAGGGCCGCGCCCACCTCGCTGGTGGGCTTGAGCAACAGCATTTGGCCGGCCACCAGCTTGTAGGGCGCTTCCATCTGGTTGATGGCAATGAGCGTGGCGGCCGACACGTGGAAGCGGCGGCTCACGGCAAACACGGTTTCGCCGGGCTCCACGCGGTGGTAGGTTTCGAGCGGGGCCACGGGCGGAGTGGCAGCGGCCGGAACTGGCGTAGCCGCCGCGACAACGGCCACACTCATTGCCGCTGATGCCGCTTCCGAAACCGGTTTTTCGACTGCGGCCGGAACTGGCCGGTACACAATAGCAGGTGCGGCCGGGGTAGCTGGCGCGGGGGCCGGGCGCGAAGCCGGCGCGGCGACTGCTGCTTCAGCAGCTTCACGCGCAGCCGGTGTAGCGGCGGCGGTTGGGGTCGGAACCGCTACCGGGGCTGTCGCAGCGGCCGGCGCGGCAACGGCTGCTTCAGCCGGCACCGGTGCCGCTACCGGGGCCTTGTCAATCGGCGCGGTGGGCACCGGGGTCAGCGGGGTTTCGGCGGTGGTGGGCTCGTCGGCCAGCGGCGCGGGGGCCGGGGCGGGAGCCGGCGGCGGCAGCTGCGCCCGGTTTGACGCCGTTGGTGCGGCCGGCGCAGGCATGGGCGCGGGAGCGGTAGCAGCAGCAAGCTCAGGATTCCGCGTCGCTGCTTCCTCGGTTTTAGCAGCTGCAGTGGCCGGAGTAGCTGCGGGCTGGTAGGCGGCCGGCGGGACGGCCAGGGCGCGCCGGGGAGCGGGCGTGGAAGCGGTGGTGCTGGCCTGGGCCGTGGCCAGGGTTTCGCCCCAGCCGTCGGCCGCTTCGGCGGCGGCCGGAGCGGTAGTGGCGGGCGCGGCGGCCCGGGCCGGGGCCGCTTCCGTGGTGATAACGCGCTTGGTTTGGCTGCCGTCGGCGTTTTTGATTTTCACCTTCATTTTCACGCGGCCGGTTTCGGTGGCCTGCTCGCGGGGCAGGGCCTCGAGGGCATTGGCTTGTTCCAGCAGCTCGTCGGGGTTGGCGGCGGGGCTGGGGCGGCGTTCCAGGCCGGCGCTTTCGGGCAGGTCGCGGTACTCGGGGGCCACTTCGCGGGGGCGCACATGCCGGAGCCAGAGCACCCGGCCGGGGCGCAGGTCGTCGGTGCGCAGCAGGCGGTTTTTGGCATAGAGAGCGTGCTGGCGCATGCCGTATTTCTGGGCCACGTCGAACAGGCTTTCGCCGGGCTGTAGCACGTGGTATTCCACGTCCCCCTCGTCGCGCTTGGCTTCGAGGAAGTACGGACGGCCGGGAATGGCCTTATCGAACGCCCCCAGCTCGTTGTGCCTGAAGAAGTCGCGCGGGCGCTGGTTGCCGCGCCGGGCCACGTCCTGCAAGGTTTCGCCGGGCAGGGCAATGAGGGCGCGCAGGTTGTTGATGCGCACCTCGGCCACATTGGTGGCTACCTCGGGCTGGCTCAGCAGCTCGCCCTGGGTTTGCAGGCGCTGGTTGGCAATCATGCCGGCGGCCTGGGTGATGTCGCCCACCGGCACGATGAGCGTGTAAGGCTTGTCGGCGGGCACGACTGGGGCCAGCAGCCAGGGGTTGTGGGCCGCCAGCGCGGCCGAATCGACGTGCAGGGCCAGCGCCTGGCTGTAGAGCGACTGGCCCGCCACGGCCGGAAACTCCTGGAGCCGCAACGCCGGGCTGGGGTTCTGGCCGCAGTAGGGCTCGAAGGCCAGCTTCTGGGCCAGAAACATCAGCACGTAGGGCGAAGTGGCCTCCGTGATGGTCAGCTGGGTGGCATCGGGGTCAGTGGGTAGGGTGTAGGGCTTCACGCCGCCCAGGCCCAGGTTGTAGCTCAGCAGGGCATTCAGCCAGTTGTGCAGGATGGCGTTGTTGCGCAGCAGGTAGCGGGCGGCGGCGCGGGTGCTGGCCGCGAGGTGCTGGCGCTCATCCACGGCCGCGTTCACGGCCAGGCCCAGGCCCTGGGCGGTTTCCTGCTTGAGCTGCCAGTAGCCCACGGCCTCGTGAATGCTGCGGGCGTCGCCCTGCAAGGCACTTTCCTGCAGGGCCAGGTAGCGGAAATCCAGCGGCACGCCTCCTTCCCGCAGCACCCGGTCGATGATGGGAAAGGCCGCATCGGCCAAATCGACGCGCGCCTGAAATGAGGGCTGATGGCGGCGCAGGCCATCGGCCTTCTGCTGCACCAGTTGCCGGGCCTCGTCGGTGAGCACCAGGTGCAGGCCGGCCACATCGAAGGCGGCGGGCACCGCCGTGTGCGGCGCGGCTGGCTGGGCGGCCAGCGAGCCGGTCATTCGCAGGAAAGCAACAATCAGGATAACCGTATTTCGCATGAGCTCGGCCCGGGCAAGGCTGCTACCTCAGCAGCTTTCGACCCGGAAGCTACAAAGAACCTGATTTTTGGGCATAAATCTGTTTTCGTTCGCCTGCCCACCTAAACCTCTGCACGCTGAGCCTTTGTCACAAAATGAAATGGAAG
>JANXMN010000397.1 GCA_025354605.1 Hymenobacter sp. | reverse complement strand
GTCGAAGCATCTCTGCCGCTTCGTATGAGTCGTCCAACGAAGCGGTAGAGATGCTTCGACTTCGCTCAGCATGACCGTTCTTTTTTTACCTGTTCGGATAGATTCTGCTTTGTTAACCCCTTGGCCTTCCGGCCAATTTACGTTTGTTACTAATGACTCTTTTTCCTTCTCGTGCGCGTTTTGGCCTGCTGGCGCTGGCGGTGGCCGTTTCGCTGATGAGCTGCTCGAAAAATGAGGCCGATGAGGTGGTGCCGGCCGGAGCCGATGACGTAAATGCCGGCGGCGCGGCCACGGTATTTAGCTCGGGCAGCAATGCCTACTCGCTGCCCGCGCCCAACCTGCGCGGGGCCTCGGGGGCGCAGCATCTGGCCGGCGACGCGGCGTTTGAGCGGCGCTTTGTGACGGCCGACGGGCTGGGGCCGCTATTCATCAACGGCAACTGCACGGCCTGCCACGTGCGCGACGGCCGGGGCACGGCCCCGCTCACGCCCTCCGACCCGGTGCAGATGCTATTTCGCCTGAGCCTGCCCGGCCAGGATGCGCACGGCGGCCCCCGGCCCGCGCCCGGTTTCGGCGACCAGCTGCAAAACCGCGCCATCGTGGGTACCGCCCCCGAGGGCCAGTTCAGCATCCAGTACGTCGAGCAGCTGCGCACGCTGGTCGATGGCCTGACCGTGGCCTTGCGGCAGCCCACGTATGGCATCGACGCACCCTACCTGCCCGTGCCGGCCGACCTGCTGCTCTCGCCGCGGGTGGCCCCGCCGGTGTTCGGGCTGGGGCTGCTCGAAGCCGTGCGAGAGGCTGACATCGTGGCCCTGGCCGATGAAAACGACGCCAACGGCGACGGCATTTCGGGCCGGCCCAATTACGTGTGGGATGTGGCCGCCCAGGCCCCGCGCCTCGGGCGCTTCGGCTGGAAAGCCAACCAGCCCAGCCTGCGCCAGCAAACCGCCGCCGCCTACAACGGCGACATGGGCATCACCACCAGCCTGTTTCCGCTGGAGCCCGCGGCCGGCCAGAGCCAGGCCGGCAACCAGCCGCCCGGCAGCGCCCCGGCCGACGTGGCCGATACGGAGCTGACCAACGCCACCTTCTACTTGCAGACCCTGGGCGTGCCCGCCCGCCGCGACGTGAACAACGACCAAGTGCGCGCCGGCAAGGCTCTGTTCATCAGCGCCAGGTGCGCCAGCTGCCACGTGCCGCGCCTGAGCACCAGCCCGGCCCCCGGCCTGCCCGCCGAAATGGCCAGCCAAACCATCTATCCCTACACCGACCTACTGCTGCACGATATGGGTGCCGGCCTGGCCGATAACCGCCCCGACTTTCGGGCCGGCGGCAGCGAGTGGCGCACGCCGCCGCTCTGGGGCATCGGGCTGAGCGAGGTGGTGAACGGGCACAGCACCTTTCTACACGACGGCCGCGCCCGCTCACTTACCGAAGCCATTCTGTGGCACGGCGGCGAAGCCCGGGCGTCGGCCGACGCCGTGGGCCGGATGAGCACCGCTGACCGCACCAAGCTGCTGGCGTTTTTGAAGTCGCTGTGACGAAGGCCGAAAATTTGCTGCTTGGTCCGCTGCCCGCGCCACTCGCATTTCCTCGCGCTGCTGGCCGGGCGGTGGCCCCACGTCGTCGGAGCAGTTGACGTTGCAGCGCCACCTGGCGAGAATTACAATTGCCCCCCAGGCCCGAAGCAAGCAGCTTCTTCACGCAGCCAAAGGCTGAACAATCACGCCAGCCTGGCACTTATGAGGAGGCAATTACTCCTCACTATGAAGCTTTTAGAAGTTGTACAGCAGATTTATCACCCTTTGCACATCTTCTGGGAGAGTCGCCGCACCAATCACTTCCTGAGCGGGGTGCTGGTCAGCGTTTTTGTCTTATGCATGGGGGTGGCCCTGGCCAACTACCTCGGTTGGCTGCCGGAGGGCGGCTTGCTGGGCCGGCTGCATTTTCTACAGGCAGTGGAAATATCATTTACGCTGCTGCTGTTTTTCGAAATGGTAAGCTTGGTGTTCGTAATTCCACAATCTATCGCCAACTCTATTGGCAAGCAGATTGAGATTTTGAGCCTGGTATTGCTGCGTTCGTCATTCAAGGAGTTTTCGCACTACCAGTTTCAGCTGCCGCTGCAGAGCCAACTCGAATCGGTGTACAAAATGGTGTCGGACGGCGTGGGCGCGCTGTTGGTGTTTCTACTACTCTCCGTCTACTACGGCGTGCAACGGCACCGCGCCATCACGGAGGAGGGCGACCGGCAGGAATTCGTGGTGCTGAAGCAGTTTATTGCGCTGCTGGTGCTGGGCACGCTACTCGTGCTCGCCGGCCACGACCTGTGGCATGTGCTGCGCAGCGGCGTCTGGGTACAGTCGGTTGACCGGTTCTACCTGATGCTCATTTTTGCCGACCTATTGCTGATGCTCGTCGCGTTTCGCTACACGCTGCACTACCCCGATATTTTTCGCTATTCGGCCTTCGTGCTTGTCACGGTTTTCATCCGTTTTTCGCTGCTAGCTCCGGCCTATTATAATGCCCTACTGAGCTTGTTTTCGGTGCTATTTGCCATTGCGGTGGTGTATTTTCACACCTTGTTTATCGATGGCCGGTTGGCGTACATCAACAAAAACCAGCCGCCCGCGAAGTAGCCGGCCGGATAACGTACCGGCTGCTGGCCTTGGTGGTAAATCCCAGCTTGGCGCGAAGCAGCCCGTCATATTAGGTTGAGGGCACCGCCGAGGCCGCATCCCGACCCATTATCCCGTCGAAGAAAAAGCTGGTCAACCAATAGCAAGATTACCAGCCGGCCGATGGGTGAGTGGAGAACCAATGCCAAATCCAGCTTATCAGGGCCACGCTGCCCCAGCCCACCAGGCTGGCTACCACCACAAACCCCAGCAGCAACAGCAGCACCAAGCCCCGGCCGCGGCCCGGGTAGCGGCCCTCGGCGTAGTGGCGCCGCAGCAGGGCCACGTTCCGCTCGTTGCTTTTGTAGGCGAAATCGAAGACGTTGCCCAGAATCGGGATGCCGCCAACCACGGTATCAATCAGAATATTAAGGGCCATGCGCACCACCACCGCGCCGCTGGCTCCGTGCCGCAACATGGTGAGGAGCAGGGCCACCGATACGGCCGTGGTGGAAAAATCGCCGACAATGGGCAGCAGCCCCAGCAGCGGGTCGAGGCCGAAGCGGAAACGGGTGCCCGGTAGTTGGAACTGACTGTCCATGAGCCGGGCTATCCGCTCGACCCAGCGCAGTCGCTCGTCGGTATTGAAGGTGAGTGGGGTACTGGAAGCGGCTGGAAGCGTGGGCATGAGCGAAATATCAGGTAAATGAGCAGCGGCCCGCGCCGGCCGGGAACCATCAGTGGCGGGAGAATCCGGGGCTGTTTACGACGATTGCAACGCTTTCGCCGTATCAGGGATTTCAACCAAATTCGAATCCGATGCGTTACGCCGCCCTCTTCCCCCTTGCGCTGCTGCTGAGCTGTGCCAGCACCGAGCGTCCCTCCACCGACGAGCCCACCGTGGGACCCAAGCCAGTGGCCCGCGCCTTCGACGTACCCGCCCTGCTGGGCCTCAATGCCGACCAGATTGCCCAGCCTTTGGTGAGCCAGTCCATCCGCCCCGACCACGACCGCACCCCGCGCCAAACCGAAGGCGGCCGTACCGAGGTCAATTACACCTACTGGCGCGATACCACGGCGCTGGAAGTCAGCTACGACCCCGCTACGCTGCACGTCAACAGCTACTTCCTCAAAACCAAAAGCGGCCACACCCCCGACCTGAACACCCTGCTGAAACTGGCCAACGTGAGCCGCTACGACAAGCGTATCAACATTGAGCCGGTGCCGGCCCTCGACAATGCCGGCGTGTACAGCGGGGTGAAGCTGGTGCCGGCCCAGTAGCGCCGGCCTCAGCCTCCCCGGCCGCTCTACGAGGGCAGCAGAGCGGCTACAGGCTTGAAATTGCGCACGAACTCGGCCTGCTCGCTGGTTTCGGGCGACTTGGCAACGCGGCCGACTTTCTCGACGGTTTGCCACTCTTCATCGATGCGGGCCAGGGCTTCTTCGCCGCTCAGGCCCAGGTGCTGCTGCAGGTGGCAGCCCACCACGGTGCCCGTGCGGCCCACGCCGCCCCAGCAGTGCACCACGGCGCGGCGGCCGGCGGCCGAGCTGTCTTCGAGCGCAGCCAGGATATCGGTGAGGCGGTGGGGTGTGGGCAGGCCGGCATCGGTAATTGGGAATCGACGGTAGCGCACGCTCTCGGCGGGCAGGGCCAGGTGAGCGGCGCGCTGGCGCAGGAGGTCCTCGTAAGGCTCCAGGGGCTCATCGGCGGCGGTGAGGTCGTAGAAATCGCGGATACCGGCATCCAGCAGCAGGTCGAGCCGATGGGCGGCTTCAGCGGGCTGGCGGGCACCGGGGTATTCCGAGGCGAGCAGTTGGGGGGTGGCCCAATACGAGTTGGGCAGCGGACGGGGGGTGGGAGTCGTATTCATGGCAGAAGGTAGCAGAAAGTTGCGAAACCGCCTACTCCCCCACCAGCCGCCGGGCCAGATTTTCGATATCGGCCCGCCGGGCGAGCACGGCCAGCCACTCGGCCGGAATGCCCGCTTCGCCATACGCCAGCCCAGCCAGCCCGCCGGCCACGGCCCCGGTGGTATCGGTATCGTCGCCCAGGTTCACGGCGGCCAGCACCGTCGCAGCGTAGCTATCGTGCTTCAGCAGGCACCACAAGGCCGCTTCAAGAGTATGCACCACGTAGCCGGAGGAGGAAATCTGGTCTTCGGGCTGATTAATAATTTCCCCTGAAAGCACCCACCAGCGATAATACTTGTCTTCCACCACGGCCGGAATACTGCCGTTTTCCAGCCAGGGGTTAGCCAATTCGCGCATCTGAGCATAAGCTTCAGTTGGCGAGAGGCCGGCCAGCAGGCCACGGGCAACCAGCAGGTACAGAAAACAGCCCAGCGTGGAGCGCGGGTGGCCGTGCGTGACATTGGCCACGGCCTCGGTCAGCGAGAACGCGGCATCGAGGTCTAGCTTTTCAGCCCGCCAGGTGTCGTGAAAAGCCAACGGTAAAATGCGCATCAGCGCGCCGTTACCATTATCGTTTTCCGAATTTGGCCCTGCCTGTTTTGGCGCGGTGCCGCGTTCGAGACGATTAATGGCTATTCGGGTGGCATTGCCTACGTCGAAAGTCTCGGCCGTCGCCGTCCAGTAAGCTAGGTTCAGCCAGTTGATGCTGCGGCGAGCAAAATCCCCCAAATTCGGCTCGCCGGTTCGGCCGCCCGGGCGGGCCAGCGTTTCAGCCAGACAGAAGGTGAGGGACGAGTCGTCGGACCAGGTGCCGGCGGGCTGGTGATGGGTGCCAAAGGCGCGCATGCCCGTCACGGGGTCTTGCCGGCGGGCGGCGCGGGGCTGAAACTCGACGGGTACGCCAAGAGCGTCGCCCACGGCCAGGCCCAGCAGGGCGGCGCGGGCTTGGGCTACCGAAGTTTCTTCGTTTTGCATGCGGCAATATATGGCCTGCAGCTATTCCGCCGCTTTCTTCTCCGCATAAAAGGTGTGGCGCACCTGCCGCAACAGGGCCTCGGCAGCGGCATGGTCGGGGGCGGCGGGCAGGGCCGACCCGGCAAAAGCCACCTCCACGCGGGCCACAAGTTGTTCGGCCTCGGCTACCAGCTGTTCGTAGTCGAACTCGCCCCGCCGGATTTCCAGCAGGAACTCGCGGTTGGGGCGCCGCACCTGGAGCTGGCCGGTCAGGGCAATTTCCTCGGCCATCTGCAGCAGCCGAAAAACGTGCAGCATGTTCTTGGCATCGTAGTTTTTGCCGTGCTGCACGGTGTTGGCAAACCGCTCGGAGTTGCGCTTCGCCACCCACTCCCAGTACTCGCGGAACACCCGGCAGTAGGTGCTGTAGCCGTTGCGGTTGAAGGATAGGTAGGCCACGGGCTCCTCCCCTTTCGGCACGGCCGACAGCAGCACGTCCTGCGAGGTTTCTTCATCGCGCAGCAGGCCCCGGTAGCCCAACGCGCGGCCCGGCGTGGCATCCACGAACAGGGCGTATAAGTCGGTGAGGTGGGGCACGTTGGCCAGGCCGCACTGGCCGGCTTCGTGGCCGTGCCGGGCCAGCCAGGCGGCCACCGGCTGCGCGCCGGCCCCGGCCGTCACGTAGCAAAAATCGAGCACCGACTTGCGGGCCGGCGGCTCGGGGTGGTTGATTTTCTTGTTCAGGCCCCGCGCCTTGCGGATTTGGGCCACGGCGTATTCGGCAAAGCTGGCCCGGCAGAGCTTCGACAGAAAATCAGCCGCCCGAAACCCGGCGAATAGCGGGTGCCGGCTCACCACGCAATCGGGCGGCGTGCCCAGCAACTCGAGCACGGTGGGGTTGTTTTTCAGCAGCAGCTCGACGAAGCGGCGCAGCTCGTAGAACACCTCGTCGTTGGTGTCGTTGGCAATCTGCGGGACGTAGTCGAGGCCAAAAAACTGCTCTTCGGGCAGCACGAACACACCCTTTAAGTCGGTGTCGGAATGCGGCAGATTCGTGCCGTAGGCGCGGCTGCCGCTCACGGCTTCGAACAGTATCAGGCCCTGACGGCGCAGGTCGGCAATAGTCATGCAACGAAAGTAGCGCCGACTCGCAGCGAGTCCACCCTACCGACCAATCAGCTCCCGAAAAAGCGCATCCAGCTCGTCGGCCACGCCGGGGCCGCGCCGCACCGGCAGCTGCTCCCGCGCCGCTTGCCCAGTCGCGTATTCTTCGGCCAGAAACGCCGCCAGGGCAGCCGGCCGGGGCACGGTCGTTTTCTCGGTAGCCGAAGCTTTGGCGGCCAGCAGCCCGGCCACTTCCACTTCCAGCGCGGCGGGCAGCAGGGCCCGCAACAAGGCGAATTCCATGGGCGGCATGGTGTGGCGCTCCCGAATCCAGCGGGCGGCCAGGGCCGAGCGCAGGGCGTAGAACAGCCGCTTCAGACGCACCTGCTCGCCGGTCAGGTCGTCTTCCACGCCCCGGCGCAGCTGGCCCAGGTAGTGGTGCAGGCCGGCTTTCAGGTTGAAAGCGGCGGGCAGCAGCGAAGCCAGCCGGGCGCGAAAATCCTGCGCCTCGTAGTAGACCACCGGCGATTGCAGCCACTCGAACAGCGCGGCGTTGGAGCCGCGCAGCAGCCGTAGCGCCTTGCGCAGCTCCCAGCCCGCCAGGTCCAGCTCGTCGTCGACCGGGAAGTCGAGCGTGTCGGGGCCTTCATCGAGGGTGAGGTACCAGTCGGCAGGGTGGCAGTAGATGAAGCGCACGTCGAAATCGGAATCGGGCGAGGGAAAGCCCCAGGCCCGGCTACCCGACTCGCAGGCGTACAGAATGCGGATATCGTGGCTGGCTTCAAGTTGGCGCAGGGCCGTTTGGATGCGACTGAGCATAGTGCTAGAGGTTTGTAAACGAACGCGGCCCGCCGGGACGACCCGCCGAAACAGCAGAATCTGGAGCGGCTTTTCGTTGAATTCAGCCCGCCACCGCCGGCCGCCGCGTAACCGGTTGGCGAGCACGAAAGTAGCATCAGCCACCCTGGCCCACTACTTTCGTGGCGGCACCGGAACGGGCGGACAGCTGCACAACTTATTTCTCATGCACAAACAACGACTCGAAGCTTTCAGCGACGCGGTGATTGCCATTATCCTCACCATCATGGTGCTGGAATTCAAGGTCCCCCACGGGGCTGATTTTGCCGCGCTGAAACCCCTGCTGCCGGTGGCCCTGAGCTACGTGCTAAGCTTCCTTTACATCGGCATCTACTGGAACAGCCACCACCACCTCCTCCAGGGCACCCGCTTGGTGAACGGAACCGTGCTGTGGGCCAACCTGCATCTGTTGTTCTGGCTGTCGCTGGTGCCCTTTGCTACCAGCTGGATGGGCGAAAACCACTTCGCGGCCGCCACTCTTACCGTATACGGAGGCCTGCTGCTGATGGCGGGCGTGGCCTATTTCGTGCTGCAAAACTGCATTATCGCCGTGGAGGGGCCGGATTCGCTGCTGGCCCGCGCCATTGGCACCGACTGGAAGGGCAAGGCCTCGCTCCTGCTCTACCTGGCTGGCATCGGGGCCAGCTTCTGGCTGCCGTGGGTGGCCGGGGCCATTTACGTGGCAGTGGCCCTGATGTGGCTGGTGCCGGACAAGCGCATCGAGCGGGTGGTGGCGAAACCCGAAGAGCGGCCTGGAACTTCGCCGCCGCTGCCCGACCACCGCGCCAGGGCGCGCCGGATTCGGCGCTGACTAGCGCCCCACAGTACAACGCGGGTGCGCAAGCGGCCTCCTTGCACTGGTCTGTAGCGGCCGCCGCACAGCATCATCAGGAGCATTGGGGCCGGCTACCCATTCTTTTCCGCCGTTTTACATTTGCATTCATGAAACGCAGCTTTTGGTTTGGCTTGGGCGCGGCGCTACTCGCTGCCCCCGCAACCGCCCAATCCCTGACGGGCGTTTGGCAGGGAGTCGAAACCGATACCGGCCAGGAAAACGACTACTGGCCCTCCATCCTGCGCATCCAGCAAAGCAAGGGCACGGCCGTGTTTGGAGTGCTCTATGAGGAAGTGGGCAGCAATCCGGGCATCTCGGTTACGTTCCGGATGGAGGGCACCCGCTCGGCCACCGGGATGCAGCTCGACCACGTCGACAAGCTCAACGAAACCGGCCGCACCTTCACCAGCAGTTGGTGCGTCGGCGCCATTACGTTCACCTACGATGCGGCCCAGGAGAAGCTGACCGGGCGCGCCACCTACCACCCCGCCGGCACCTGCGACGTGGGTGCCTTCACCCTCTACCGCATCCGGCTGAAATCGGCCGCCACCGTGCCGGCCGGGGTCGCGAGCATCCTGCGGGTGAGCGGGCGCAACGTGCGCTGGTTTGCCGATGCCGGGTGCCGGCAGCCCGTGGCCGCCGGCAACACCCACCGCGTTGCCCTGCGCAAAACCACCACCTTCTACCTCAAGCAGATTTACTACCCCACCGACCAGAGCCCGGTGGTGCCCATTACCATCCAGGTGAGCGGCACGCCGCGCAAGGCCGCGCTCAAGGCACCGGCGGCGGTGGTTCCCCCCGCGCCCACCGCGCCCAAAGCTGATTCGGCTGCGGCCGCCCCGGCCCCGATTCTGCCCCCGCAGGCATCTCCGGTGGTGTTGCCTACGGTTTTGTTTGAGGTGGGCAAACCCGCGCTGCTGCCCAGTGCGGCCCCGGCCCTCAATCAGCTGGCCACCGAGCTAAGCGCCCGCCCTGGCCTCAAGCTGCGCATTGCCGGCCATGCCGATAAAGTGGGCGAGCCCGAAAAAAACCAGGTACTCTCCGAGCAGCGCGCCGAGGCCGTGAAAGCCTACCTCGTGAACGCCGGCATCGACGGCGGGCGCATCAGCACCCTGGGCCTGGGCGACTCGCACCCGCTCTATCCCTCGCCCGACGCCCGCAACCGCCGGGTAGAAGTGGAGGAGCTGAAGTAGCGGGGCCGCCGCGAGTCCGCGCGTGGACATGTTTCTTTTTGCAATTCTCCCCTTCTTATTCAACCCCCGCGCGGACCTGCGGCGTCCCCGCTCCTGTTTTCGCATGGCCCACCGTCACTTCCTTGTCCACAAGCCCTACGGCTACCTGAGCCAGTTTGTGGGCGAGGCCAAAAAGAAGAAGCTGGGCGAATTCCACGATTTCCCCGAGGGCATCATGGCCATTGGCCGGCTCGATGAGGACAGCGAAGGCCTGCTCCTGCTCACCACCGACGGGCGCACGAGCGAGCTGGTGCGCAGCCGCAAAATTGAAAAGGAATATTACGCCCAGGTCGACGGGCTGATTGATGAGGCCGCCATCGCGCGATTGCAGGCGGGGGTTGAAATCGGGATTCACGACGTGCGCTACCGGACCACGCCCTGCCTCGCCCGCCGCCTCGACCCCGCGCCGGACTTTCCGGCCCGGACCCGCAAAATCCGTGACGACCGGCACGGGCCGACTTCCTGGGTCAGCATCACCCTCACCGAAGGCAAGTACCGGCAGGTGCGCAAGATGACGGCCGCCGTGGGTTTCCCCACCCTGCGGCTGCTGCGGGTGCGGGTGGGCGACATTCACCTGGGCGCGTTGCCCGCCGGCGGCGTAGTAGAGGTAGCCGGTTTCGGGCTGTAGCGCGCGTTTGTCAGGCTACTTTGCCGCCACCGCTTTGTCCTTGGGCTTGGCTTCTTCCAGCGGCCTCACGTTGTCATAGAACAACCGGTCAATCAGCTTCTGGTAAGGGTCGATGCCGCCTTTGGCAGGCTTCTCGGCCACGATGAAGTGCAGGGTTTCTTCCGGCTTGGTGATTTTGACCTTGCGCACCAGCAGCGCTTTGCCACGCACGTCCCATACCTCGCCGCCGGGGCTTTGGTCGGGGCCGAAAACCCCGATTTCAACGTAGTCGGCCAGGGGGGTGGGGGTTTCATTGCCCAGGCTGTCGGCCCGCACCTTTTCGGCCTTGATGGTGAGGGCCACGTCGTAGCGTCCATCGGGGCGGCGGGAGTAAGTGGCCTCCTTCAGCTCGTTCTTGTAGAGGGTGATGGTTTCGAACATGTCGTGCAACACGTACTGCAGCGAGTCGGGAGTGGCGCGGCGCAGGTAGCCCAGCAGGTCGGCCGAGGTAGCGTAGGGTGGGCGGCTTTCGTGGTGGTCGGCCAGAAAAGCCTTCAGTGCCCCGTTCAGCCGGTCCTCGCCAATGTAGTCCTGCAGGGCGTAGAACACCATGCCGCCCTTGTAGTAGTGGATGTAGGGCTGGTCTTCGCAGAGCAGCAGCGGCAATTCCTTCTGCCGCTCGGCGCGCCGGCCGCTCAGGTAGTTGGTCAGCTCGCGGCGCATGAACTGCTGCATCTGGTTGGGGCTGAAGGCGTGCTTGGCCGTCATGATGGCCGAATATTCGGCCAGTGACTCCACCAGCATGCTCGCGCCCTGCACATCGGCCCCCACTTCCTGATGGCCCCACCACTGGTGCCCCAGCTCGTGGTTGGTGATGAAATAGGTGAGGTCGGGCGAATCTTTGTCGTGCAGGTCGTCGATGAAGCCGGCGCTTTCCGAGGTCTGAATGGTGTTAGCGTAGCTCTGGGCGAAAGACTTGTAGCGCGGAAACTCCAGCAGCCGAATTTGCCGGTACTGGTACGGGCCGAAGGCTTTGGAATAGTAGGCCAGCCCATCGCGCAGCGCCTGGGCCATACGGGGCACGTTCCGGGCGTGGTGCGGGTCGCAATAGATTTCGATGGCTACCGGCACCCCGCCGGCCGGGCTTTGCCACTGCGTTTTATAAATCTGGTAGCGGGCCGAAAGAATGCTCACCGCCGCCATAATGGGCACGTCCATGCGGAAGCGGCTATAGTGCCGGCCGCCCTGCACCCAGTCCTTTTGCAGGTAGCCGGCCGTGAAGGCCAGCTGGTCGGGGTCGGTGCTGAGGGTGGCCTGAAAGCGAATCCGGTCGGCATCGCGGGTAAACTGCGACCGGTTCAGGCCGTGCGGGTCGTTCAGGCGGGGCACCCGCTGCTTGGCCGGCAGTCCCTGGCGGCGGCGGCCCTCCTCCTCGCCCAATTCACCCCCCGGCTGGTAGCCGATGCGCAGGCTGCTGGGGTCAAGAAAGGTGCCGTTGGCCGTGAGGCGGTCTTCGGGTGAGATGCTGGCCCAGTCGAACACGCCCGTACCCTTGATGCGCGAAGTGAAGCCCCGGGCGCGGTAGTCCTCGTCGTAGGTCAGGGTCAGCGAATCGCCGGCGGCCAGCGGCCGGGCCAGCTGGTAGAGGCGCACGCCGGCCACCGGGTCGTCGAGTAGCACGCGGGCCGGGCGGCCGGGGGCGATGCCAGCGCGGATGCTGCGGCTGGGGTCGTAGTTGATGAAAAGCGAATCGAGCGCGCGGCCGGTTTCGTTGCGCAGCGTGAAGTGGCCCCGCAGGTGGTAGCCGCGCGGTTGGGCCGTCGGAAACAGGTCGGCCGCCATGTCGAGGGCCACTATTTTGGGCTGGGCCAGGTTCTCAAATTTCTTGTAGAGCCGCTCGTTGCGGGCCTGCCGCGCTTCCAGGCCGCGCGGCGTCACAAACTCGTTGAGCACGTTGGCATTGTAGAACACCCAGGCCCCGGCCGCCCCCACGGCCAGCGCGGCTGTCAGCAGGGCCGGGCGCAGGCCCGGCGCGCGCAGGCGCTGGCGCAGCAGGGCCAGGCGGGTGCGCCAGCCGGTGTCGTTGCCGCGCACCCACAGCAGGCTGGCCACCAGCGCCAGCAGCACCGTCCCGGCCAGGTAATACAGGTTGATGAACAGCAGCGGGGCAACCAGATGCCCATAGCCGTTCAGGTCGGAGTACGTATAGGGCACGGCCGCGCCAAACTTCAGCAACGCGTGGTGCAGCCCCAGCGCATCGGCTAGCAAAAACACCACCGCGTAATACACCATCATCACGGCATGGCCCACGTACTTCTGGTTCACTACCGTCTGCACTACCATGGCCAGGGTGCACAGCACCAGCAGCGTCATCAGCTGAAGGCCAAAGTTTTTCAGGTACAGCAGCGGCTCAATCAGGCTGGCATCGAGGTAGGCCTGCACCGCCATGCCCACCAGCAGCATGCTGGCCGTGAGGCCCGCCGCCACCAGCAGCAGCGCCAGCAGCTTGCTCGCAAACGGCACCCAGTTGGCAAATGGCAGCGCGTCGAACACGCCCTGAAGTTTCAGGTCCCGCTCGCGCCATACCAGCTCACCGGCATATATGGTAATAATAATGAGCAGGTAGAGCGTGAAATTATCGTTCACGATGTTCAGAATCTGGTACGTCACCGGCAGCTGCACGCCCCGGGCGTCGTGGTAGCTCCAGTAAAAGTTGAACAGCACGTAAATGGCCCCCATCAGCGCCAGCACCCGGAAGGGCCAGGCTCGCACCACGTTCACCACCTGCACCCGCACCAGCCGGAGCAGCTGCCAGCCACTCAGTCCCGCCCCGAAAACCGGTACCCCGCGCCCCGGCCCCAGGGTCGGGGCCGCGTCAACCGCTTCCTCCGCCCCGGCCTTGGGCGCCCGGGTGCGCGGCAGCGCCAGCCGGAACCATAAGCACGAAGTCAGCAGCAGCCCCAGCCCAATACCAATGTACAGCAGTCGGTTCTGAACAAGAAACCCGCCCAGGTAATCGGCCACCTGCGTGTTGCGCTCGGCAATGGTCCAGTATTTCGTATCGAGCCGCTTGGCAATGAGCCCGAACGGGTCGAGCATGGCAAACAGCCGGTCACTCGTCACGCGGCTGCTGAATTGCAGCGACAGCTGATACCCGATAAACATGACGATGCCGCCCAGATACACCACCAGCGGCGAGCGAAAAAACAGGTAGGCCGCGAAAAATACGCTGCCCGCAAACAGCGCGTTCACCCACTGCGCCGCCAGCAGCGGGGCCAGCAGCGCCAGCCCCGCAACCGGCCCCAGCTTGGTCGCGTCCACCCACGGCGCCAGCATGCCGAGCAGCGCCCCCACCGCCGTGCCGGTGGTAATAAACCACATGGTCAGCATCGAGCCCACGAAGCGCCCACCCAGGTACGCCCCTTTGGGCAGCGGCGTGGTGTAGAGCAGCCCCGTCATGCCCTCCTTGTCGTCGCGGTAGATGGGCGTGCCCACGATGGCGGCGGTAATGAAGACGCCGAAAATGGACGACAGCAGAAACAGCTCGGCCAGCGAATCAGGCGAGTTGACGTGGATTTTGGGGCTGGAGCTCAGGCCAAAGTCATCCACGGTTTGCGACAGGAACGCCAACAGCGCGAACAGCCCGAAATACAGATAGGTGCTGGGCAGCGAAAAGCGGTACCGCAGCTCAAAAAGCAGGTTTTGCAGAAACATGGGTCAGGTTGAAATTGAACGTCATGCCGAGCATTCTGCTTAATACGCAGAATGCTCGGCATGACGAACTGTGAATGAATTAGGCCTGCGCCGCCGCCTGCTCGCGCCGCGCCAGCCGGTGGAAGTACACGTCCTCCAGCGTGGCCTCGGCCGGCTGAAACTGCCCGTTGATGGGCGCCTCGCTGAACACCCGCACGATGGGCTGCCCGGCCACCAGCTTCGACGAAATCACCTCGTACTGGCTCCTGAGCTGGGCCAGGGCGGCCTTCTCGGTGGTGGTGCGGTACACCTTGCCCCGGATTTCGCCAATCACGTCGTTGGGCTTGCCGGTGGCCACCACTTCGCCGGCGGCGATGATGGCCATGTTGGGGCACAGCTCGGTCACGTCGTCCACGATGTGCGTGCTGAGAATCACCACCACGTTCTCGCCAATCTCACTCAGCAGGTCCAGGAAGCGGTTCCGCTCGGTCGGGTCGAGCCCGGCCGTGGGCTCATCGACGATGATGAGCTGCGGCGCGCCCAGCAGCGCTACCGCGATGCCAAAGCGCTGCCGCATGCCGCCCGAGTAGCCGCCCACGGCCTTCTTGCGGGCACCCCACAGGTTGGTCTGCTGCAGCAGGCTTTCCACCGCCGCCTTGCGCTCGCCCTTGTCGCGGATGCCCTTGAGACCGGCAAAGTAGTCGAGCAGCACTTCCGCCGAGATGCCCGGGTACAGCCCGAACTCCTGGGGAAGGTAGCCCAGTACCTGCCGCACCCGGTCCTTCTCCGTCAGCACGTTGATGTCGCCGAGGGTGATGCTGCCGGTGTCGGGCTCCTGCAGGGTGGCAATGGTGCGCATCAGGCTGGACTTGCCCGCGCCGTTTGGCCCGAGCAGGCCAAACATACCGTTGGGAATGGTCAGGTTGACGTCGCGCAGGGCGCGCACGCCGTTGGGGTACGTTTTGGAAAGGTTGCGGATGCAGAGTTCCATAAAAGCAAGGGGGTTAGCGGAGTAGGGGCAAAAGTCGGCCGCGCGGGCGATTTGGGCTTTTGAATTTAGAGCTATTCCGTTTCAATATGTTGCATTAAAGATAATTTTGCGTGATGCAAACGTTATTTTACGCTGCATGCATAACAAATTCTCGCCTGCTTCGTATCTTTGCGCAGGCAATCACCACTAAGCCGTTGCCCGTTATCCTTATGAAAAAGACCACTGCCATTTCCGTATCCTCGCTGCTGCTGCTGGGCGGCTTTAGCTACCTCGCTGCCAAACTGGCCGGCCTCGACCTGACGTTTTTCTTCCACGGCGACGACGACCACGACTACTACCACTAAGCCTTTATTTTTATCTTATTCTTACGCTACTATTGCTACAACCTATTTTAACGACATGAAAAGCCCGGCCTGCCAGCCGGGCTTTTTATTTGTCGGCCCGCCAATGCGTCTGCTTCGGGGGGTTCGGCGCGGCTTTTGGAACTTTGGCCCGGCGACGGCGTACCCGTTGCACCTATTTTTTCATGGCGGCGGGCGGCCGCGCCTCCCGGCCCGGGCCGTTCGCCGCTTCACCCCTTCCCCATCCCGGTTTTATGAACCTCGATTCCCACTTGGCTCAGGTGAGCTACATCATCGGCCGCGACCTGGCCCGCAATTTCGCCCAGCAGGGCCTCGAACTCGATGTCGACACCCTGGCTGGCGCGCTGAAAGAAGGCCTCCAGGGCCTCCCCAGCCGCCTCACCCAGGAGCAGATGCAGGCCGCCATGCAACAGCTGCAGGAGCAGATGGGCGGTGCCGAAGAAGAAGATAACCAAAACACTGATTCCATGAACAACAAAGCCGAAGGCGAAGCCTTCCTCACCGAAAACGCCGGCAAGCCTGGCATCACCACCCTGCCCAGCGGGCTGCAGTACGAAGTGCTGACCCCGGGCACCGGCCCCAAGCCTACCCTGGGCTCGTCGGTAACCACGCACTACCACGGCACGCTCATCAACGGCACCGTGTTCGACAGCAGCTACCAGCGCGGCCAGCCCGCCACCTTCCCCGTGAACGGCGTGATTGCTGGCTGGACTGAAGCCCTGCAGCTCATGCCCGAAGGCTCGAAGTACCGCCTCTATATCCCCTCCGACCTGGCCTACGGCAAGCGCGGCGCAGGCCGCGACATTCCCGGCGACACGGCGCTGATTTTCGACGTGGAGCTGCTGAAAGTGAATAACTGAGGGACCGTGGCCGCCGCCTCCCGGGCGGCGGCCGCAACCCGCACGGCCGCCCCCACCTGGGCCCGCCCCACGCTTACCCGCCCGACGGCCGCACCCATGACTGAGCCTGTGCTTCCTTCGCCCGCCGTCCCGAACCCGGCCCCGGAATCGCCTTCCGGGGCCGCTTTGCTGGCAGCAGCTGTATTGGCTGACCCGCCTACTTCAACCGCCGCGGCCGAAATCGGGGCTTCGCCGGCTCCTGCTGAACGCCCGGCCGCCGCTTTCCACTTCGCCGACACCCCGTTTCCCAAGTGGCCCGAGCTGCCCGAGCTGCCCAGGCTGCGCTCTGATGATGGGCGGCTGACGATGACGGCCACCAGCGTGACCGTGCGGGGGCAGGAGTTCCTGCTGCGCGAGCTGGAGCGGGCCGAGGTAACGCCGGTGAAGTGGATACTATGGTATTTGCTGGGCGGCCTGGGCCTGGCCTTCGTGATGATTGCCTACCTGCAGAACGGGCTCCGAACCGGCCCGGCCATGTTGGGCATGGCCCTTACCGGCCTGCTGCTGGCCTATGGGCACCGGGGCACCAACCGCCTGCGCCTGCACCGGCTGGGCCGCGAGGTCGTCAACTTCGCCCTGCCCGGCGAAACGCCCCCCTGGCAGCGCCTCACCGCCGAGCTGAACCGCCGCATCTTCCGCCTGCATGACTATGATGCCCGACTGGCGGCCGCCGAGCTGGCTGCCCACGACGAAGCCGTGCGCCAGGCCGCGCTGGCTGCCCAGGCCGCCGATGCCGGCTGGCCTACACCCGAGCATTTGGGACCGGTACCCGGCCCCCCGGGCATCTTCCTAGCTTAGCTGGCCGTTTTCGGGGCATGGCCGTAAGCAATGCCGACGGGGCCGACTGCGGCGCGCCTGCTACCTTCGCCCCCTTCTTATTCACCCGCCGCCTAACGCCTGCTGATTCTCGACCTGTTACCCTATGAGTACGGACTCTAAACACGCACATACCGCCGTTTCAGGGGCGGGCCTGCTGATTGCCCTGGGCATTATTTACGGCGACATCGGGACCTCCCCGCTCTACGTGATGTCGTCAATTCTCAAAAGTGGGAATGTGCCCGAGCTGATTGACCCTACGCTGGTGCTGGGGGGCATTTCGCTCGTCATCTGGACGCTTACTATGCAGACCACGGTGAAGTACGTGCTGCTCACCCTCAACGCGGACAACAACGGGGAAGGCGGCATTTTCTCGCTCTACGCCCTGGTGCGCCGACGCGGTACCTGGCTGTCGGCGGTGGCTATTATCGGCGGCTCGGCCCTGCTGGCCGATGGCGTGATTACGCCGCCTATTTCGGTAGCGTCGGCCGTGGAAGGACTCAAGAATGTGTTTCCGGCCCTCACGCAAGGCACTATCGTTTACATCGTCATTGGCATCATCGCGGGGCTGTTTCTGCTTCAAAGCTTTGGCACCCAGATTGTCGGCAAAGCTTTCGGGCCCATCATGCTGCTCTGGTTCACCATGCTGGGCGTGCTCGGGGTGAGCTGGATTGTGCAGAACCCCGTTATTCTCAAAGCCTTCAACCCCTACTACGGCTACGACTTGCTGATGCACTATCCCAAGGGTTTCTGGCTGCTGGGCTCGGTGTTTCTGTGTACCACCGGGGCCGAGGCGCTGTATTCCGACCTCGGCCACTGCGGCAAGGGCAACATCCGCATCAGCTGGACTTTCGTGAAAACCGCGCTGCTGCTCAACTACCTCGGCCAGGGCGCGTGGCTGCTGGCCAACCAGGGCAAGATGCTCGAAGGCCGCAACCCCTTTTATGAGCTGATGCCGCCCTGGTTCCTGCTCATCGGCATTGGCATTGCCACCATCGCGGCCATCATTGCCTCGCAGGCCCTCATCACCGGCTCGTTCACGCTTGTGGCCGAGGCCATCCGCCTCAACATGTGGCCCAAGGTGAAGCTCAACTACCCCACCGACGTGAAGGGGCAGCTCTACGTGCCCAGTATGAACCGGCTGCTGCTGCTCGGCTGCATTGGGGTGGTGCTGTATTTCCGCGAGTCGAGCAACATGGAAGCGGCCTATGGCCTGGCCATCACCCTCACTATGCTCATGACCACGATTCTGCTCACGGTCTGGCTGAAATCGAAGAAGGTAGCCCCGCCGCTGGTGTGGGGCTTCGCGGCCCTGTACGGGCTCATCGAGGGCGCGTTTCTGATTGCCAACATCAAGAAATTTCCCAACGGCGGCTGGGTGTCGCTGGCCATCGGGGCCACGCTCATGGCCGTGATGTACGTGTGGCTGAAGGCCTTCTACATCAAGCGCCGCCTTACCGAGTTCGTGCGCCTGGAGCCCTACGTCGAGGCCCTCAAGCAGCTGAGCGAAGACGAGTCCATTCCGAAATACTCCACCCACCTGGTGTTCCTGACTTCGGCCGAGCGCAGCACCGAGATTGAGCAGAAAATCATCTACTCCATCTTCCAGAAGCGCCCCAAGCGGGCCGACATCTACTGGTTCGTGCACGTCGACACTACCGACGAGCCCTACACCATGGAATACAAGGTGAGCGAAGTGGCCAAGGACGACGTGTTCCGCATCAACTTCCGCCTGGGCTTCCGGGTGCAGCAGCGCATCAACCTCTACTTCCGCAAGGTGATTGAGGACCTCGTGCGCAACAAGGAAGTGGACATTACCTCGCGCTACGAGTCGCTCAACAAGCAGCACGTCACCGGCGACTTCCGCTTCGTGGTGCTGGAAAAATTCCTCTCCGTCGAAAACGATTTCCCGACCCAGGAAAAGCTCGTGATGCAGGCCTACTTCTACATCCGCCAGTTCATCGCCTCCGAAGACCAGTACTTCGGCCTCGATACCTCGTCGGTGAAGGTGGAGAAGGTGCCGCTCGTCATTGCCCCCATGCGCGAAGTGGCCCTCACGCGGATTAAGTGAGGACGAACCGCGGTTTGACGCGGCTTAAACGGCTTTCGCGGATGCGGGCCTGGTGAATTTGAAAAGGCCCCGCGCTGCTTGCGCGGGGCCTCTTTTTTAGTCAGAAAAGTGGTTTCACGAACGGCCGATTATGAAATACAGGGCTTAGGCTGGTCACCAACTTCAGCGGCCGGAGCGTGACCCACGGCACCGACGATTTGCTCGACCACGAGCAGGACCGCGACGAGGTGGCCAGCGACCTGGCCATCCTCGACGGCCTGATTGCCGCCGTCACCACCCACCGCGACGCGCTAACGGTGTAGGCCGCCGGACCCGCTTGTTGGCCCACTAAAAAAGCCCCGTGCTGCGCGCACAGGGCTTTTTTGCGGTCAATCGGCTGTTGTATTGTAGTCCCGGGCTAATACGTCGTCGCGGCATTACGTACCGTGTCCCAGCCGAAGCTGACGCCGGACACCCAGTCTTTATAGCCGAAGACGGTGCCGGTAAGGCTGATTTGCTCCAGCAGGCGGCCAGACCGGAGCCCGAAGTTGTAGTACGTGACGATACGCGGGCTGGTGAGCTTGACGGAAAAATAGGGCAAAGCAGCCCCCGCCGTATACACCCTGATTTCGGCCACGCTCCCCGCCGTGCCAGCGGCTATGGCCCGCAGAAAAGCCACGGTGTTGGCATCGAGGTATTTGGTAAGGTCGATTTCGTAGAATAAGGCCTTGCCCTGGGCCTGCCCCGCGCCCCCCCCGCCGGCCAGCACGGGGTTGTTTATGCGCCAAGTGAGGTCAACCGCGCCTAAGGCACCTGCCGTATAGGTGCCTCCGCTGATGGTGTAAGTGAGCGAATCGCGCCCGCCGGGGGCCGCCGCCGCCGCCGTAGCGACCGTATTCCACCGCGAGCCATTGTGAAAGGCCGGTGAGTTGGTTTTCCGGTCGAAAATCATTAGCCCCGCCGTGGGGTTGCGCACGCTGAGCGTGTCGCCGACGCGGGGCAGCATCAGGCCCTTATTGGGGCTCGATACATCGAGCACCGCATTGGGGCTGGGCGTGGTGGTGCCGATGCCCACCTGGGCGCAGGCCGGGCCTACGATTAGACAGAAAGCAAGAAAGAGAAACGTTTTCATAGTGATGATGAGCAGGATGAAGCATGAAATGATGTCAATAACAAATTTAAACATCGTGTATGTAATATTTTTATTTTATTTCATTCTATCATCAATCACTGGGGCTGACATATCGCCTGGTTTTACTGGCGCAACAAAAAAGGTCTCGTGCTTGCAGCACGGGACCTTTTTTGTTGGAATACAGCTTCCGGTGGGTGGCAGCCCAGAGGTTCCGCCCTACTTGAGCCAGCGGGCCAGCACAGCCTGTTGGGCAGGCGTGGGGCTGGCCACGAGCTGAATGGTGAATTTTACGTCGGGGCTGGGCTGGGCCTTCAGGGTGAGCTCGCGGGGCAGGCCGTCGCGGCGCACCTGCAGCTTCACGTCGGTGCCGGCGGGGGTGTCGGTGAGGGCCTTGGCGGTTTCCTCGCTGGGGGCCGCACCGTTGATTTGCAGGATTTCGTCGTTCACGTTCAGGCCGGTGTTCCAGGCCACCCCGTCGCGCACCACGGTAGCCACGAGCAGCTTGCCGGTCCGGTTCGAAAAGTTGGCCCCCAACGTTCCGCCGGTAGCGCGCGTGCTGGTCAGCGTGAGGCCAGCGTAGCCCAGCGCGGTGGCGAAATCGATGGGAGCCGTGCCGTACACGCTCTTCTGGAAGAAGCTGTCGAAGCGGCGGCCGGCCACGGTGGCCACGGCATCCTGGTACTCCTGGTCGCTAAAGCCGCGCTTGGCCTTGAGGTAATAGGTGTCGTAGAGCAGGCGAAACACGTCGTCGAGGTGCTTTTTGCCCTGGGTGGCCTGCGCGATGTTCAAATCGAGCCAGGTCCCGATTAGGTCGCCCTTCGAGTAGTAGCTGATTTGAGTGTTGCCCGCGTTTTCGTTGGGCCGGTAATACTTAATCCAGGCATCGAAGCTGGCCTCGGCGGCCGACTGCACCCGGTTGCCGGGCGTGTTCTCCACCTCGGAAATGGCGTTGCCCAGCTTGCCGAAATACTCGTCGCGGCTCAGCACGCCGGCCCGCTGCAGAATCTGCTTCGAGTAATATTCCGTCATGCCCTCGCTCACCCACAGCATGTGGGTGTAGTTCTCGTGGTCGTAGTCGAACGGCCCAAGCACCACCGGACGGATGCGCTTCACGTTCCAGAGGTGGAAATACTCGTGCGCCACCAGCCCCAGGAAGGACTTATAGCCGGCCTCGGTGCCATACGTGGCGCGGCTCACTTCGAGCGTGGTCGAGTACAGATGTTCGAGGCCGCCGCCGCCGCGCTCCAGGTTGTGCACGATGAATACGTAGTGGTCGAGCGGATTCTGGCCCACCACGCCCTGGGCAGCTTCGCACACCCGCTGCATGTCGGCCAGCAGCTTGGGCTCGTCGGCGGTGTAGGTGCCGTACATGGCCACTTGGTGCCGGGTGCCGTTGGCGGTGAATTCGAGCAGCTTCTGGTTGCCGATTTCGATGGGCGAATCGGCCAGCTCGTCGTAGCTGGCCGCTTTATAGGAAAACTTGCCCGCCCCGGGGCGCAGAGCCGTGCTCACCTGGCTCCAGCCGGCCGCAGGCTGCACCGTGAGGGTACTGGGCAACATTTTGTTATCGGCCGGGTACATAAACACACTGCTGCCGTTCAGGTAGCCGTGGTCGGCGTCGATAAACGAGGTGCGCACGCTCAGCTCAAACGCATACACGCGGTAGCTGACCCGGAAGCTGGCCTGCTTGGGATGGCGCACCCGCCAGGTATTTTTATTGAGCTTTTCGGCCACCAGCCGCTGCCCATCGGCGCTGCGCGCCTCGAAGCCTTCGACGTTTTTAGCGAATTCGCGGACCAGGTACGAGCCGGGCGCCCACACGGGCATCTTCACATCGGTGTAGTCGGTGGGGAAGCCGCCCAGCTCCATTTTCACCTCGAAGTAGTGCGTTTGGGGAGCCGGCATGGCCAGGGTGTAGCGTAGCGTGGGAGCCGGGGCCGTGGGCGGCGTAGCAGCGGCCACGGCCGAAGCAGCGGCCAGCAGGCCGGCCAATGTGGCCCCGCGCAAGGCTTTCAGGGAATTTACTAGCATTCGGAATCGGTTGGGAGTTGGGTAATGGCACAAAGTAAGCGCCGCGGGTTGCCTCCAACCTAGCACCGGCCGGCCTCGTTAGGAGCCAGCGTGGCGCTTACCTTCCAGCCGCCACCTTTTGCCTGTTCCATTTTATGCGCTTCATCTGGATGATTTTCGCGGGCCTGCTCGTGCTGATGGTAGCCGTGCTCCCCCGGCTGGGGCACCAGACGCCGCCCGCGCCGGCCGCGCAATTGGCTAATGCCGCCAGCCGGCCCAGCCGGCCCGGTCCGGCCAATGCCGGCGCGGCCGCCCTGGCCGACAGCCTCGTGGCCTTCGGGCTGGCCCAGCGCGGCACGCCCTACGTGTGGGCCGGCATCTCCCCGCTCACCGGGTTCGACTGCTCAGGTTTTATCATGTACACCTTTGGGCACTTCGGCGTGCCGGTGCCGCATTCCACGGCCCTGCTCATCAATGTCGGCCGGCCCGTGGCCCGGGCCGACGCCCAGCCGGGCGACATCGTGGTGTTTACCGGCACCGCGACTACCAGCACCACGGCCGGACACGCGGGCATCGTCATCACGCGCCGGGGCGAGCTGCCGCTGCGCTTCGTACACGCTTCCTCATCGCGCCGCGAGCCTTTTGTCAAGGTCAGCCAGGTCGAGGATTCCGACTATGAGCGGCGCTTTATGCAGGTACGCCGGGTCCTGGGGCCGGGCACGGGCCTGGCGGCCTCGGCGCGGCCGCAACCAGGAGCAAGCCCAATTCCAGTCCCGGTTCGGCTCCGGACGAGTACGCCGGTGGCCGCCTTGCCCACGCGAGTGGTAGCTGTCGCTCCGGCAGTTTCAGCCGCTTCGGCTTTACCCAGGGTATTGGCTACCACCAAAATCAACCATCCGAAACGCAGCTCCGGGCATTCGGGTAAGCCCGCCGCGCACCGTTCGGCCGGGCACCGGCCGGCAGTAGCTTCGAAGCCGAAAGCGTCCAAAGCAACGCCCAAAGCAGCAGCCAAGGCTTCCACCGCGTCCAAAGTGGCGGCGAAGCACCCGGCCCGAAAAACCCCGGTAAAATCGGTAAGGCACCGGTAGCGGACCGGAATAGCCTCGCGCATCGTAGCTCCAAGTCTGCGCGGGAAGGTGCTGGTAAAGCCGTTACAGAACGTCTACGCGCGGACTCACTGCGCCTGCGCTACGACCCGCCCGGACGCAGCGATGCCCGGCTGCCTTTGCCGTCCCACTGAAGGGCGACTGGGCAAACCGGGCATCTAATCCTTCAAATCTTACCAAGCGGCGAAACTGGGGTACAGTTCCGGCGTCTACTCAGATAAGACCTGGCCGAATGTGGGCAGCCTTAGGAGCTACCCCACGAAGCTGTTGTTAGGCGCGTACTGCGGTGAAACGTACGACATTCGACAGGCTTGGCAGGATTTGGTTGGGACTACTAGACATTGTGTACCTCCTTTCTTTACGTTCGACATAGCCTCGTTCGCGCGGCCCAGCACCTTAGGGCTGCTTGAGCGGGGTCGTAGCACTCACTACTGAGCGGTAAAGTTAATAGCAGGGGCTAAGGTTCAAAGCCCCGGAGGCTTTTTTTGCGAAATTTCTGCGAAATTGGCCTTTTCGACCTGATAATCAGGCTGGTTTTTTTCGGCCTAACTGCTTCGGAGGAGCTTTAAATCAGTACCATCGAAAACTGGCTGTAAACTTGCAACCAGCGTTTCGGGTGATTATTGCGGATTGACCCGCAATTTTCCCTTACCTTTTCCTCGAAAACCCACTCAACCTTCATCTTAAAATGAAAAAAAACCTGCTCCTCCTTGTTCTGTTCGTGTTGGGCGTGGCCCGCATGGCCTCGGCCCAATCCATGTCGCCTTTGGGCGTGTGGACTAACGCCGAGAAAAAGGCTACGTTCGAAATCTACAAGTGCGGTGACAAGCTGTGCGGTAAAATCGTGTCGCTGACCGTGCCTAACGACCCGGCCACGGGCAAACCCAAAACCGATACGCAGAACCCCGACCCTAAGCTGCGCAATCGCCCTCGTCTGGGCCTGATATTTATGCAGAGCTTCAAATATGACAGCGACAACAAGTGGGACGACGGTAAAATCTATGACCCCGAAAGCGGCAAAACCTATTCCTGCTACATGAAAATGGAAAGCGCCAATGTGATGGAAGTGAAAGGGTACATCGGCTTTTCGCTCATCGGCAAGTCGCAGACCTGGACCCGGGTGAAGTAAGCCAGCCCCGCTGGTGGGCCTGAGCCCTCATCAATCCGAAAGCTGGTTTCCTGCGGGAAGCCAGCTTTTTTTATGGCCTGATTTCGGCTAAGCGGCGATGAAGCGGCCTCTTAAAAGCCCCGGTGTTCGGGCCGGCGGCAGAAACTATTTGCCCCAGGCCATGTTTCGACACCATTAACCAAGGTTGCTTTGTTCGATTTCCTGCAAAAACTATTTCGCTCTAAAGCGGCCGTCCCGGCTGCCTGGCACGCCGTGGCCCTGTCGCCGGCCCAGGCGCGCCGGCACTCGCGCTGGGTCGAGCAGCAGGTGTTTTTGAACTGGCTCCAACCCTACTACAAGGCCTACCACCTGCACAAGGGCGGCGCTGGGGGCCGGCGCGGACTGCAAGTGCAGCCCGTGCACGAGCCCGGCCGCGAAGGCACGCTGCTGCTTTTTGACCCCACCATCGGCCCCGGCAATTTCCGGCACTTCTACGAGCACCTGGGCGAGCGGCTGGTGCAGCTGGGCTACCACCGGGCCTGCGCCGACCAGTGCTCGCAGCGTCGGAACCACCTGCACGAAACCACCCTCAAGCAGCTCTTCAAACCCGACCCTACCGACTGCCCGGACACCGGCGACTGCAACCAGCGCTTCGGCCTGGTCACGGTTGACCTGGTCGCCGTGAATGGCAACCCGCTGTTTATCCGGCTCACCAGCAATGCCGTAAACCAGCCCGGCTTCACTACCGCCTGCTCCTTTAACGAGCTGCTGCGCGCCCTGCTGGCCGCCCCGAGCCCCACGGCCGCCACCGAAGCCCTTATTCCCGAGTATTACCACCGGTTCTGACCCGAACCCGATAACGCAAAAGCGCCAGCCCCATTCAGAGGCCGGCGCTTTTGCGTTATGAGCCGTTTGCTGGCGTTGGACCCTATTCCCGCACAAACTGGCCGCGGCCGAGCAGGTCGCCCGTCGGGCCGATGAGGCGCAGATAGTACAGCCCCGGGGCCAGGGTGTGGGTATCGAGCTGCGGCCGCGCAGCGGCCAGCTCCTGGCGCAGCACGACGCGACCGGTAGCATCGAGCACTTCCCCGCGCACGAGCGGCGCGGGCAGCAGCGACAGGTTCAGCTGGTCGTGGCAGGGGCTGGGGTAGAGGCCGAGGGCGGCCAGGCCCGTAGCCGAGCGCACGGCCAGCGTCAGGGAATTATCGCGCACGGGCGCGGCGGTGGGCAGGTCCAGAATCCACTGGTCGGGGTCGACGGTGATGCTGGTCAGCGTAGCGGAGACGGCAAACTGAAAGGTTTGCACCGGCTGGCCCTGGTGCAGGCGGACGGTTTGGGTGCTGCCGTTGCTGAAGCTGAGCCGGTAGTCGACATCGGTATCGAAAAAGGGCGTGGCGGCGGGCACGGAAGCCGATTCCGTGACGCGGAAAACCACCGTGCTGCCCACCTGATTCCAGCGCCCGGCGAAGGTGGGGTACCCCTGGCCCCGGAACCACTGCTGAAAGAAATAGCCCAGCGGCCGGCCGGCCTCGGTTTCGAACACCCGCTGCAAATCGGCGGTGCGGGCCGTGCTGTGCCGAAACTGGCTCTGGTAAGTACGCAGCGCCCGGAAGAACTTGACGTCGTCGTTCAGCAGATACCGCAGCATATGAATGACGGCCGCGCCCTTTTTATAGGAGAGGTAATAGTCGAAAATACGGTTGACGTTGGTGGTATCCGCCACGTAAACGGTGCCGCTGTTGAGCTGCGCATACTGGTGGGCATTATCCATCCAGCCGCGGGCATCGGCGGGAGTAGCCAGGGCCTGCAGCGACAGGTATTCGCCATAGGAAGCAAAGCCCTCGTTCAGCCAGATGTCTTCCCAGCTGGCGCAGGTCACGTTGTCGCCCCACCACTGGTGAAACAGCTCGTGGGCCGTTAGGGTAAAGCTGAAGCCATCCTGGGTGGTCATTGTCTGGTGCTCCATGCCGCCGCCGAGCGGAGCCATGCTGTGGCCGTACTTCTCGTCGGCAAATGGATAGACCCCGCACAGGGTCGAGTAGTTTTCGATAAAGCCGGGCGTGCGGTCAATTTCCGTCTGGTAGTAGCTCAGCGCGCTTTGGTTATACACGTAGTTGACGATGGGCACCGTGGGGCCGCCCACTGGGTGGGCGTAGTTCACGTACTCGGTGTAGGGGGCCACCGACACCGAAATCAGGTAGTAGTCGATGGGGTGGCGCGACTTCCACTCGTAGCGAACTTTGTTGGCGGCCAGCGGCACGGTGCGCACCAGCACGCCGTTCGAGCCTACTTTATTGGGCAGCGTGGTGGTTACCCACACGTCGCTGGAGTCGGCCTTGTCGGTGAGCACCTGCTTGCAAGGAAACCACTCGTGGGCCGAAAACGGCTCCGACAGGCTCCAGGTGATGCTGTACGGAACGGTAGTGCCATTGATGCGCACCTGCGAGCGGGAGCTGAGCGCATTGCCGATAGCGGCCGAGTTGCCGCTGGGAGCCGTGCCGTGGTAGTAGATGCGGGCATCGGTGAGCGAGTTGGCGGCGGCGGGCTGGGCCAGGGCGGCCGTGGCATCGTTGCCGGCACGGCGCACGCCCGGCGAGCGGCGGCCGTTCACCACCACCGAGTCGATGAGGAGCGTGGCCGTTCCGGCGGACGAGCCAGCCGGCGACTTATACAGCTCAAAAGCCAGCGAATCGAGGGCCTGCGCCCCCACCCGTACCCGCATCCAGACCGAGCCGGCCACGGCCAGGGAGTTGTTTTCCAGGGCCAGGTCGAGCTTGTAGTATTTCACATCGTAGCGGTTCATTTTGGCGCGGTGGGCTACCGACGCCGTGGCCGTGCGCTGGCTGGTATGCACGCGCGCCTGGGCACAGGCCTGCCCGCCGGCGAGGGCTTCGGGCGGCAGAGGTCGCGCCAGCTGTTGGGACTGCGCCGCACGGGGCGCGCCGGCCAGGCAGCCCAGCACACAAATGGCAATCGAAAGAATTCTCATAGGAGGTGAAGTTCGCGGGAAAGGATGGAGGATAGGTGAGGAAAAAATGGGTTCGGGAATTCGTAGTTTCAAAGATAAACCCCGGCGCGCGCCGATTGCTCCGGACAATCCGGAAAAGCAGGTGTTCATCTCCGGGCGCAGGGTGTGGCGTATATTTCGGCATATTTAGATTGAATGCGCTTATTCCGAGAATCCAGCTCCGGCCGGCCGGCTTGCCGCCGCCGGCTTTCTGCCGGCCTGTGGCTGCTGGGGTGCTGGCTGCTGCTGGCCGGCCCGGCGCGGGCTACTCACCTGGTGGGCGGCGAGCTGGAACTGACGCACGTGGCCGGCACCTCGTATACGCTGGCGCTGAATCTGTATTTCGATGCCTACAACGGCGACCCTAGCCTGATTGATGCCAATCTGACTGCCAGTTTTTTCGATAAAGCCACCAACAGCCGCCTGCTGAACTTGGCTATGCCGCTGGTGAGCAACGCGCTGGTGAATTATACTAACCCCGCCTGCACGAGGCCCACCCTGGTTACGCGCAAGCTCATCTACCGCAAAGATTTAACCCTTGACCCGGGCACTTTCTCGGCCCCTCAGGGCTACTACGTGGCCGTGGAGCGCTGCTGCCGCAATGCGTCCATTGGCAACATCGTGAACCCGGGCAACGCGGCTCAAACGTACTACCTGGAGTTTCCGGCGGTGGAGCGTAGCGGGCAGCCCTTCTATGACTCCACGCCGCAGCTTTTTCCGGCGCTGGCCGACTATGCCTGCCTGAACGAGTTATTTACCTATGATTTCGCGGGGCGCGATGCCGACGGCGATTCGCTGACGTACGAGCTGGTTACGCCTCTCAATGGGCACGCCAGCATCAGCATGCCCAAGCCTACGGCGGCCGCCTCACCCTACCTGCCGATTAGCTGGAACCCGGGGCTGAGCGCCACCAACGCCATTCCGGGGGCGCCCACGCTGGGCATTGGACGGCTGAGCGGGCGGCTGAGCGTTCGGCCTACCAGCCTGGGCCTGTATGCGTTTGGCGTGCGCTGCTCGGAATACCGACGCGGCGAAAAAATCGGCGAGGTGCGCCGCGACTTCCAACTGGCGGTGCTGCTGTGCCCCAGCAACCGCTCGCCCAGCCTGGCGGTGCTGCCGGGAGCCAGTGGAGCAGCGCGGTACCGGCCCGGGCGCGACACCCTGCGTTTCGTGCCGGGCGGCAACCGCTGCGTGCGGGTGCGCTTCACCGACCCCGACCCCGGTAGCCGCCTGACCCTGACGGCACGGCCGGTGAATTTTGGCGGGCTGCTGCCGGCACTCACGGGCACGACTACGGGCCTGGTTCGGGCCGCTGGCGCCCCCGATACGCTCACGGCTACGCTTTGCTTCCCGGCCTGCCTGGATAGCCAGCGGCGCGTGTGGCTGCTAGACGTGGTAGTGGCCGACGATGGGTGCAGCCTGCCCCGGCGCGATACCGTGCGGCTGGCCTTCACGGCCGTGCCGCCCCCCAACAGCCCACCCAGCATCAGCACCACGGCTCCGGCGGCCCGGCCCCTGGTAGCGCGGGTGGGGTCGGTGGTCAGCTTTGATGTGCAGGGGGCCGACCCCGACAACGACTCGCTGCAACTGGAGTTGACCGGGCGCGGCTTTGTGCCCGCCGACCTGGGCGCTACCCTCACGCCCGTGGCCGGCAGCCCGCTCCGCGCCCACTTCAGCTGGCCGGTCGATTGCCGGGCGCTGGCCAGTGGCGACTCGGTGCGGGTGTTCCAGTTTGCGGCCGTTACGAACCCTTGTGTCGGGCGGCAGGCCGCCACTATTGCTGTTCCGATTGTGCTGCGCTATGCTAATAAGCCTCCCCTGCTGGTCACGGCCCCAGCCCTGCCCCTACCCGCTAGCCCGGGCACCCCGCCCCTGGTACGGCTGCCCCTGGGCACTACTTACACCCTAAGGCTGACGGGTACGGACGCCGACCACGACGACCTGACGCTGACCGCCAGCAGTGAAAATTTTTCGCTGGCCGATGCGGGCATGCGCTTCAGCGCGAAGAGTGAGGCGGGCGGCGCTACCGGCACCTTCACCTGGGAAGCCGGCTGTGCGGCCGTGAACCTGCACCGCCCGCTCGCCGTGACGTTTCAGCTGCTTGATGCCACCTGCCGGCCCCTGCCCCAACGCCTGACGGTGCAGTTTGAGGTGGCCCGGCCCACCGCGCCCGAGCTGAAGCTCTACAACATTATTACCCCCAACGGCGATAAGCAGAACGACGAGTTCCGGTTGCCGGAGCTACCAATCAACTTCTGCGACGAGCAGTTTGAGCGGGTGCAGATTTACTCGCGCTGGGGCCAGTTGGTGTTTGAGTCGGGCGACCGGGACTTCCGCTGGCCCGGGCAGGGCTCGGCGGCCACCTTCTACTACCTGGTGAGCTACTCCG
>JANXMN010000586.1 GCA_025354605.1 Hymenobacter sp. | reverse complement strand
AGGTAGGCCGACAGGTTGCGGGCCTTCGGGTCGCCGTACTGGCGGCGCTGAATGCCATCGGGGGCGGGCACGTTGGCGCGCTGGGTGTGCTGGCGCTGGTTGTAGTCGAGGGTCGCGTTCACGAAGCCGCCTTTGCCCACGCCCACGCCGTAATTGAGGTTGGCGTTGAGGTTGCCGCCGTCGAAGGTTTTGTCGTCGAAGCGGTACCTGGCGGTGTAGGCCCCGTAGTTGGCGTTGGCCGTCAGCTCATTCACGCTGGTTTTCAGCACGATGTTGATGACGCCCGCGATGGCATCGGAACCGTACTGGGCCGAAGCTCCGTCGCGCAGAATCTCGATGCGCTCGATGCTGGCGGCCGGTATCGTGTTCAAGTCAGTCCCGGTGTTGCCGCGGCCCCGGCTGCCAAACAGGTTCACCAGGGCCGACTGGTGCCAGCGCTTGCCGTTCACGAGCACCAGGGTCTGGTCGGGGCCGAGGCCGCGCAGGCTGGCGGGGTCCACGTGGTCGGCGCCATCGGCACCAGTCTGGCGGTTCGAGTTGAAGGACGGGGCCACAAACTGCAGCAGCTGGTTCACGTCGAGCTGGCCGGTTTTGGCCGTCACCTCGCGCACGTCGATGATGTCGACCGGCGAGGGCGAGTCCGTCACAGAACGGTTCTGACTGCGCGAGCCCACCACCTGCACCGCGTCGAGGGTGGTGGTGCTTTCGGCCAGGGTGATGCTTTGGGAGTTGCCGCTGGCTACTTCCTGCGTCGCGTAGCCGAGCGAGCTGATGAGTAGCCGGGGCTGCGCTGTGCGCGTGCGCAGCGTGAAGCGCCCTTTGGCATCGGTGGCCGTGCCATTGTTGGTGCCTTTTTCCACGACCGTGGCCCCAATAACTGGCCGGCCCCCGGTGTCTTCAACCACCCCGGTTAAGGTGGTGGCCGTCTGGCCCCAGGCGGCAGTAGTAGCCAGGCAAATGATAGGAAGTAAGAGGGTTGTTTTCATGCAAAAGGTGAGCAGGTGAAAGAATTGGGCTTCACATTCTATCGGGTAAATATTTTAGACAGAACATGTTTTAAGGCCTGCAAGCTAGTGCATGGCGCCTTAAAAATGCCATCCCGATTCGGTTGGCATTTCTCGGGCCGGGCTTAGCGCTGTTTCTGAGTCAGTCGCTGCAGGGGTAAGCCCACCCGGCTACAGCCCCTTATTGGTCAACCTGTGCACCGACTCCGAAACCGCACTAATCCCGGCAAATCCAAACCCGCCCGCCCTGGCAAGGGGGAAGCCTCTACCCGAAAACCCGTTCGATAATGCGGCCGAAAAAGCGGACCCAGCGGCGGCGCTGCCGCTCCAGCCCCCAGCCCAGCAGGGCCGCCAGCAGCGTCACGCCCACCATCGCCTGAGTGAGCTGGCCCAGGTCGTTGACCCGCCAGCCGCCCAGCGTCCGCCACAGCAGCAGCAGCGGAAAGTGCAGCACGTAGAGCGAGAATGACAGGTCGGCGGCGCGGCGCAGGTAGCCCGGGCCCGCGCTGGCGGGTACGGGCCGGCCCGCCGGCAGCAGCCAGATGGCGGCTGCAAACAGGAGTCCCACTACCCAATCAGTCAGAAACTGGCCGGCCATGAACAGCGGCCGGTCGCCCACCGCGCCCGGCCAGGCGGGCAGGCCAGCCACCGCCGGGCCCGCCAGGGCCAGCAGCAGGCCGGCCAGCAGCCAGCCCAAACCGCGCCCCAGCGCCGGCCGCGACAGGTTCCGGGCACCCACTCCCAGTAACCAAACGGGTAGCAGCAGCAGAATTTTAGGCCCCGCCACCAGGGCGGCCAGGGCCAGCCACCACCGCCAGTGGCGGAACGCCCGCCGGTTCCGCCACAAGCCGAACAGCACGTAATACCAGAACTCGTAGCTCAGCGACCACAAGGGCGAATTGATGGGCGGCGCAGCCGACCACCAGCCGGATTCGCTGCCGAAAACCGCGCTGAGCAGGTAGCGCACCCACGACGGCGCGTGCACATAGCGCGCCGCCACCACGGGGTCGGTGGCCCGCACCACGGCTTCCACCAGGGCCGTAAGCAGCAGCGCCGGAGCCAGCACCGAGTACAGGCGACTCAGGCGCGCCACGGCATAGTGGCAGGCACCCCGGTTTAGGGTGCCCGCCGAGTAGGCAATCACGTAGCCCGAGATGACAAAAAACACCACCACCGCTGCGTGCGAGGCTTTGCCCAGGGCGGCATGCAGGGCCGGCTGGTTATCCGTCCACATGCCGCTGGCGTGAAACACCAGCACCACGGCCGCCGCCGTCAGCCGCGCCGCATCGAGGACCCGGCTGGTGCTGGCGGCCAGGGCGGGGCCGTCGCGACGGGGCGGGGCGGGGGCGGCTGACGGGCTGAAATCGGAAACGGACATTGGCTTAACAAAAAAAACCAGCCGTTTCCGGCTGGTTTTCAGAACAGCTTTGCAGTCCTTAAATCATCAGGCGCAACGGGTCTTCGAGCAGGCTTTTCAGCGTTTGCAGAAAGGCGGCCCCGGTAGCACCGTCCACCACGCGGTGGTCGCAGCTCAGGGTCACTTTCATGATATTGCCAATGGCCAGCGCGCCGTCTTTCACGATGGCGGTCTGCTTGATGCCGCCCACGGCCAGGATGCAGGCATCGGGCGGGTTGATGATGGCGGTGAACTCATCGATGCCAAACATGCCCAGATTCGAGATGGTGAAAGTGCTGCCCTCCCACTCGGCGGGCTGCAGCTTCTTGGTTTTGGCTTTGCCGGCCAGGTCTTTCACCTCGGTGGCGATGGTGGCCAGGCCCTTGCTGTCGGCGTTGCGAATCACGGGCACGAGCAGGCCTTCGTCCACGGCCACGGCCACGCCAATGTTGATGACTTTGTTCTGGCGGATGCGGTCGCCGAGCCACGAGGAGTTCACAGCCGGGTGCGAGCGCAGGGCCACGGCCGACGCTTTAAGCACCAGGTCGTTAAAGCTCAGCTTCACCGGCGACAGCTCGTTGAGCTTCACGCGGGCTTCGATGGCCTTGTCCATGTTGATTTCCATCGTGAGATAGAAATGCGGGGCCGTGAACAAGCTTTCCGACAAGCGCTTGGCAATCACCTTGCGCATCTGCGACACGGGCGTGTCGGTGTAGGTATCGGTCGAGGCCGGTGCCGCCGGAGCAGCAGCTGGTGCGGCCGGTGCCGGGGCCGAAGCGGAAGCCGCCTGCGGCGCTACGGCTGCGGCCGGAGCAGCCGACGCGCCGGGCTGGAAACTCTCGACGTCGCGCTGCACGATGCGGCCATTGTCGCCGCTGCCCACCACCTGGGCTAAGTTGATGCCTTTTTCGCGGGCAATGCTCTTGGCCAGTGGCGAGGCCAGAATGCGGCCGTTGCTGGCCGGAACCGCTGCCGCGGGGGCAGCTGGAGCTGGGGCAGCAGCCGGAATAGCGGGAGCAGCTTCGGCAACCGACTCGGCAGCCGGCGCAGTGGCTGGGGCCGGGCTGGCCGCTGGCGCAGCACCACCACCGAGCAGGGCCTGGATGTCGGCTCCTTCTTCGCCAATAATGGCCAGGATGCCATCCACGGCCACGGCTTCGCCGGCTTTGGGACCGGTGTAGAGCAGGGTACCGTCCTCGTAGTTTTCGAGTTCCATGGTCGCCTTGTCGGTTTCGACTTCGGCCAGCACGTCGCCGGCTTTTACCTTGTCGCCCACGTTTTTCAGCCAGGCGGCAATGGTGCCTTCGGTCATCGTGTCGCTCATTTTGGGCATGCGCACCACGGTGGCTTTTTTGCCGTTGGCGGCGGCGGCCGGGGCAGCCGGGGCTGGTGCGGCAGCCGGAGCCGGAGCCGGAGCCGCTT
>JANXMN010000366.1 GCA_025354605.1 Hymenobacter sp. | reverse complement strand
TGCGTAATCGAGCGAAACAAGCGTTTTATTGAGGTCGATGATGTGGATGCCGTTCTTCTCCATGAAGATGTACGGCGCCATTTTGGGGTCCCACTTGCGGGTGAGGTGGCCAAAGTGGGCACCTGCGTCGAGCAGGTCCTTGTAGGTAGTCTGAGCCATGATTCGTTTCCTCCTGGTTTAGCGTTTCGAGAACTGGAACGAGCGACGAGCTTTGCGCTTGCCGAATTTCTTGCGTTCCACCATGCGCGGGTCGCGGGTCATGAAGCCTTCCTTCTTGAGAGCAGGACGAACTTCTTCGTTGTCGCTAACCAGAGCCTTGGTGATAGCCAGGCGAATAGCCTCGTCCTGAGCCGAAATGCCGCCGCCGCGCACGTTCACTTTGATGTCGTATTGGCCGACTTGCTCGAGGATTGCGAGGGGTTGGTTCACGACGTTCTCCAGCAACTCGTTGCTGAAGTACGATTTCATGTCCCGGTCATTGATAGTGATATTCCCTTGCCCGGCCTGCATGTAAATGCGGGCCACCGAGGTTTTTCTTCTACCAGAGGTATTGGTAATTGCCATTAGTGAATAATAAAAGCGTAAGCCAGCGTTGACTTACAGGTTTTTGAGTTCGATAGCCACGGGCTGCTGCGCCTCGTGCGGATGCTCCATGCCGGCGTACACGTACAGGTTGCGGTACTGGGCCGAACCCAACTTGTTGCCCTGCAGCATGCCCTTCACGGCGTGCTCGATGACGCGAGTCGAGTCGCGGTTCATCTGCTCGCGCACCGTGCGGCGCTTCTGGCCACCGGGGTAGCCCGAGTGGGTGATGTAGACCTTCTCGGTCATTTTCTTGCCCGTCACACGCAGGTTGTCGGCGTTGAGTACGATGACGTTGTCGCCGCAGTCAGCGTTGGGCGTGAACGAAGGCTTGTGCTTGCCACGCAGAATGTTGGCAATCTGCGAGCAAACGCGGCCCAGCGGGGCGACGCTGGCGTCTACGATAACCCAGCTCTTCTGGGCGTTGGCCTTATTGACGTGGGTCGTCTTGAAGCTCAGGTGGTCCATGAGTCGAAAAAAAGGTATGCTAAACTATTAATTAAGAAGCCCAAGCCGGCTGGGCTTCGGGAAAAACGGACACAAAGGTACTGATTTGCCGCCAAATAGCCAAGCGTTGCGCAGTAGTTTTTACAGAAGTTATGTTTGTCGGCCGCCAATCACGGCTTCAGGTCGCCCATTGAGGCAGTGAAGAAGTTGTGCCAGTAGCGCGAACGGGTCATGCCTTCGTGGTCCAGAATACCGGCGCTCAACTGCCAGGTCTGCCATAGGTTCAGCAGGCAGAAACCCGCAATCAGTACTCCGGTGAGGAAGTAATGAAGGCGGCTGCGGGCGCGCACTTCGTGCACCAGTGCCGCCAGCGGCAGGGCCAGCACCGGGTACAGGCTCACCAGCGGCCGGGCGCTGAAGCCACCCCCGTAATACCACTCGCGCCAGCTGAAGGTGACGTATACCACCACCCCCACCAATAGCAGCAGCGCAGGCACGGCTGCCGGCAGCTGGCGTCGTAGCTGAGCGATGCCTAGCAGCATCAACCCCACCATTGGGGTGTAGAGCAGCCAGCCCTTGCGGTAGCTAAACAGACCATTGATGATGTTGGGGTGCAGGAAATCAAACCCTTCTTGCTGATAGGTGTAGACGTACCACTGCTCAACAACCAGCCGCCAGAACAGCGGCTGCAGGCTGACAATCAGCCCCGCCACGATGGCAGCGGCTACCAGCAATCCGGCATGGCGCGCCCACAGTGCCGGCCGCGCCCGCAGCGTTGCCCAGCTGCTCAGGCCCCAGGCCAAGGGCAGCAGCGCGTACATGATTTCGGTAGGACGCACCAGCACGGCCAACCCCAGAAACAGTCCCATACCCAGCGCGTAGCGGGGCCGGAAAGTTTCGTACCAGCGCACCACGCAGGTGAGCAGCGCCGTTTGCCACAGAAACAGCGGGGCATGCGAAATGGCGGCATCGTAGCTGAAGTAGCAGAAGGCGTTGGTGCCCAGGCCCACGCCGGCCAGCGCCCAGGCTACGGCCGCGTCGTCGGTGGGCCAGAGGTGGCGCAGCAGGTGGCGTAGCAGCCACAACCCGAGCAGGCCATAGGCCAGCCCGGCCAGCATCATGGCCTGCTGGTAGGGGCGCGAAATCCCGTTGCGCGGCTGGCCGGTGACCGTGGCCCACAGGTGCGCGCCCCCAAACCAGGGTAGCTCGCCCAAGGCCACGCCCAGCGGATACTTTGAAATGGCTTGCCCGCCCGGCAAACGCGCCACCCCAATGTTGATGGCAGCCTGCGGCGCACGCTGGCGGTTAAGCCGCGCTTCGAGCGAGTCGACCCGGGCGGGGGCGTGGTCGAGCAGCAGCGTGGGCAGGTAGGCGTAGTACCCGCCGGCGTCGTAGCTGAATACTTCGAGGGGCTTCCAGCGCTTGTCGTTGAACTGGGCCAGTATCAGCAGGCCAGCCATCACCCAGAACACTATCTTCGATTTCATGGGCAAATGCTCAGCGCCCGGCCGGGCCAGTCGCAACAGGGGGATAAATAGAAAACCTGGAGCTTACGCCAAGCTGCGCAGGGTATCGACCAGTACTCGGAAATCCTTCGGATAGGGGGCTTCCACGCTAATTTCCTCCCCATTCAGCCCAGCGAATTGCAGGCGAAGCGCGTGCAGGGCGAAGCGCTTGATGAAGGGCTGCTCCTCCTGCCCTTCCTTCAGGTTAAACTTCTTTTTCAGCGACGAAAGGTAGAAGTCCTCCCCACCGTAGTCTTTATCGCCCACGATGGGGGCCTGCAGGTACATCAGGTGCAGGCGAATCTGGTGCATGCGACCGGTGATGGGCTCACACTGGATGAGGGCATGACGGGTGAAAGTGTCGAGGGTGGTGAAGTGGGTTTCGGCGGCCTTGCCCTTGTAGGCGAGGCGGGCTTTGCCGCGGGTGGTGGTTTCGATGCTGCGCGTCACCACTTCGTCGGTAAACTGCGGGGTGCCCCACACCACGGCGTGGTACTGCTTCTTTACCTCGCGGTTTTCGAACTGCATGGCCAGGTGGCGGTAAGCGGCCGGGGTTTTGGCGAAGGCCAGCGCGCCGCTGGTTTCGCGGTCGAGCCGGTGCGCGGCCTGAATATCGTCGTGCTGCTGCCGGGCCAGGCGCAGCATGTTGGGTGCGCCGCCCACCCGCTCATCGAGCGTGGCCAGAAACGGCGGCTTGTTGACGACGAGATAGTCGTCGTTTTCGAAAATAACGAGGTCAGCGAAATCGGGGAGCTTCATAGGAAGCCGCAAAGGTAGAGTTTGAGGATTTGGGCTTGGGAGTAGTGGTTGGGGAGAACGTCATGCAGCGCATTCTGCTTGATGCGCAGAATGCGCTGCATGACGTTCTTTCAA
>JANXMN010000320.1 GCA_025354605.1 Hymenobacter sp. | reverse complement strand
AGCAAAAAGGGCGACCTCCCGGGAGGTCGCCCTTTTTGCTTTTGGTCGGACAACGTCTTAAGCGCCTACACCCCGAAACTCTGTTGAATCATGGCGGCGAAATCGGCCTCGCTCAACTGGGCTTTCGCGCCCAGGATGCGCTGGGCATCTTCGCCGGCAATGTAGCGGAGCTGGGCGCTGCCGTCGGTAGCCGCGGTATAGATGACTTCGGCAATCTGCTCGGGGGTGCTGGCGGCCCCACCGCGCGCCCCGAAGGCGGCCAGCACGCTGCGCACCTGCCCGGTGTAGGGGTTTTGCTCGTCGGTGGGGTCGGTGGTCATTTTTAGGGAGCGGGTGGCAAAGTCGGTGGCTACGCCGCCGGGCGCTACTACCTTCACCTGAATGCCGAACGGGGCCAGCTCGTACCACAGCGACTCAGAAAAGCCGTCGAGGCCGAATTTAGTGGCGTGGTAGAGCGAGTTCATCGGGAAGGCCGTGCGGCCGCCCACCGAAGTGATGTTGATAATGACCCCCGAGCCCTGCGCGCGTAGCAGCGGCAGCGCCGCCCGCGTCACGGCAAACACGCCGAATACGTTGGTGGCAAACTGGTCCTGAATCTGGGCATCGGTGGCGGCTTCAAAAGGGCCGACCAGGCCGTAGCCCGCGTTGTTGATGAGCACGTCGAGCCCGCCGAAGTCGGCGTGGGCCTGCTGGATGGCGCGGGGCGCGGCCGCCGCATCGGTCACGTCGAGGGCATAGACGCGCACGTTGGGCAGGTCATCGAATTTCGCGTCGGCGGGGTTGCGCATGGTGGCGGCCACCTGCCAGCCGTGTTGGGCAAACAAGCGCACGGCGGCCGCGCCGATGCCGGTGGAAGTGCCGGTGATGAAAACGGTTTTGGGCATAATGAAAATGGTTTGCTTACTGCCCCAACCAGGGCAGCCGCTCGGGCGGACGAATGGTAACGCCAAATACTTTGCGACTGCTGGCCGCGGCCGGCGTGCTACGGCCGACTACGCGGATTCGTCCACCAACGCCAGGTAGGCCACTGGCACCTCTTCCGCCAACCACACGCCATTATCCGCCTGATAAAAGGGGAGCCCGGCCCGGTGCATCTCGCCCGCCGCCACCCGAAAAACCACCACGCGCCCGTGCCGGCTGCCCACCGCGCGGGCCGTGGCCACGTCGGCACTCAGGTGCACGTGGTGCCGGCTCATGCGGCGCAGGCCCTGCTGCGCGATGTCGGCCTGGTGCGGCGCGGCCGTGCCGTGGTACAGCACCTCGGGCGGCACGACAGGGACGTAGCCCAATTCCACTGCTACCGAGTGCCCCTGGCTGGCGCGGATTTGCGTGCGGTCGTCGCTGAAACGGAAGCGCTGTTTGGGGCTGGTGTCGACGATGAATGCCAGCTCGGCCAGGCTCAGGGGCTGCCCGTGCGCCTGCAGCTGCGCTAGTAGCCGGGCCACGTCGGTCCAGCCTTGCTCGTCGAGCGTGATGCCGAGGTGGGCAGGGTCGTGGCGCAGCACAAGGCTGAGCAGCTTGCTGTGGCGAGTGGTTTCTTTTTCGGTAAGCATGGGGCAGGAGTCAAGTTTCAGGAAGAAATAAACAGCTGCGCCAGCAGTGGCGTGGGCACTACCTGGCACGCGGCCTGCTCCCGGCCCAGTCGGTACTCCTCGATGGTCGCCAGCCCAAACCAGTGCGCGAAATGCCCAAACGTGCGATGCCCGAAGCACGAGAGCAGTTGCTCGGCCGGGGTATTCCAGGTCGTACCGGGCAGGGCATCCAACAGGTGCGGAAACGCCTGCTGGTATTTGTCGGCGTAGAATTGCAGGGGCCGGGGTTCGCCGCCAAACTGCTGCAGCAGGTACACGGTGAAGCCCCAACCAAATTGCCCCACCAACGGCGCGTCGTATCCGTCGTGGTAGGCCCAATTGAACTTCTCGGTGAAGTTACTCAGCACCCGGCGTAGCAGCTCGGGCCGATGGGCGGGCTGCCGCAGCCGGTCGGCGTTTTTAGTGAGGGTAATTTTACCGTGCACCTTGCGCAGCAGGCCGGCCATCTCGGCGTTGCGGTGCACGGTGGTGATGCCCGGCACATCGGTTTC
>JANXMN010000578.1 GCA_025354605.1 Hymenobacter sp. | reverse complement strand
CCCGAGTTCCGGGTGCCCAACTTCGCCGTAGTGAGCCGCCTGATGAAGCAAAAAGTCATTTTTGACGGCCGCAACATCTACGATGCCAAAGAGTTGAACGAGCTGGGCTTCGCTTACCATTGCATCGGCATCAAAACCGACCACCAAGAACCAGTAGCTACAGGCGCCAAGCTGTAAGCCACAAGCTGTTTTAATTCATTAATGCTTGCAGCCTAAAGCTTGCAGCTCAATAATATGGCCGAAGAAAAAAAGCGCATCCTCATCACCGGCGGGGCAGGTTTCCTGGGCTCGCACCTCTGCGACCGGTTCCTGGCCGAGGGCTACCACGTGGTAGCCATGGATAATCTGATTACGGGTTCGCTCCAGAACATCGAGCATCTGTTTGGGCGACCTGATTTCGAGTTCCACCAAGCCGATGTGAGCAAGTTCGTGTTTGTACCTGGTAAACTCGATTACATCCTGCACTTCGCCTCACCGGCCTCGCCGATTGACTACCTTAAGATTCCGATTCAGACCCTGAAAGTGGGCTCGCTCGGCACGCATAACCTGCTCGGTCTGGCCCGCGTGAAAGGCGCCCGCATGTTGATTGCCAGTACATCAGAAGTGTACGGCGACCCCGAGATTCACCCGCAGGTGGAAGAGTACTTCGGCAATGTAAACCCCGTGGGCCCGCGCGGCTGCTACGACGAAGCCAAGCGCTTCCAGGAGGCCATCACGATGGCTTATCACAACCATCACGGCCTGGAAACGCGCATTATCCGCATCTTCAACACCTACGGCCCGCGCATGCGGCTCAACGATGGCCGCGTGCTACCGGCATTCCTGTCGCAGGCCCTGCGCGGCGAGAACCTGACCGTGTTTGGCGACGGCTCGCAGACCCGCTCGTTCTGCTACGTCGACGATTTGGTGGAAGGCATCTACCGCCTGTTGCTGAGCGACTACCATATGCCCGTTAACGTTGGCAATCCCGATGAAATTACCATCAAGGAGTTCGGCGAGGAAATCGCGCGCCTCACCGGCGTCGAGTTCAAGCCCACGTTCCAAGCCCTGCCCGAAAACGACCCCATGAAGCGCAGGCCCGACATCACCAAGGCCAAGGAAATCCTGGGCTGGGAGCCAAAGGTGGACCGCGCTGAAGGGTTGCGCCGCACGCTGGAATATTTTAAAGAACACGTGAAATAAGTGGCAATGACTGACCCTTATCTAATCCAGTTTCCGAAGCTGGGTGCCCCGGAAATCGGTTACATTTCCGTGACCGAGCAACAGAGCCTGCTGCCATTTGAGGTGCAGCGCATTTTTTGGACGTATTACACGCCGGAAAGTATTGTAAGGGGCCGCCATGCTCATTATGCCACTGAACAGGTGCTTATCGCAGTTGCGGGGCGTATTACCGTAACCACCGAACTGGCTAACGGCATCATTCATACGTTTCGTCTTGAAGACCCCAACGTGGGGCTGTATGTGCCGGCCCATGCCTGGCATACCATGCAGTATTCGCACTCGGCGGTGCAGGTGGTACTGGCCTCACAGGCCTACAACGAAGCCGACTACATTCGGGACTACGAGCAGTTCCGACAAATATGGGCCGGGAAATAATGACCGATGTAACTGCTGGCACAACTTTGGTGAAGGAGACGTTGGTGGCCGCTCGCGCCGACGTGCTGGCTCGGCATTCGCCTTATCATTTTCTGCGTGAACTGCCTCTGGCCCCGCAACAGGCGCGGTTTGGCACCGGCGCGGCGCTGCGATTTGCCACCGAGCCACAGGCTGAGGTGCTGTCTATGGTGGATACTGCCGGCCAGTGGCTGTTGCAAGGGTTGCCCTGGGATTCGGACTATTTTGGTACGGCTACTTACCGGCTATTCACTGGCCTATTCGGGGCCGAAACTCGGCCCGACCAGTTGCGGCAGGCCGCAGTAGCGTTAGGCCAAACGCTGGCTGCGCGAGGCCCATTCTATGCCTTCAGCGTGGTGCCGGCCGAGGACGTGGCTCTGTTACAAGCCCTTACCGGAGGCGGCTGGCAGCTAATTGAAACCCGCCTGAATTTTTATTGCCCCACGGCTACCGCCACGCTGCCTACGCCAGCGCCAGTGCGGTTGGCACGGTCCGATGAGGCGGCTGCTATTGGCTGCATTTCGGCGGCCGCGCGCAATCCTTACGACCGCTTTCACGCGGACCCTTGGTTCGGCGCGGCGCGGGCCGATGCCTTCCTGGCACGTTACGCCGAGACTGCGGTGTCTGGCACTTACGCCGACGCCGTGCTACTGCCCGACGAGCCGGGCTTATCTGTAGATGCATTTCTGGCCATTGGCGATGCACCAGCGGCTCCCGACCTACCGGGGAGTGGCGCTTCGCGGGTGCTGCTGACGGCAGTGGGGTCGCAGAACCGGGGCTGGCACCTGAAACTCGTGGCCGAAACCGTACGCCGGGCCGCAGCCCGTGGCTTTCCGTATGTGCTGATGACCACCCAAGCCACCAACGGAGCCGTGTTTCGCACCTGCGAAAAACTAGGCTTCCGGTTGGGCAGTACTACCCACGTGCTCGCTTGTCATGGTAATTAATTTGATAATCAACAAATTAGCTTTTGCTTCATGAATAACCTGACCGTTCCCTTTCTGGCCTTTCAGCCGCAGCATGTGCCGGCTCGCCAAGAAATCATGTCCGCCATTGGTCGCGTGTATGATTCGTACTGGTATGTGCTGGGCGACGAGGTGAAAAACTTCGAGCAGGCCTATTCGGCCTTCAACCACGTGACCCAAACCATAGGTGTTGCCAACGGCCTCGATGCGTTGGTGCTGGCCTTGCGCGTGCTGGAAATCGGTCCCGGCGACGAGGTCATCGTGCCCTCGAACACTTATATCGCCACCTGGCTGGCCGTAACGCAAGTGGGCGCTACCCCCGTGCCCGTGGAACCTGACCCAGCTACTTCTAACATCGACCCGGCCCGCATTGCCGCGGCTCTCACGCCACGCACCCGCGCCATTATGCCGGTGCACCTGTATGGGCAGGCGTGCCGCATGAGTGAAATCATGGACCTAGCCCGGCAGCATAATTTATATGTAGTCGAAGATAACGCCCAGTCGCAGGGTGCGGCCTTTGCCGGCCAACTCACCGGTAGCTTCGGTCACCTTAACGGCACCAGCTTTTACCCAGGTAAAAATCTGGGTGCCCTGGGGGATGCCGGAGCCGTGACTACAGATGATGCTACCATGGCCCAAAAGGTGCGCGTGCTACGCAATTACGGCTCGCAACAGAAATACTATAACGAAGTGGTTGGCTACAACTCTCGACTAGATGAATTGCAGGCCGCTGTACTGGAAGTGAAGCTGCGGCACCTGCCAGAATGGACCCGCCAGCGCCAGCAAGTGGCGGCCTGGTATGGGCAGCATTTGGCCGGGGTAGCTGGGCTGCGACTGCCGGAAGTAGCGGACAGTGCCACCCACGTATACCACCTATACGTGGTGTATACGGCCCAGCGCGACGCCTTGCAGCAGCACCTCATGAGTCTGGGCATCGGTACCATGATTCATTACCCGGTGCCGCCCCACCGCCAGCAGGCCTACGCCCATCTGGGCCTAGCTGCGGGCGCGTTTCCCATTGCTGAGGAGCTGGCCGCTACCTGTTTGAGCCTGCCCATGTGGCCGGGTATGACGGAGGAGCAAGTAGCCATAGTAGCCAAGGGCATCCGCAGCTTTGCCGGCTAGCAGAAGCGGATTTTGCGCGTTTACCTCTTTCGTCTACTCATCCTGCATTTTCACTTTCCAGTTCATGCCAACGCTTTCGGTCATCATTCCCTGCTATTTTAACGAGGCGAATATCCCGGTGACGGCGCGCGAACTGGTGGCAAACGAACAGAGTTTTCCGGCCGGCGTCCAGTTTGAGTACGTGTTTGTGAATGACGGGTCGGCTGATGACACGCTCGGTGCCCTGCGCCGGGCCCAGGCCCAGTACCCCGGCCGAATTCGCATCGTGGACCTGGCTGCCAACGTCGGCTCGTACAACGCCATTGTGGCCGGCATGGCCCATGCTACTGGCAGTTGCATGGCCGTGATTACTGCCGATATGCAGGACCCGCCTGAACTGATGGTTCAGATGTATGACTATTGGCTCAAAGGCTTCAAGCTAGTCATCGGCAACCGACAAGACCGCGAAGAAACCGGCCTATCGCAGGTTCTGGCCCAAGCTTTTCATTGGCTGATGAAGCGCCTGGCGTTGCGTAATATCCCCGATGGTGGGTTCGACTTCGTGTTCTTTGACCGCCATGTAGCAGATGAGGTGTTGAAGCTGCATGAGCGCAATAGCAACGTGTTTTATCTGATGGTATGGTTGGGTTTTGCCTATGTCAACATTCCTTACACCCGCCGCAAGCGCGAGATTGGTAAGTCGCGCTGGACGCTTTCCAAAAAAATCAAGCTGCTAATTGACTCTTTGCTGGCTTTTTCGTTCGTGCCAGTGCGGGCCATTTCCGTGGCCGGGCTTTCGTTGGGACTGGTGGCACTGCTCTACGGGTTCTATATCATTGGCCTAAAGCTGTTCAGCCCGGCCGAGCCGGCCGGCTGGACCACCCTGATGGTGGTGCTCCTTTTTGTATCGGCTTTTCAAATGGTAGCGCTGGGGGTAATTGGCGAGTACGTGTGGCGGGGGCTCGATGCTATCCGCGCCAGGCCGCTGTACGTGGTGAAAGATGTATATGAGAAATAATGACGTTGCGGTGCCCATTTCCGATTGGTCGGTGCGCTGGGTGCGGCTGGGTATTGGAATTTTAGCCTTGGCGGTGGTCGGGTTGTTTGCGTGGTCGCTGCCGCGTGGGCTGGACCTCACGGACGAAGGCTTCTACCTGCTCAATTACCGCTACCCGGCCGAATATGAAGCCAGCTTCACCGACTTTCACCTGGTCATCGCCCGAGTGTTTGGCCTCGCCGACGTCAGCATCCTGGCTTATCGGGTGGTGGGGCTGCTGGCTGCTTTACTCGGAGCGGGCCTGTTTGGTCTGAGTCTAGCGGCTTGGCTGCGCCAAGTGCTGCCGCCTGGCCCGCGTCGATGGCTGACGCGGTCGGGCTTAGTGGTGCTAGTAGTGCTGCTGGGCGAGCTATTGGCCTATTCCATCTCGGCTCGGACCATTTCGTACAATACCCTCAATACGCTGCTGGTACTGGTGGGCGCGGCGGGTGTGCTGCAAGCTTTGCGCCGGGGTCTTGCTGGCCGGGGGTGGCTAGTGGTAATGGGAGCCACTGCTGGCCTTGATGTATTTGTAAAAGTGTCGTCGGCCGGGTTGATACTATTCGCAGCCGTGGGGGTGCTGGGCTGGTGCTGGCGGCGCACTGGCGTGGCTTGGTTGGTCCAGGCTGCCGCACTGCTGGCGCTGGGTGTGGGCGTGGGCATGGGTGTGTATTTCGTGCGGGCTCAGGCTCCGGACGTGTGGTGGCATACTTTCAGCCGGGAAATCAGCATGGTGCAGGCCCAGAGTTACGGCACCGGCAGCTTGCTGACAAAATACTTTGGCAGTGCCCGCGATACCCTCCGGGTACTGGCCTGGCCGCTCGGACCCGCTTTGGCGGGCTTGATGGGGGTGCTGTGGTGGTGGCCCCGGCGCGGGACCCGTGCCGGGTGGCACCTGCCCTTTGCCGCCGCAGTAATAGGTGCATCGGGACTATGGCTGGCTGCTCAGGCCGTGCGGCGGCTGTGGTATTCCACTACCTACCTCAACGACTTCGAAACCCTGGCCGTGCTGCTGGGCTTCCTGCTGCTGGGAGCGGTGGCGGTTGCCTCGGAGTTGGCCCTGACCTCGCTGCCGGCCGCCGATGCCGCGCCCGCCGCCCGGTGGCCCAGCCAAGTACTGCCCGTTGGGCTGTGGCTGCTGGCTCTGCCGTTGCTGGCCGTAGCCGGCACCTACAACGATTTGCGGATAAACCTAGTAGCCGATGCCGCTCCGTGGTTTGGGCTGCTGCTACTGCTGCTGGCGTTGCCGCGGCCGGTGGGGCTGCCGGCGTGGGTGGCCGGAGCCCTGCTGCTATTGCCGGTGGGCTACGCGGCCGAACAGGTCGGCTGGGGAATTCTGCGCGCGCCTTACATTCTGACTGGCCCCATGACGGCCCAGAATACGCCCCTACACGCGGCCGGGCTAAAAGGACCATTGCTGCTCGACCCTGCCGCGGTGGCCTTTGTGGGTAAAGTGGAACAAACCCTGGCGCGGGCGGGCTTCCGGGCAGGCGACCCCCTGTTGGCATTCTACGATATGCCGGGTCTGGTATACCTGTGCGGAGGGGTGTCACCAGGGGCCACGTGGTATTTCACGGGCATCGACCTGCGCAACTGTCATGCCCTCAATATTACACGGCAGCCGCTGCGGCAGGCCTGCGTTCTGTTGAATTCTCCTCTGGGGCCTGGCATGCAGCGCTGCCTGCGTGAGCACGGCGTGCGGTTTCCCGAAGGCTACTACCTGGTAGGCGAAGTACCAAATGCCTACGCCGTGAATACCTATATGTACCGCACTGGGCAACGCATGGTGCAGGTGTATGCTCCCTTACCAACGGGGCCGTCCCGCTACTCCTCCGGAGTGCGCTAGGCCCTGGCTAATGGTTGGTAACCTATTTTTGAAGGATTTTTTACCCTTGCTCATGGTTGTTCCTTACATCATTTCCTTGCTCCGGATTGGCTCCAACGATATTGGGCAACTCGCGGTAGCCGAGGGGGAGAGCTTGCCCTTCGCCGTGAAGCGGGCCTACTGGACGTTCGGCGTGCCGTCGAATAAAATCCGTGGTCACCACGCGCATTATGACTTGCAGCAGCTCATTGTTGCCGTGCACGGCAGCCTGGAAATGACGGTGGAAACGCCTGACCGGGTGCGGCACGTGTTCCTGCTCGACCGCCCCGACCAAGCTTTGTACATACCGCGTATGTGCTGGCGGGAAATCAAATTCAGCGCCGATGCGGTGCTATTGTGCCTGGCTTCGCAGGAATACGCCGAGTCCGATTATATCCGCAGTTACTACGACTTCGTGAAACTGGTGGAAAGCAAGGCCCCTCCGACATCCTAGCCTCCGGCCCGCGCCTGCTTATTTGCTCATTTCTTCTCATCCGCTGCTATGCCCGCTCCGCCCATTACCGGTTATTTTGTTCATCCTGCGGCATTGGTCGAAACCAGCGAAATTGGTGAGGGCACCACTGTATGGGCCTTCGTGCACCTGCTGCCGGGGGTCCGGGTTGGGCGCAACTGCAATATCTGCGACCACTGTTTTGCCGAAGCGGGCGTCGTGTTGGGCGACAACGTGACTCTGAAGTGCGGTATTTACCTCTGGCGCGGTACCACGCTCGAAGACGACGTATTTGTAGGGCCCAATGTGGTGTTTACCAATGATGTACATCCACGAAGCAAAAACACAAATTATACCCTGGCACCAGTTCTAATCCGGCGTGGGGCCTCTCTGGGGGCCAACAGCACCATTCTGGCGGGTGCTACCGTGGGGCGCTATGCGCTGGTGGGCATCGGCTCAGTGGTTACCCGTAACGTGCCCGATTACGCGCTGGTTTATGGCAACCCGGCCCGGCAGCATGGGTGGGTCGACGAGGCCGGTGAGAAACTGCTCGCGGACGGGACCGGCCGCTGGCGTTCGGCCGATGGCCAGCGCACCTACCTCGAAACGCCCACCGGGTTGCAGCCCGAAACGGTCTGACCCGTTTACGGGCCATTCCCTCATCCGTTACTTCTTTTTTGCCGATGGATTTACCCTTGGTCACGGTGGGCGTCGCTTCGTTCAACAACGCCGCCTATCTCCGCGAAACGCTGGACAGCATTCGCCTGCAAACCTACCCCAATTTGGAAGTGATTGTGGTAGACGACGCTTCGCGCGATGAATCGGCGGCGGTGGCTGAAGCCTGGCTGGCCGAGCATCCTGCGGTGCGGGGCCGGCTCATCCGGCATGTCACCAACCTGGGCGTGTGCCGCGTGTGCAACGATATTGTGCAGCAGGGACAGGGCGAGTTCATCAGCATCATCGGTTCCGACGATGTTTTTCTGCCCGACAAGCTGGCCGTGCAGGTACCGTTGTTACAAGCAGCTTCAGCCCACGTGGGAGTGCTTTTCAGCCCTATCGAGCGTATGGATGCCGCTGGTCAGCCACTGCCTCCCCCCGCCGACCTAGCCCCGCCGCACGAGGGGCAAGTGCATGAGCACCTGCTACGGGTCAATTTTATTGCCGCTATGGGGGCGCTGGTTCGCCGGAGCTGCTACGAGCAAGTAGGTCTCTACGACGAAACTCTGGCTTACGAAGATTGGGACATGTGGCTGCGCCTGGCCCGCGAATACGAATTCATGTATTCACCTAAGCCTAGTGCCCGCTACCGTATTCACCCTGGCTCGGCTACGTTCAGCCGCCGCATGCAACTGGCCGAAGCATCGTTGCGCCTGCTGCAAAAACACCGGGGCCGCAGTCCAGAATCCGATGCCATCATTGCCGGCCATACCCGCTTGCTAGCCGAGAGTCTTTACCACCTGGATAGCCCCGATGCCCGCCGCTGGCTGCGCGAGCGCCTGCGGCAAGCCCCCGACGCCATTGGCCTGGGCATGTTATTGGCAGCTAGCATGGGTGTGAAAGCCCGCCATCTGAGCCAGGCCAAAGGCTGGCTGCGGCGCCTGACCGCTGGGCCGGCCGCTGCCTGACCGCTGCGGCATTCGTTTTTCATCCTGACCGAACTATGCCTACAATTCGTGGCCTGCGCTTCCGCCTGGCCGAAGCCCTGAAAAATACCGCCGCCCACGTGTACACCGTGCCGGGGGGCGAAATCCTGAATATTGGTGCCAACAACCTTGGTGCTACAGCACCTCGCGCCCTCGTCATCTACACCATCCAGGCAATCCCGTACTACGTGGCGGGTGATGTGATGAAGTGCCCGATTATGAATGAACACTCCATGTACTGGGAGTCGGCTGAGATGGTACGCCAGCTTAATGCCGTTGGCTACGTGGTCGACTACTACGACATCCATAGCCGGGCACCCATCGACTGGGACCGCTACCAACTGGCTATTGACGAGCGCAACCACCTGATTGACATTCCGGCCCGGCGCCGCGCCGACCTGACGAAAATTTACTACTGCACGGGTAATCACTGGCTGTTTCAGGACTTGGCCGAACTGGGCCGCATTCGGGCTTTTCAGCAGCGCCACGGTATTTACGTAGCCCCTGAACGTCAAGTGTCACCGGTTTATTCTGACCAAGTGGCCGACTACATGACGCACTTCGGCACGCCGTTTCAGCTCCAGCTGTTCGACGCCCATTCAAAGAAGCATCAGCTCGACATTTCAGCCGTCTATGAGCCCGCTTACCGCCGCAAAGACCTGGCCGTGGCCCGGCGGAACTTTCTCTGGCTGGGCAGCGGCGGCCTGGTTCTTAAGGGGTTGGACCTGGCCGTGGAGGCATTCTTGCAAACTCCCGACCTGCACCTGTACATTGCCGGCCACGCCGAACGCGAAACGCACTTCTGGAGTTGGCTCAAACCCCTGCTCGACCAACATCCTAATCTGCACTACCTGGGCTGGACGGATGTAGGCGCCCGCGAATTCGCCGAAATTGCCCACCAGTGCGTGGGTACCGTCTACGTGAGCTCGACCGAGGGCGGGCCGGGCTCGGTAGCGCAGCTTACCCATTTCGGGCTTATTCCGGTCGTCACCGAAACGGCCGCCGTGCGCGCTGCCGAGACCTTAGGTACCGTCATCCGCCACCAAGAGCCCGCCGAAATAGTGCCCGCGCTGGTGCAGGCCGTGCGCGAACTGGCCGACCTGCCCGATGCCGAGTTGCACGCACGGGGCATGGCCGTGCACGAGTTTGGCCAGCGCCATCATACCCGCGCAGCATATGCCCGCACGTTTGCGGGCTTGCTGGAACGAATTGGCGACGGCCGCTAGGCTTGCGTGCTACTAAGCGGTTGAGCGTTCGGGCGCGCAGGGCTACCTTTGCGGCCGCATTCTCTTATCTCTATGGCCGATATTTCAGCAGCGCCCCTGGCTCCGGGGGCCATTGCGCCGCCCGGCGGCAACTCTATTCCGCTCTTCACCACGTTTGTGCATCGGGCAGCCGCGCAGCGCGTGGGAGCCGTGCTGGCCAGCACCTTCCTGAGCGAAGGCAAGCTGGTGAAGGAGTTTGAGGCCCGCTTGAGCGCTGAGCTGGGCATGCGACACCCGGCGGCGCTTAATTCCGGGACAAGTGCGCTGCATCTGGCCTTGGAAGTGGCCGGCGTTGGGCCCGGTGACGAGGTCATACTCTCGCCTCAGACCTTTATCGCTTCGGCCCTGACGGTGGTGCAGGTGGGGGCTACGCCCGTGTTTGCCGACATTCAGTATACCACTGGCAATATCGACCCTGCCGATATTGAGCACCGCATTACACCCCGTACGAAAGCCATTATGGCGGTGCACTGGGGCGGTTATCCATGCGACATGAGTGAGCTTCAGGCCTTGGCCACTAAGCACCGCTTGGTGCTGATTGAGGACGCGGCCCACGCGCCCGGAGCCACGTATCAGGGGCAGCCCATTGGCTCGATTGCCGACTTCACTTGTTTCTCTTTTCAGGCAATTAAGCACCTGACTACCGGCGACGGCGGCGCGCTTTGTGCCCGCGACCCAGAAAAGGCTCGTGAGGTATTCCGCCGCCGCTGGTTCGGCATCGACCGCGCCAACTCGCCCGTGAACGAACTGGGCGAACGCGACTATGACCTGACTGATGTGGGCTATAAATACCACTTGAGCGACTACGCTGCCGCCCTGGGCCTGGCCAACCTGGATGGCTTCTCCGACCGCATGGCCCGGCGGCGCACCTTGGTGCAGCAGTACAATGATGGGCTGCATGGTGTGGCCGGCATCACACCCTTCGAGCGCAAAGCTGACCGCGAAAGTGCCCACTGGCTCTACGGTTTTCATGTCGAAAACCGGCTGGGCTTCATCCGAACCATGCGGAGCAAGGGCATCGCGGCATCGGTCGTGCATGATGGCATCGACCACAACACGCTCTTTGGCGGCAAGCGGCCGGAGCTGACCAGCCAGCGCCGCTTCGACGAGACCCAGATTCACATTCCGCTGCACGACGACCTGAGCGCGGAGCAGGTCGACTACATCGTGGCTGCTATCAAGCAGGGCTGGTAAGCCCTGAGCCCTGAGTTGCTTATGAAAATTGTTTTGTTTGGAGCCTCGGGCTTCGCGGGCCGCAATGTGGCCGACCTGCTGCGGGCGCACCGCGTTGAGTTTGTGCCCGCTTCGCTCAGTACCGGCCTCGACCTGCGCGACCCGGCCGCTACGGCCGCATTTCTGCGCGCCCACCAGCCGACGCACATTGTCAACTGCGCCGCCCACGTGGGCAGCCTCAACTACGTGACCGAGAAGGCGGCGACCGTGGTGGCCGATAACTCGCGCATGATTCTGGGCATGTACGAAGCCGTGGCGCAGGAATGTCCTTCGGCCTTGGTCATCAACCCAATTGCCAACTGTGCTTACCCGGCGACGGCCGACGTGTTCCGCGAGGATGAGTGGTGGAACGGCCACCTGCACCGCTCAGTGCTCAGCTACGGCACCAGCCGTCGCCTGCTGTGGGCCGCGGCCGAGTGCTTCGAGTTGCAATACGGCGTGCGAAGTATCCACCTGCTTACGCCCAACATGTATGGGCCCTACGATTCAACCGACCCGAACAAGGCCCACGCGTTGAATGCCCTGATTTCAAAGTTCGTAAAAGCCGAGCACACCGGCCAGCCGGAACTACCCATCTGGGGCACGGGCGTGGCCATCCGCGAGTGGCTGTATGCGCCTGACTTTGCCCGCCTGGTGTGGGAGGTGTTACAACGCCCCGACCGTCCCGGCCTGGAACAGCCCACCAACCTAGCCCAAAACGACGGATTGAGTGTAAAAGAGTTGGTCGACATTATCCAGTCGAAGTTTGATTACCGCGGCCGACTAGCCTGGGATGCCAGCAAGCCCGACGGTGCTCCTAAGAAAGTGATGGATGACAGGAAGTTCCGTCAGGTATTTCCGGACTTTGCCTTCACACCCTTCGACCAGGGTATTGCTGCTACGGTCCAGTATTACGAATCGGTTTATCCCTACTAGCTCATGGCCGATGCATCCCCCGCGCCGCACTCGGCGCAGTACGATACCACCCTGCTGGCTGCCTGCGGCGATGATGTGTTCATCAGCGCCAGCGTCGAGATTCGGCGGCCGCACCTGGTATACGTGGGCAGCCATGTAGCCATCGACTCGGGCGTGTACCTGACCACGGCGGCCGAAATCGGTGATTACACCCACCTCTCGCCCTATCTCACCATCATCGGAGGGGCGCAGAGCACACTTATCGTGGAAGACTTCGTAACCATCGCGGCCGGCAGCCGGCTCATTTGTGGGTCCGACCAGTTTATGGGCGACGGCTTTACGAGCGTGACGGCCCCGGCGGAATTTCGCGATACCGTTGACTTCGGGACCATTCGGTGTGCCCGCTTTTCGGGCCTGGGCACCAACGTAGTGGTAATGCCCAATGTGACGATAGGGGAGGGCAGCGTGGTGGGGGCGTGCTCGCTCGTCACCAAAGACACCGAACCCTGGACGATTTACGTAGGCGTGCCGGCGCGGCCAGTGAAAATCCGGCCCCGCGAAAAGATGCTTGAGTACGCCCGCCGCCTCGGCTACCAGCCACGGTAGGCGTCGCGGCCCCGGCGGTCCCGTCTGGGAAGTCCGGGGAAGTACGGGGCAGAAACCATTACCCAAATTAATAGCCAAGTGTCCGAATACGCCCTGTCCTACGTTCTCACCACCTACAACAAGCTGCCTTACCTCAAGCAGGTAGTGGAGCGGCTGGTGGCAGCCCGTCAGCCCGACGAAGAAATTGTGGTGGCCGACGGCGGCAGCAAGGACGGCACCCCCGAGTACCTACAAGGGCTGTTCGATGCTGGCCTGATTCAGCAATATGTGTCGGAGCGCGATAAGGGCGAGGCCCACGGCTTCAATAAAGCCATGCTGCGCGCCCGGGGCGAGCTGCTGAAGCTGGTGACCGACGACGATGCCTTCAGCTACGCGGCCATCGGCGAGGCTAAGCGCTTCATGCTGGCCCATCCCGAAGTAGATGTGCTGACCGGCAATACCGGATTAATCCACTTGGAAAAGCTGGAGTCGGCCACACTCTACGACGATGTGGCCGAAAACTTTCGGCGCTGGCTCGACCACCAGGAAGTGGTGTGGATGATTGGGTTGCCGCTCATTATTCGGCGCAGCTCATTAGCTCTCACCGGGTTGTTTCATACCGGTGTAGTGCAGGTCGATACTGAATTCACCTACCGCATCACCAGCCTGAACGTGAATTTGGCTTGGAGCACGGCCATGCTCAGCGTACGCCTCGAAAATCCCCAGAGTAACTTCCGGGTGATGAACCAGGGCCGAGTCGCCGATGCCAGCACTCAGGAGTCGAACCGCATGCGCTTCTACTACGATAAGCGCATTGGCAACAGCTTTCGTGATTTCGTGCATCATAAGTCGGGCTGGGTCGAGCAGCTGAAAAAGCCCTTGCGGCCCGTCAAGCGGGCGTTGTTTTCGGCGCTGGGTCGGTCGCAGTACGCCGGCAACCCCCAACTGCCCACGGGTTATGTAGCCGGGCCAGTGCCCCTCGACGACGTTGCACGTCTGCCTATTGCTTTTGCCGTAGCCGACCAGCTGATGGCCGACTACAACGCGGCGCACCCAACTGAATTTTTGTTTAAAAACTCTCAACTGACCAAAGCACTAAGCTAAGGCTGCGGCCTTAGCTTAGTGCTGCATTTGCTACGCACCCCGATATGAAAGTTGCTCTTATTACCGGTATCACAGGCCAGGACGGTGCCTATCTCGCTGAACTTCTGCTCGAAAAAGGCTATGACGTACACGGCATCAAGCGCCGCTCGTCACTCTTCAACACCGACCGCATCGACCATCTCATGGCCGACGAGCACGGCCATAAGAACCCGCGCCTGACCAACCACTACGGCGACCTATCGGACTCGACTAATCTCATCCGCATCATCCAAGAAGTGCAGCCTGACGAGATTTACAATCTCGGGGCCATGTCGCACGTCAAGGTAAGCTTCGACGCCCCCGAGTATACTGCCGATGTCGACGGCGTGGGCACGCTCCGCATTTTGGAGGCCGTACGCCTGCTCGGGCTCACTCATAAAACCAAAATTTATCAGGCCAGCACTTCCGAGCTCTACGGCTTGGTGCAGCAGGTGCCGCAAAGTGAAACTACGCCCTTCTATCCGCGCTCGCCATATGCCGTGGCCAAGCTCTACGGCTACTGGATAACGGTGAATTACCGCGAGGCTTACGGCATGTTCGCCGTCAACGGCATCCTCTTCAACCACGAAAGCCCGTTGCGTGGTGAAACCTTCGTCACCCGCAAAATCACCCGTGGCGTGGCGCAGATTGTACTGGGTATGCGCGACGACATTGCCTTGGGTAACCTCGATGCGAAACGCGACTGGGGCCACGCGAAGGACTATGTGGAAGCCATGTGGCGAATTCTGCAGCAGGAAGTGCCCGAAGATTTTGTGATTGCCACCGGCATCACCACTACTGTGCGCGATTTTGTGCGCCTGGCCTTTGCCGAGGTGGGCGTAGACGTGGCTTTTGAAGGGGAGGGTGTAAACGAGATTGGCCGCGTGGTTTCGTGCTCAATCCCGGAATATCAGGTTGCTCCCGGCACGGTGGTATGCCGCGTCGACCCAGCCTACTTTCGCCCCACCGAGGTAGAACTGCTCATCGGCGACCCAGCTAAGTGCAAGGCTAAACTGGGCTGGGAGCCTAAGTACGACTTGCCCGCCTTGGTGCAGGACATGGTGCGTGCCGACGTAGCTTTATTCAAGCGCGATGCCTATCTGCTGAAAGGTGGCCACAAAGTGAACTGGCAGCACGAGCAGCACCAGTAAGCGGTGGTTGTGATTTTTCCGCCCATCCATCCCCGGCCGTGATAAAGCGTGTTCAGAGCGTAGTTAGCCGCAACGTACAGGCACTGCGGCAGCGGGGCTCGTTTGCTCAGAACTTTGCCGTCACGTTTTCGGGCACGGCGGGGGTGGCCGTGATTGGTATTCTGGTCACGCCCATTATGTCGCGGCTATACGCGCCAGCGGCCTACGGCCTGTTTGCGGTGTTCAATTCCATCGTAGCCAATGCCTCGTTGTTTTCGACGCTGGCTTATCCATCAGCGTTTCTGTTGCCGCGGGTTGCCAAACGGTTTCACGCCCTGGTACACCTGAGCCTGCTGCTGGCCACCGCCATGCTGGTGCTAATGCTGAGTGCGGTATTGCTGCTGCGCCGCCCGCTGTTACACTTGCTCAATGCCGAAGCGCTGGGCGACTGGGTGTACGTCATTCCGTTTACGGTACTGTTGTACAACCTAATGGCGATGATGAACTCCTGGTACCTGCGCACCAAGGATTTTGGCAAGCGCGCGGGCATCGACGTGGGCACTTCGCTGGCGGGCCGGGTCCTTACTCTGGGGGCCGGAGCCTTGCTGCACGGCAGTCCCACCGGGCTCCTGTTGGGCGACGTGTTCACCAAGGTTGTTGCGGCGGGTACCATGCTGCTTAGTGGCATTCATCGGCAGTTGCGAGAGGTAATGAGCACGTTCTCGTGGAAGCGAGTTAAAGCTACCGCGTTCGAATACCGGGAGTACCCATTCTACGTAATGCCCACGGCTTACCTCAACACGGTGGCCTCGCAACTGCCCATATTTTTTCTCTCCAGCTCGTTCGGGACCACAGCGGTAGGGCTTTATGCTTTCTCTACCAGTCTGTTGGAGTTGCCTATCGGTGTGATTGGCAATGCCATTGCCCCGGTGTTTTTGCAAAAAGCCACCGAAACCTACCAGCGTGAGCCCGACCGGTTGAAGCAGCTGTGCTTAGACCTTTACAACAAGCTGTTTTACCTGGGTTTGGTGCCCTTCGGCATTATCACCGTATATGGCGACTGGATTTTTAAATTTGCTTTCGGCACCCGCTGGGAGCAGGCTGGCTTGTTCACGTCGTACCTGGGCTACTACTACATTTTCAAGCTGGCCTCGTATGCAACAAGCCCTATATATGCCGTTTTCCGGCGGCAGCGCACTGTGTTGCTCGGTACAATATTGCTCGTGCTGTGCCGGGCTGCCAGCTTGGCCATCGGAGCGTATTCCCACAACCTGAATACGGGCATGCTGCTATTCGGCATCAGCAGCTTGGTCGTGACGTTCCTGATTGACATGCATATCCTGCATCTGCTGAAGCTGCCGGTGCTGCGGGTGGCTATTCGCAGTACTCTGCTGGTACTGGCCACGCTGCTGGTACTGAAGGGCCTGCGACTAGGCATCGAACACCTGCTACATTAACCGGTCTGACCACCGGCTACTTCTCTCCTGGTGTAATTTTCAGGGATACAGTAAGCAACGCTGCCTCCACAAACGCTCCTGGAACCTGTTTTAACTCTTCCCACGTGACTCCTTTTTTCAGCATTGTCATTCCCACCTACAACCGGGCCGGTTTAATTGGTGCTACCCTTGAATCGGTGCTGGGCCAGACCTTTGTCAACCTGGAAATTCTGGTGGTTGATGACGGGAGTAAGGACGATACTGCCGCCGTGGTGGCTCGCTACGACGACCCGCGCCTGTGCTATTACCCCAAGGAGAATGCCGAGCGCGGCGCGGCCCGCAACTACGGCGTTGCCCGTGCCCAGGGTGAGTACGTCATCTTCTTGGACTCCGACGACCGGTTTCATCCCGAGCACCTGGCCACGCTCCACGCCAAAATAGAGGAACTGGGCCAGCCTAACTTCATCGCCACTAAATTTGACTTTGACCGCAACGGCGTGCTGGCCCCCAGCGATACCGCCGCGCTGGCCGCGGGCTGGTACGGCCTCGATACCTTCGTGAGTGGCAACGCGCTGGCCTGCAACATCTGCGTGCGCCGGCTGAACCCGGCGCTACATTTATTTGAGGAAGACAGGCAGTACGCGGCCGTGGAAGACTGGATGTTCATGCTCGAGAACACGCAGGACGACCGGGTGTACCTCGTGGACGCGCTGACGTTAACCATGAACGACCACGACCAGCGGTCGATGCGTTCGGATAACACGGCGCTGGTGCGCCGCCTGCAACTGGCACTGGCCTGGATGCTGGCCCGCCTGCGCCTGACCCCCGCGCAGCGCCGGATACTGACGGGCCGGGTGTACTACCTCTGCGCCATCCACGCCTATGCCGACAATCACCGGGCGGAATCCCTACGCTTTGCCCGGCTGGCGGCCCCGAACCTGCCCACCCGGCAGGCCGCCGTGCTGCTGGTGCGCTGCCTGGTGGGACAGGGCGCGGTGGCCTGGCTGAAAAAGTTGCAGGGCTAAAACAGACTAATAACGAACCCATGCGTATCCTTTTCCTCGGTTACTGGGGCCTGCACGACGGGCTGACGGTCAGTACTATATTTCCTCACTTGCGCATCTTACAGGAGCGGCCCGACGTGGCGGCTGTGCGCCTGGTGACCATTGAGCGAGGCGCGGAGGCGCAGGCCGAATTGACTTTTGCCCCCGGCTTCGAGGCCGGCAAAATCAGCTTTGAGCCGCTGCGTTCGCGGCCGGGGCGTAACGTGATTCTCAATAAGGTAGAGGACTTCACCCGCTTTCCAAACGAGCTAGTGAAGCAGGTGGCCGAGTTCCGGCCCGACTTCATTCTGGCGCGGGGAACGCCGGCGGGGTCGCTGGCGTATCTGGTGTGGCAGAAAACGAAGCTGTCGTTCTATGTGGAGTCGTACGAGCCGCACGCCGACTATATGCTGGATTCGGGGGTATGGAGGCGCTACGACCCGCGCTACTTGTTTCAGCGGCACTGGGAAACCAAGCAGAAAGAGCTAGCCCTGGGCCTGATGCCAGTGGCCGAAAACTACCGCCAACAACTTATCCGCGAGGGCGTACCGGCCGACCGTATCGTCACAATGCCCTGCTCAGTGAATATTGATGCCTTTGCCTTCGACGCCGGTGCGCGGGCGCGGGTACGGCAGCGCTTGGGCTGGCCCGCCGAGGTCGTGGTGGGCGTCTACTTGGGCAAGTTCGGCGGCATCTACTACGATGAGGAGGCTTTTGAGGTGTTCAAGATGGCGGCCGAGTACTTTGGGTCAGCCTTTCGGTTACTGCTGTTAACTCCTCTGCCTGCTGATGTTGTGCAGAACCGATTAGCGGCAGTTGGTTTGTCACCCGCTCAAACCTATGTCGCCAAAGTTCCCTTTGTTGAGGTACCTGAATTTCTTTCAGCCGCTGACTTCGCTTTTGGTCTGCATCGGCCGACCCTCTTTGTATCTCCGATAAAGCACGGAGAATATTGGGCAAATGGCCTACCTATCTTTTTGCCTGATGGAGTGGGTGATGATTCAGAAATAATTAAGAAAGAAGGCGGCGGGGCCATCTTCAATCTAGACCGGTTCATTTCGGTGTCTGAGGCTTTGGCCAACGTGGCCCAGCAAATGGCGCAGCCCGGCTACCGCCAGCGAGTGCGCCAACTAGCCGAGCGGCATCGCTCGATTGAGCTGTCGCGCCAAGCTTACGCTTATTTTTTTGACGTGCCAGCCTTGCAGTAGTTTGGCTGGGCCACTCATGACGGCAAGTCGAGCATTTTTATTGAAGTACATTTATGCCACAACGCCCGACCCTGCCTGGTTGTCTTAACTGCCGCGAGTTCGGAGTTTGTTGATTGCCAACTAATTGCTATTGCCTCTTTGATGCAAAAATGTCTTACAAAGAAGCGCAATTGCTTTATCAATCCATTCGCTTTATACCAGTTGGGCAGCATGCCAATGCGCATTGGAATATGCTCTTAAGCAGTATGTTAGTGTAGTTCAAACGGCGCTTATTATTTAAAAAATCTTTTCTCCGTCGAGAAATAAAAATTCATGAAAAAAGTTCTCATAACTGGTGGCGCGGGCTTTATCGGCACCCATCTTTCTCAACGGCTACTAGAGCAGGGCTATAGCGTTATTGTACTCGATAATTTGTCGCCGCAGATTCATGGTTTGGATTATTCCTTTCCAGAGCAGGAGGGCATCCGCTTTATCAAAGGCGATGTGCGAAACAAGGCCGACTGGGAAGAAGCACTGCAGGACGCTAATATAGTGGTGCATTATGCGGCTGAGACGGGCACTGGCCAATCCATGTATGAAGTGCACCGGTATATCGAGCACAATATTTCGGGTACGGCCCTCTTGCTCGACGCGCTGGTGAATACCAAGCACAAAATAGAAAAGGTAATAGTTGCTTCCTCGCGGGCTATCTACGGAGAAGGTAAATATGCCTGCGACGAGCACTTAGTGCAGTACCCACCCAGCCGCAGGGAGCAGGATTTATCGGCTGGCAGCTTTGAGCCCCGGTGCCCGGAGTGCGAAAAGCCCTTGCGAGTATTGCCTACCGATGAAGCCTCGAAGCTACACCCCTCCTCGGTATATGGCATCACGAAGTTGAGCCAGGAGCAACTGGTGCTTAATGTGTGCCAGTCTATTGGTATTCCGGCGCTTGCTTTTCGCTATCAAAACGTATATGGACCTGGGCAATCCCTTAAGAATCCTTACACCGGCATTCTCTCTATCTTTTCCACCCTCATTCGCAGTGGCGGCAAGCGCATCAACATATTTGAAGATGGCCAGGAGACGCGCGATTTTGTCTATGTAGGCGATGTGGTGAATGCCACATTGCTGGGTATTGAATCTCAGACAATGTCCCAGGATGTGTACAATGTCGGTTCCGGTGTCGCTACCACCGTGCGGGAAGTAGCGGAGCAACTGCGTACGCTGTACGGGGCCGATACGGAGATAGAAATAACGGGTAATTATCGCATTGGCGATATTCGGCATAACGTAGCCTCGCTGGAAAAAATTAGTGCAGGCCTTGGCTTCCGCCCAGCGATATCTTTCAGTGAGGGCATCCGGGAGTTTGCGGCTTGGGTGGAACAGCAAGAGGTGCAAGGGGGTAGCTACGAGGAGTCTATCCGGCAAATGAAGCAAAAAGGCTTGATGAAATAATAATGAAGTACTATTTTTTTACGCTCCGCGATTTTAAGAAAGAGGTAGGAGAAAATGTGCGGATGTACGGGATGCTTAACTCCCTGGCCGCGCAGGGCCACGAAGTATTTTTCCTGTCAAATGCGGAAGACTACAAGTCCTTTCACGCTGCTATCGAGCATGTGCGCATTGGCTACGATTTTAAAGAGAAGCGCAAGATGCAAGGTCTATTGGCGCTGCTTCCTGCAAGCGTAGTGTACCAGCAGTTCCGTCCACTCTTTGGCAAGATTGAAGCTGCTATTGAGCGTGCGGGTGTGGGCAGTATGCCAGTTTGCTTTTTTGATTATCTGGATAATACCATTGGCTGCCTGTTGAAAGCTAAAGGTGTTATCCAGTCGTACTTCAACGATATACACGGCATTGTTCCTATTGAACAATTATACCTGCAAAGCATTGCCAGCAACAACTATCAGCGTTGGGTGCATCGCTGGAAACATTTTTTGGTAAATAGCCTTGACCAGAAAGTGTTTGGTGGGGCGGCGGGCTTCATATATGGCAGCAATTCCATGAAGAAGTATTACGAGCAGCGGTATCAGCTTGAGGGTAAGCAAAGCTTCGTAATACCCTACTTGGTAGGTGAGGATGCGTTGAAACGACAGCCCGACGCGGCGCTGCAACGTGAGTTGAAGGCGCACCTCGGCCTAACTGAGCAGGATTTCGTGGTGCTCTTTATCGGTACCTACAAGCAAACCGGCGGCATGGACGACCTTATAAAGGCATTTGACCTGCTGCACCGCGATACCGCCGCCAGCAAGCTGATAATGATTGGCGAAGGGCCCGACAAGCAATACTGCGTTAAGCTGGCACAACAGCTCCCAGCCGCCAATGCGATTCACTTTATAAAGAGCATACCTTATGCCGAGATGGCTACCTACCAAGGGCTCGCGCACGTAATTGTGTGCCCCGACAAGGAAAATGCTTTCTCTCAACACGTCGTACACGTTAAGTATTTCGATGCTCTGATTTCGGGCAGGCTGGTGATAAACGGCGCATTTGACAGCGTGAAGGAAATAAATAAAAACGAGGAACTCTCGCTCACTTTTAAGCCCTCAGACGTAGCCGACCTACATGCCAAGCTGGTCTACTGCCACGACCACTATGAGGAACTGTGCAGAAAATATGCGGGCGTGAAGGAGTATATTGCACAGCACCTAACATACAATGCCTACGTAAAGAACCTGCGCTTCAATACTACTCCGTCCTCTAACTGAGAGCGAGAGGGAGGGTTTTTAGCAGTTGCTGACGGTGCTCATGCCGAATCTGTGGGAAGAGGTGCGCCGGAAACTGGTGGCCGTCGGGTTGGGAGTAGTACACCTAGAGTTTATGGGCGACGATGAGCTGTTTGGCGAAGGGGTAACCGAATAGGTAAAGGCGTTGCGGCTATGCCTATTTCCTATAGGCCGGTTACTCGTTACTTGGCCCGGCAACATACTTCGCTAAGCAACTTTGTGGTTTCTTTGCCGGACTGCCGCCGCGGCAGAGCATATTTTAGTTTTTTGATTTGGTCGGTTTAATCCCCCGCATTTCCGTAGTGAGCCCGGTGTACCGGGCTGAGAATCTTCTGGAGGAATTGGTGCGCCGCCTCACC
>JANXMN010000285.1 GCA_025354605.1 Hymenobacter sp. | reverse complement strand
CGCGCGCATCGGCCGCCAGCCCGGGGCTGGCATTGGGCACGTGGCGAAAGCCGGGCGGCAGTGGGGAGTTGAGCTGGGTGGGGTCGAAAAACCAGGTAACGGACTCGGCCTGAATCCCGCGCGGAACCAGTACCTGCTGCTGACCGTGGCCAGGAAACAACTCGACTGCCGGAGCATTCGGCAGGTTGCCGCGCAGCTCGAACACGTCGTTGCCGGCCAGCCCAAACAGCTGCACGGTGGCCGTAACGCCCGCGTCGAAAACGCGGCTGAGCAGCAGGCTATCGGGGCGGCCGGGGCGACGGGCCAGCACCTGCACCCGCAAGCTGCTGGGCCCGGCTGGGCCCAGCACAAACCGCTCGGCCTGGTCGGTGCCCAGCACCCAGGCCCGCTTGTTCAGCAGCTCGAAATAGTGCCGGGCCACGGCGGGCAGCTGCGCGCGGCGGGCTTGTAGCAGGGGCACGAAGTGCGCGGCAATGGCCGCCCGGGTTTCGGGTGGGCCGGTGGCAAAGGCCCGGGCCAGCACACTGTCGGGCAGAGCGGCCACGAGCGAGTCGGCCACCTGCCGGAACGCGGCCGCGTCGAGCCCGGTGAGCAGGGTGCGGTCGAGGTTGCGGGCGGTGCGGGTGAGGCCGTCGACGTTGTCGGGGGCAATGCGGGAATGAAACGTCTGGTACTTGGGTATGAACCACGATACCAGCCGGGTAATCAGGCCATCGTCGAACTGAAAAAACGCTTGGTCGCGGTCGCGGGGCACGGAGCGAAATGCCCGGCGGCCGGGTCGCGGGAAGCTGGCCCAGCGCCACTGGTCTTCACGGCGGCTCCAGTCGCCGAGCAGCATGTCGAGCAGGCGGGCGCGCAGGTAGTCGCGGGCCGGCACGTAGCTACTGGGCGCCGCCCGCAGCTGGGCCAGCATGTGGGCCGAGTTGAGCACGTTGGGCGAGTAGCCGAAGCTGGCCACTTTGCTTTGGTCACCGTCGGCCCGCTCCTCAAACAGGTACAGCGCGTTGCCGAACTCCGCCCGGAAAGCCCCCAGGCCGGGGTCGTGGCCCACGTACACCAGGCACGGGTTGGCGTGCAGCACCCCGGCGGCCGCGGCCAGATGGGCCGCCGGATACGCGCCGTAGGGCTGGGTGGCGCTGGTCTGGTCCTTGAGCAAGTCGCGCAGCAGATTTTTTTTCCAGCCCGGCGGCAGAGCCGCGCTCAGGTCCTTATCAACGGAGCGGAGCACGTATTGGCGGCCGTCGCAGGCGCGCAGGCGGAGGGTGTGGCTCTGGTTGCTGCCGCCGGCCTGCACGGGCACGAGGCCGCCGGGCACGGCGGTAGCCAGTCGCAGCACCGGCACCGTGGCCGGCTCGGCCCACCACGCCCGGTAATGCCGGCCAAACAATGCCTGCCACAGCCGGCCGCGGGCATACTGCGCGCCGGGCACCACCCGCACGCTGGCCGAATCGGCGGCCCAGCCGGCTGGCCGCGGCACGGGGGCGGCCGGCCATTGGGCGGTAGTAATAGTCAGGGCCAATGCCGTGAAAAGGCCGGCGACCACCAGCCCCAGCATTTTCAAAACACGGAGAAATCGGGGCATAACAGGCCAATGTATTTACCCCACCAGCTGAAAACGCTTGGATGCGCCAACCGGAAAAGGTTTTCCCAGGCGGGAAGCGCCGGGGGCACCGGGTTGCCCACCTTTACGGCGAAGCTGCGTTAAAGGCTCAAACCTGCCGACCCGATTCTTCCCGGATGCCGCTCTCTATTCATTTTCAGCTCCGGCGTGGCCTGCGCGTGCTGGCCGCGCTGGGGCTGGGCCTGCCGGGCCCGGGCTGCGTGAACCACCATTTCTTTCAGGCCGATGCCCGCAGTGGCCCGGGCAGCAGCGCGCCGCTGCCCGCCGCTGCCGATTCGGTACGCGCCGTGGCCGGCCGGCAGTACGCCCGCCACTCGGCTCCGTACCAACTGCTGCTGGGCCGCCACTACCGCCGGGTGTGGGCAGTTCCGGTTGTGGCCCCGGTGCTGAGCCTGGCCACCGCCGCGCCCGGCGGGCTCCGACCCGGCAAGGCCGGCGGCGGTTACCAGAGCATCAGCCTGACGATGCAGGGCCGCCACGGCCGCGAATACGCCCTGCGTGCAATCGACAAAGAGCCTTACAAAACCTTACCCCTGTGGTTGCGGCACACTTTTGTGCTGAACGTGGTCCGTGATGCCACCTCGGCGGCCATTCCCTACGGCGCGCTCACGGTGCCGCCGCTGGCCAAAGCCGCTGGGGTACCGCACGCCACGCCGCGGCTGGTGTACATCCGGCCCGACGAAATGGGGCTGGGCGAAATGTCGGGGCAGTTTCAGGGCAAGCTCGCGCTGCTGGAAGAGAAATTCAGCAATCGGGGGGCGGCTACTCCCGAATTGGCCGGGGTCGGCTATTTTGTGGGCGGCGAAAAAATGCTGCAAACGGTGTACACGCACCCCTCCTATCGCATCGACCAACTGGCCTTCCTGCGCGCGCGCCTGCTCGACGTCTGGCTCGGCGACTGGGACCGGCACGAGGGGCAGTGGAGTTGGGCTGCTTTTGATGAGCCCGGCGGCCGGGTGCGCTACCAGGGTATTCCCAAAGACCGCGACCAGGTGTATTTCCGTTTCGACGATGGCCTGATTCCCTGGCTGGCCGCCCGACGCTTCATTGCCCCGCAGTTCCAGACGTTCCGGGGCCGCTACGACAACGTGGGCGGGCTGGTGAAGCAGGCCCGCTTCATCGACCAGCGCGGCCTCTCGGCCCTGACCCGGGCCGACTTCCAGCGCCTGGCCTGCGACCTGCAAGCCCGCCTGCCCGATTCGGTTATCGACCGCGCCCTGCACCACCTGCCCCCGGCCGTGTACGCCCTCGAAGGCCTGGGCCTGGCTGCCTCCCTGCGCGCCCGCCGCGCGGCCCTGCCCCGGGCCGCCGAGGCCTTTTACCTGAGTTTGGCCCACGAGCCCAACCTGGGCGGTACGGCCGAGCCGGAGCGCTTCGTGGTGCGCCGCTACCCCGACTCCACGACCGTGCGCGTGTACTCGCCCACCCTCGCCCGCCTGCCCGGCCACGACTCCCTGCGTTTCCGCCGCACCTATTTCCCGGCCGAAACCAAGGCCCTCACCCTCGACGGACTCGGCGGCGACGATGTATTCGACGTGGCCAGCCAGGGCCGCAGCCGAATGCACCTGCACCTTTACGGCGGCGCGGGCCACGACCAGCTGCGCCTGCTGGGCAGCAGCCGGCGCGTGCACCTCTTCGACGAGGCCTCGGACCTGACGGCTGCCGGCGCGCAACGTCCCAGCCTACCCCATAAGAAACGCCGCGCCTACGACCGGCTGAAAGACGACTGAGGCGCCGCCGAGGCTGCCGAAACCCGGGTTTTGTTTCTGGTTCCTAGTTTCTTGTTTCTGGTTCACTCTTAATAATCCACCATCAACCAGGAACAAGGAACAAGGAACCAGAAACAAAAAACACGGGCTGCTGTAGCGGCTGCGTAACAGCATTTATTCAGCTTCGGCCGGCCCGCCTGGGCTTCACTGTATCTCCGGGCTTCCAACCCCAAAGCGCCGGCTCATCCGGAGCCCCGGCGCGCCCGTATCTTGCGCCGCTTATGCCCAAACGCTTCGCCTACCATTGCTTTTTACTGACTACTCTGGCGGGCGAGCTGCTGACTACGGGCTGCGTGCGCCGGCAATTCTTTCAACCCGACGCCCGCCCGCCCGGCGCGCCGGCCCTCACTGCTGGTACCGACAGTGTGCGCGGGGCCGCGGCCGGCCGGCAATACGCTCACCACGGCGGCCTGTATAATGCGCTGGTGGGCCGCCACCACCGCCCCAGCTGGGCCGCTTCGGTCGATGTGCCGGTGCTGCGCCTGGAACTAGTCCGTCCCGGCGGCCTGCGCCCGGGCAAGGTTGGCGGCGGTTTTAACAGCACCAGCCTGGGCCTGAACGGCGACGACGGCCGCAGCTACGTCCTCCGCACCGTCGATAAGGACCCCATCCGGGCCATGCCGCAGGTTTTGCGGGGCAGCTTTCTGGTGAATGTGCTGCGCGATAACGTGTCGTCGACCAACCCTTACGCCTCGCTGGTGGTGCCCCCGCTGGCGCAGGCCCTGGGGGTACCCCGCTCCCACCCGCAGCTGGTCTATGTGCGGGCCGACGACCCGGCATTTCAGACCGATTCGCTCCGGCATTTCCGCGGGCAGCTGGGCGCGCTGGAAGAGAAGGCCGCCGTGGCACCCGAAGCGCCCGCGCCCACGGCCGTGCTCAATAGCGTGAAGGCATTTCATCGGGTTTATGAAAGCCCCGAATTCCGCCTCGACCAGCCCGCCCTGCTGCGCGCCCGCCTGCTCGACGGCTGGCTCGGCGACTGGGACCGCCACCCCGGCCAGTGGAGCTGGGCCGTATTACCCCCCACCGCTGGCTTCGCCCCCGTTGCCCCCCTGCCCAAAGACCGCGACATGGTGTTCTACCGCCTCAACGACGGCCTGCTGGGCTGGCTGGTGAGCCACCTGCTGCTGCCACACTGGGCTACGTTCACGTCGCGCTTCAAAAACCCGCGCGCCCTGCTTTCCTCGGGCCACTACCTCGACACCCGCGGCCTGAACCAGCTAACCCAAGCCGAATTCCGGGCCGCCGCAGTCGCCATGCAGCAGCGCTTGCCCGATACCCTGCTGCTGCGCGCCCTGCACCGGCTGCCAGCGTCGGTGTTTGCCCTCGAAGGCCCGCGCACGCTGGCTGCCCTGCAGGCCCGCCGCGCCAAATTGCCCGAGCTGGCCGATATTTTCTACCGGCAACTGGCCCGCCGGCCCGTGGTGGGCGGCACCGAACAGGCCGAGCGCTTCGAAATCCACCGCTACGCCGATTCCACGGTCGTGGATGTTTTCAGCCTGACCGCCGGCCCCCGCCCGGCCCGCCTCTACCACCGCGCTTTTAAGAAGGCCGAAACCCGCCGGATTCAATTGGAGGGGCTCGGCGGCAAGGATGTTTTCATCGTGCAGCAGCACGGCCCCAATGCGACTTCCCAGCCCCGGGTACGCATCTTCGGCGGCGGCGGCAGCGATGACTTCCAGAGTGGCCCGGTTGCCGGAATACAGTTCGAACAAAAAAGCGCCCCCGCCCATAAAAGGTATGATGAGCTGCCGGAAGAGTGAATTCGGCGCATTGCTAGCCTGGAGTTCACCTCACCCCCTGACCCCCTCTCCTGCGGAGAGGAGGCACCGGTTTTGCTCCTGACGCATCTTCCGCAACAAAAGGGCCCAGCGCATTGCGTTAGACCCCTTTTTTTTTACCACGCCGAACCGGTGCCCCCTCTCCGCAGGAGAGGGGGTCAGGGGGTGAGGTGAACGCGGAGGGCGTTAAACGCGCCCCCCCAGCATCTTCAGCACCAGCCGCTCCACCGGCGAAAGTAGGTCGTCGGGGGCGGCCTCCGCGTCGTGGTGGCGCAGAAACTCAATCAGCTCGCCCGATTTGAACAGCTCGACCACTTGCGGGTGAATGTAGTATTTCGAACACACGGTGGGCGTGTTGCCCAGGCCGGCCGCCACTTCCTTCACGGCAATTTTGATGACCTTTTCGGGGGCCAGGTCGGGCTCCTCGCGCAGCGCGGCTTCGAGGCAGCCCACCATTTTCACGGTGCCGCCCCAGGTGCGGAAATCCTTGGCCGACAGCGCCAGCCCGGTGTGGCGGTGCAGGTATTCGTTCACGTCACCCGATTCCAGCGCGTGCCGCTGCCCATCTGCTGAGTAGTACTGAAACAGGTGCTGCCCCGGAATTTCCTTGCACTTGCGCACCAGCCGGGCCAGGCGGGCATCTCGCACGGTCACGTCGTGCGGCACGCCCTTCTTGCCCACGAACGTGAAGTTCACGGCCGCCCCGTGCACGGCCACGTGGTCGTCGAGCAGGGTGGTGAGGCCGTAACTGGGCTTCTTCTTCCCGTTTTTGCGGGCGTACTCCTTGTTGCCGACGCGGATGAACGACAGGTCCATGAGCGTGAGTACCAGGGCCACCACCTTGTCGTGGTCGAGGGCGGGACGGGCCAAATCCTGCCGCAGCTGCCGGCGTAGCGGAGCCAGGTGCTCGCCAAAGGTGTGCAGGCGCGAAAACTTGGTGAGACTGCGCAGCTCGTCCCAGGCCGGGTGGTAGCGGTACTGCTTGCGGCCCAGGCTGTCGTGGCCCGTCACCTGCAAATGGGTGGTGGCCGAGGGCGAAATCCAGACGTCCGTCCAGGCCGGCGGAATCACGAAGCTGGTAATGCGGGCCAGGGCCGCCGCGTCGGTTATTTTGTGACCTTGCGCGTCGTAGTAAGCCAGCTTGCCGGCCCGGGAGGCTTTGCGCGTGAGCCCGGGGCTCTGGTCGGTAGCGTAGCGCAGGCCGGCGAGGCGGGCCATGCGCGCGGGGTCTTTATAAAGCACATGAGCCTCCTCCTGGGGCGGCAGGGCCTTTTTGCGGGTTTTGGGACGGGGCGCGGCGGCAGTAGTAGCAGTTGACATGTCGAAAAAGCAGGCCGGCTGGAAATTCCGACGCGGGCGTTCTACGCAAAGCGGGGCCGCAAGGCTACGGTGCGGGGCAACCGGCAACGTGATTGCCACGCCCCGGCCGTAGGTTTGCCCGATGAAGCTGCTGGATGCCCTTTCTACCCTAACCGAGTGGTACGACCATTTCATGACCCGCTACCTTGGCAGCCGGGGCCACCTCAACCGCCTGCGCATCGAAACCTACCGTAGCTACGGCACAGCGGCGAAATTCTACGTGAAAGGCCGCCTGCTGGCTGACCCTGGCCTGGTGGCGGCCACTGCCACCGACTCGGGCTGGCGCAACTTCCGCAGCATGTGGCGCCGGTTCAACAGCCGCGAAATTGCCGACGCCGACCTCGTGGCCGAGCTGCCCGACGGCCACCAGCACCTGGTCAGCACCGACGATGAGGGGTATTTCACGCTCATCATCGAGCCCCACGCCCTGCCCGCCCCCGAAGCCTACCTCTGGTACCCCGTGCCGGTGCGGACCCTGCGCCTGCCGGCCGCCTTCGCTACCGCCAGCCTGGCCGGGCTCAGCGCCGACGCCCGCGTGCTGGTGCCCCCGCCCGGGGCCGAGTTCGGCATTATTTCTGACCTCGACGATACCGTGTTCGAAACCCGGGCCACCAACATCCTTAAGATGCTGGCCCGCACCCTGCTCACCAACGCCCACTCGCGCCAGCCCTTCGTGGGCGTGGCCGAGTTCTACCGCCAGCTCCAGCGCGGCCACACCGGCCGCCCCGACAACCCCTTTTTCTACGTGAGCAGCAGTCCCTGGAATCTTTACGACGTGCTCGACGAGTTCATGGGCCTGCACGACATCCCCCCCGGCCCGCTGTTGCTGCGCGACTTCACCATCGGTACGCCGCGCACCACGCCCCCGCCCGGCATCACCGGCTCGGCCGCCATCCACTTTGCCCACAAGCTGCACGAAATCGACGATATCCTCACTACCTACCCCCATTTGCCCTTCGTGCTCTGTGGCGACAGTGGCCAGGAAGATGCCCGCATCTACCGCGAAGTAGTGCGCCGCCACCCCGGTCGCATCCGTGCCATCTACATCCGCGACGTGCAGGTGCCCGAGCGGGCCCTGCTCGTCGGCCCCATCATCGCGGAACTCAACGCCGAGCAGGTCCCGATGGTGCTGGTAAACGATTATGCGACGGCCGCTGCCCACGCGGCGGGGTTGGGGCTGGTGGCGTAGATGATTTTCTTGTGGTGATGATTGATTTTACTATTGCACGCCAGATGCTTCAGCTGCGCTCAGCATGACCATTCTGGTTTTAAGCGCTTGTTTCCTGCGTGGCTGCAATGCTCTCACTTTTCAGCCTGCTTCAGAATCCGAGAGCAAAACCGCTTATGCAATTGCTCTCGGGTTTTGGCGTTGTCTAAAAAACGAGAGCACTATGCCATCCCCGGAAATCACCCGCCTACTCCCGCGTCTGCGCGCGCATTTCAACCTAAGCCAGCCCGAGCTGGGCCAGTACCTGGGTCTGAGCCGCACCATGGTCTCCCAGGTTGAGCGCGGCCTGCGCCCGCTGCCCCTGCCGGCTTCCCTGCCGCAGGCCGCCCTCACGCTGGCCTACCACCACACCCCTGCCGAGCCCGACTCGGAAGCGCTCGATACCGCCGCCCTGCGCAAGCAGCAGCGCGCCTGTCTGCACCGGGCGGGGCAGCTCGCGCACGAGCTCGGCCAGCTACCCGCCCGGGCGGCCTGGGCGCGGCGGCGATTGGCGGCCCTGCCCACCCTCACGGCCGCGCTGGCCCCGGTTGGCGCGCCGCTTCCGGCGTGGCTGGCCCGGTTCGCGGCCGACGCTCGCGCCGAGCTGTTGCGCAGCGGCAGCACCGCCCAGGCCCGGCTGCGGGCGCGGCAGGCGGCGCTGGAAGCCGAAGCGGCCGAGCTGGGCCACTGGCTGGCCGCAACCGTCAATTCGTCAGAATAAAAATGTCACCTGACACAATATAGCCGCGATGCCGCGTTGATGAGCCAGCGAAAAGCGGGAGCCAATCGCACGTTTTCACATTTTACCTTTCTACTTTTTATGGCTTTTTCAGTCAACCTCCTCACCACCGTCGCGCAGTGCGATGCCCTCCTCACCGCCAAGCAGCGCGAGCGCACCGGCTTGGTGAACCGCCTCAACAACCTGCAGTTTCAGCTCGACAACTGGGACGACTCGACCAGCGCCGAGGCTGAGCTTAGCACCACCCAGGCCCTGATTACGGGCCTGACGCCCGTCGTGGCCGCCCTGCCCGATGGCGACGACAAGCGCCGCAACCAAAACCAGCTCAACCGCTACGAAACCCGCGTCAACAACCTCATCAGCAAAGTGGAGAACTACGGCGTGCTGGCCCTGCTGGAAAAAGAGCTGGACCGCGACACCCTCACTGGCGACATCGCCACGCTCGACACTTTTGTGGCGGCCGTGACGACCCGCCGCGCGGCGCTGTAAATTTTATTTCACTGGGTGTGTCATGCTGGAAAAGCCCGCTCCCCTGGACTTGTCCTTACCCAAAACTTTTGAAAAGCGCCGGCTGGTAAGCCGGCGCTTTTTTTGGGCGTGGGCAGTAGCTTGCGGGCATGAGTATTTCGACGGGGTTTGGCGACGCGCAGCAGTGGGCGCAGACGCAATTTGGCGGCG
>JANXMN010000577.1 GCA_025354605.1 Hymenobacter sp. | reverse complement strand
TGCAGAGCGCAGCGAAGCATCTTGCCCGCCACCACTATACTCGTAGCGAAGTGATTTGCGAAAAAAGCAGTAGGGTGCGGGGGCAAGCCCTACCGGGTACGACCCCGCACCCTATTCCGTGAGGAGTATAAATTCAATCATGAGGACATCATTGATTAGTGACTGCAGGCGAGATGCTTCGCTGCGCTCTGCATGACGTTCTTTTCTCTGCCAAAACTACCCCAGCCCGCTCCTGCCCGTAACTTGCGCCCATGCCCCTCTACAACCGCCGTCCCGAGCTGCCCCTGCCCGCCGCCCCGGCCCCGCTGGGCCTGGCGGAGCTACTGGGCCGCGTGCGCCAAGCCCTGCACCAGCAACTGGCCGACGACTACTGGGTGGTGGCCGAAGTATCCGACCTCACCCTGCCCCGCTTTGCCGGCTCCCACTGCTACCTCACCCTCACCGAGCAGGCCACCGACTACCGCGGCCAGCCCGTGAAAGCCCAGGCCCGGGCCACGCTCTGGAGCCAGCGCTACCAACAGCTGGCCCCCGCCTTCGAGCGCGCCACCGGCCAGCCCCTGCGCCCCGGCCTGAAGCTGCTGCTGCGCGTGCAGGTACGCTTCCACGAGCAGTATGGCCTCAGCCTCGACGTGGTGGCCCTCGACTCCAGCTACACCGTGGGCGAACTGGCCCTTTTACGCCTGAAAACCCTGCGTCAGCTCGAAGCGAAAGGCTTGCTGGTGCGCCAGCAGGCACTTACGCTGGCGCTGGCGCCGCAACGGCTGGCCGTCATCTCCTCTCCCACCGCCGCCGGATTCCAGGATTTTGTGCAGCAGCTACGCGAGGCTCCGTATGATTTTGCGCTCACGCTGTTTCCGGCCACCATGCAGGGCGACGAGGCCCCGGCCAGCATTCGCGCCGCGCTCGACGGCGTGCGCGCTCGGCGCGGGCAGTTCGATGCCGTGGTGCTCATCCGGGGCGGGGGCAGCCGCACCGATTTGCTAGCCTTCGATGAATATGGGCTGGCGGCAGCGGTGGGGGCGTTTCCGCTGCCGGTACTCACGGGCATCGGCCACGAGCGCGACGAGGCCGTGGTCGACCTCACTGCCCACCGCGCCCTGAAAACGCCCACCGCCGTGGCCGCCTTCCTGGTCGACCGGCTGGCCCGGCTCGAAGCCGCCATCCTGGGCCTGGGCGAGCAAGTGGTGGCCACCGCCCGCCGCCAGCTTGGCCAGCGCCACGCCCGGCTCGACCAGCTGGGCGGGCGCGGCCGCCACGCCGCCCAGCGCCAGCTCGACACGGCCCAGGATGCCCTGCGTGCCCGCATGCGGCAGGCTGCCCTGGCCCCGCGCGAGCAGCTGCGCGCGCTGGGCCAGGGCCTGCTGCGCTTCCGGCACCAGCTGCCTAAGGCAGCCCGCCGCACCCTGGTCCGCGAGCAGCGCGGCCTGCGCCAGCGCGGGCGCCTGCTGCTGCGCCGCTTCAGCCGGCACCACCAGCGCCGCCGCGAAGCCCTGCTGCGCCGCCGCTACCAATTGCAGCTGGCCTTGGAAAGGACCCTGCACCGCCAGGAGCTGCGGCTATATCAGTTAACTGTTAACAAGGAACAGTTGACCGTTGGTCGGCACCAAGCAAAACCCAACCAATAACAGCACGTTGCTCATTGTTAATTGTTAATTGTTAATTGAAGAAGATGACCTATCGCGAAGCCATTGAAGAGTTGGAAACCATTCTGCGGGCCCTCGAAACCGATGCCGTCGATGTCGACGACCTCACGACCCGCGTCGAGCGCGCGGCTGAGTTGATTCGCCTCTGCCGCCATAAGCTGCGCCACGCCGAAGCCTTGCTCGAGCGCGTGTTCGATTCGCTCGATGAGGACGAAGAAGACACCGATACGGAAGAGGATGACCCGGAAGCTGACGAACAGGATGACGAAGACGAATCGGAAGAAGATGAGCACGACCATCTGCCCGGCGGCGCGGGCCGCGCGTGGTAGCCGCCCCGCTGGGGCAAATTATTTTTACACCTTCAGTCTGTTCAGCAAGCACCTATATGCCGCTGCTAACCAGAAGCTATTTGAGGGTTCGAACGAGTTTTCCAGCTCTCCGGCTGACCGCCGGGCAGCCCCCTACTGTTTCGTCAACCTCGTTCTATAAAGCGATAAGTTACTAACCAGCAGTCGACTTGATTATCTGATGGGTCTATAAACTCAATTGTAAATGACTATCTTGATTATTGATACCACGCCGGGACATCTTCGCCAAGTGCTTTTACCCAGGCCTGACCCGGTGACTAAAAGCGGCTTTGTAACTGAGTCGAACAAGTCCGGGTGGTTGGCAGCCGAGACTACCCGCAATCGGGCCGGCTGGGATTTCCAATTCTTTTGCGCTATTTGCCGGTCGCTGCCCCCACTATTCTGCCGTGAGTCATACTTTTCCCGTGTTCCTTCTTGCCCCGACCCTACTCGTGCTCATGCTCGGGCTGGTGTGGTTCGTAATTCGGTACCAGCGGGGGCAGCTGCGGCAGCAGCAGGAGCTTTCGCAGGTGCAGGAAGCCGCCCAGCAGCAGGCCCTGGCCGCCGCCCTCGTGGCGCAGGAAGACGAGCGCCAGCGTATTGCGGCCGAGCTGCACGACGGCGTGGGCACCATTCTGGCCCTGGCCAAGCTGCACCTCTACGCCTCGGGCAGCCCGCCCGTGCCCGAAGCCAGCGCCCTGATTGACCAGGCGGTGGCCGAGGTGCGCCGCATCTCGCGCAACCTGCAGCCTGCTACGCTCCAACAGTTGGGGCTGGCCCAGGCCCTGCGCGCGCTGGTGCAGGCCGTGCCCGCCGAAAGCGGCCCGGACGTGCGTCTGGAGCAGGAAGGTCCCCTGGGCCGTCTCATCCCCTCGCACGAGCTGAT
>JANXMN010000262.1 GCA_025354605.1 Hymenobacter sp. | reverse complement strand
TGCTTCGCTGCGCTCTGCATGACGTTCTTTATCGCATTAAGCTATCCGGCCAGCAACTCGCGTACTTTTTCCATGAGCTGGCGGGTGCTGAAGGGTTTGGGAATATAGAGGTCGGCCCCGGCGGCGTAGCCTTCCTGCACGTCGGCCTCGCGGCTTTTGGCGGAGAGGAAAATGACTTTGGTAGCAGCGCGGTCGGGGCGGGCGCGCAGCTGGCGGCACACATGCAGGCCGTCCACGTCGGGCATCATAATATCGAGCAGCACCAGGTCGTAGGGCGTCTGGTCGATGGCAGCCAGGGCCTCCGTGCCGTTGCGGGCAATGCCCACCTGGTAGCCGTTCTTGCGCATCAGGAATTCGAGCGACATGACGATATTGGGCTCGTCGTCAACGATAAGAATGTGGGGCGGTTTCATGCAGAGAGGTGGTTTCAGGCAGAGAGAGAAGGTTGGAAACGGGGCGTAATTTCGGCGGGCAGCAGCAGCGGCAGCTCTACAAAGAAGCGCGCGCCCTGCTCCACGGCGCTCTCGACCCAGATGCGGCCGTGATGCAGCTCCACGATTTTGCGGCTGATGGCCAGCCCCAGCCCGGTGCCCTCGGGCTTGCGGGTGGTCTGGTTCTGGGCCTGGAAAAACTTGTCAAAAATAAGGTGCTGGGCGGCCGGCGAAATACCCCGGCCGTTGTCCTCGATGCACAGCAGCAGCACCTCGGCCGCTGGCCAGGCCAGCACGGCAATGCGGCCGGTGCCATCGGCGCGGCAGGCTTTAATGGCGTTGGAAAGCAGGTTGACGAGCACCTGCATCAGGCGGTCGCGGTCGGCGGGCAGGTCGGGCAGGTCGGCGGGCACGGCCACGTGCAGGGCAATGTGCTTGTCGCGCAACAGCTGGCCCACGCTGTCGAGGGCTTCGGCCACCAGCCCGGCCACCGGCACGGGGGCGCGGTCGAGGGTAGCCTGGCCCGATTCAAACTTCTCCAAATCGAGCACCAGCGAAATGAGGCGGGTCAGGCGCTCGGCCTCGCGCCCGATGGTGTGCTGGAACTGCTGGCGCTCGGCTTCCTCCAAATCGGGGTTGTCGGCCAGTATTTCGGCCAGCGCCCGGATGCTGGTGAGCGGCGTGCGCAGCTCGTGCGTCACGGTATAAAGGAATTCGTCCTTGCGGTGGTCGAGCGCCTGCAGTTGGTCGTAGGCCACGCGCAGCTCGTCGGTGAGGCGCTGGAGCTGGCGGCTCTGCTTCTGGAGCTGGCGGTTGGCTTCGAGCAGCTGCTGGCTTTCGCGCAGAATACCCACCACGCCGTCGTAGCTGATGCGCTCGGCCCCCGCCACCGAGGCCACCAGCATGCGGGCGCTGGCCGGCCCGAGGCTGCCGGCCAGCAGCTTCTCGGCGTAGTTGAGCAGGCGCGGGTCGGCCGAAGGCAAAGCTGGAATGGGGGCATGCGCGAAGGGAAGCAGGCTGGCTGCCGCCGGGGCTGCGGTAGCGAATTCCGGCATGGCATCCGGGAAGCGGTCAGCGAAGGCGCGCAGGGCCTGGTTGGTGCGCTTTTTCCCCAGGAAGCCCAGCAGCAGGGCGCGCACGTCGGGGAAGGGCGTCTGGCCCTGCCAGCCGGTTATCTCCTCGGCCAGGCTGCGGCGGGTGAACACGTCCACGAATACATCGGCCTGGCGCAGCTCCAGCGCCGAGGGCGGCCAGGCCAGCGACAAGCCCACGTAGAGCCCAATGTTGAACAACCAGCTCCAGAACAACCCATGCGAGAGGTAATCGAGCCCATCGAGTCCGAACAGCGCAAACGGCCGCAGCGCCGCAATGCCCCCCAGGCCCTGCGAAAGTATCGACTCGGGCAGGTGGGCCGGGCCGACCAGCGACGGCAGCACCAGCGTGAAAAACCAGACGGCGAAGCCCGCCAGCAGCCCCGCCGTGGCTCCGCGCCGGGTGCCGCCCTTCCAGTAGAGCCCCCCCAGCACGGCGGGCACGAACTGCGCCACGGCGGCGAAGGAAACCAGCCCGGTGTTCACGAGCGGCAGCTGCCGGCCCACCACGGCGTAGTAGCCGTAGGCCAGCAGCAGCACCAGCAGCACGGCCAGCCGCCGGCTTTCAAGGGCCACGCGGCCCAGGTAGGCAAACCAGCGGGTTTGCTGCGACGGCCCGGCCGCCGGCACCCGCACCAGCAGCGGCATGAGCAGATGGTTGCTCATCATCACGCTCAAGGCAATGGTCTCCACGATAATCATGCTGCTGGCCGCCGACAGCCCGCCCAGGTAAGTAAGCAGCGCCAGCCACGAATGCCCGGCGGCCAAGGGCAGCGCCAGCACGTAGGTGTCGGCGTCGATGCCCGTGTGGCCCAGCTTGAGCATCCCGCCAAAGGCCACCGGCAGCACGAATAAGTTGATGATGATGAGGTAGAGCGGAAACAGCCACATGGCCTTGCGCAGTTGGTTTTCGTCAACATTCTCCACCACCGCCACCTGAAACTGGCGCGGCAGTAGCAGAATGGCCGACATGCTGAGCACCAGCAGCGTGAACCACTCGGCCCCGCCCGTGCCCGAGCCCCGCAGCGTGAACAGCTGCCGCAGCGCCGGCACCGCCGCCGCCTGGTCGAACACGTCGCCGAAGCCGTGGAACAACCCGAACGTGACGAAGGCCCCCAGCACCAGAAACGCCACCAGCTTGAGCACGCTTTCCACGGCCACGGCCAGCACAATGCCCTCGTGCCGCTCCGTCGCCTCCACCGAGCGCACCCCGAACAGGATGGTGAACACGGCCAACGCCCCCGTGGTGTAGAGGGCCGTGGTGGCGGCAGTACCGCCCGCGCCCGCCCCGCTCCCCGTGAGGGTGAGGAAGGAGGCGGCAATGGCTTTGATTTGCAGGGCGATGTAGGGCACAATGCCCAGCACGCATACCACCGTGACGAGGGCCCCCAGCCAGGCGCTCTTGCCGTAGCGGGCCGAGATGAAGTCGGCAATGGAGGTGAGCCGCTGCTGCCGGCTGACGCGGATAATCTTGCGCAGTACCAGCCACATGGCCGGGGCCAGCAGCGTGGGCCCCAGGTAAATGCCGACAAACTGCAGGCCGTTGTGCGCGGCCCGGCCCACCGAGCCGTAATACGTCCAGGCTGTGCAGTACACGGCCATGCTCAGGGCGTACACGTAGGGGTTGCTCACCAGGCTTTTGCGCGCGGCCGACCGGCGCTCGGCGGCGTAGGCCACGCCGAAGAGCAAGGCCAGGTAGCCGAACGAAAAGCCAATGACAAGCAGCTTGGACATAGTGGCGGAATGTAGGGTAAGGGAGCCTCAGGCATTTTAAGCACGTTATGCAAAGCGTAGCGAAGCATCCCGCGTGCTACCACTAATCAATGATATTGGCTCGATTTAGTTACTAGACTTGTTCTTGAATTAAAAAAACCGGTAAAATCTGGTGGTCATGCTGAGCTTGTCGAAGCATCTCTACCGCAGCAGTAACTCAATCGACTCAACGAAGCAGTAGAGATGCTTCGACATGCTCAGCATGACGTTCTATTTCGCAATTGCTAATTCGGGAACAAGTCTACTACCACGCGTGAGCAACTTCGCCACGCGCTGCATGACGTTCAGGTGCGCTCATTACCATCCCCGGCCCCGCTCCTTTTCCTTATCAGCAGGCCCGTGAGGGCCACCAGGGCAATCCAGGTGAGCAGGACGTAGAGGTAGAGCACGGGGATGCCGCTCACTCGTCCGTCGTGGTCGAACACGGCCAGCAGCGGATAGTTAAGCAGCACCCCGAACAGCGTCGCCAGAAACAGAAGGCGCGGCCCCCGGCGCGGCGCCGGCCGGTCGGACGTAAGGGACTTGGGCACGAGAGGAGCAGATAAATCGGACATGACAGCGGAGGGTCGGCTTGGGCCGGGCAATCTAAGCAAAAGTCCGCCGGGCGCGGGGCCCGGCGGACTTTTCAGAGTAGTAGTCGCCAGGCCGGGCCGCTAATCCATCAGCTTCACGTTGCGCACGTCCTTCATGTTGGCCGTGCCATAGAGAAAGCAGATGGCCGCGATAATGACCGGGTACACTAAGCCGAAGTAGATGCTGTGGTCTTTGAGAAAGCCCGCCGGCTGGGCAGCGGCGTAGGCCACCAGTGAGGTCGAAATCAGCGGCACTAGGCCCCCGAAAATGCCGTTGCCAATGTGGTAGGGCACCGACAGCGAGGTGTAGCGCACTTTGGTCGGGAACAGCTCGACGAGGTAGGCGGCAATGGGGCCGTACACCATCGTCACGAACAGCACCAGGCAGAATACGAGCACCATCATGGGCAGCATGTGGAAGTCGTTGGCCACCAGCACGGCGGGCACGGCCGCAACGGCCGCGCCGGTGGCATCAACGGTGGCGGGAATAGCGGCGGTTTTTTCGACGGCCGGGCCGGCCAGCTGCGTCAGGCCGTAGAAAATCGGAATCGTGAACAGCACCCCGCACAGCATGCCGGTCATGATAATGCGCTTGCGCCCGATGCGGTCCGACAGCGAGCCGAAGTACACGAAGAACGGAGTGGCCGCCAGCAGCGCTACGCACAGAATAATGCTGGCCTGCACCTGCTCGATGTGCAGCACGGTTTGCAGGAAGAAGTAGGCGTAGAACTGCCCCGTGTACCAGATAACTCCCTGCCCCATGGTGGCCCCAAACAGCGCCAGCAGCACCAGCTTGCGGTTCACGGGCTCCACAAACGAGTCGCGCAGCGGCGACTTGCTGGTGGTGCCCTCGGCCTTGGCCTTCTCAAACAGCGGCGACTCGTTCAGCTTGCGGCGGATGATGTAGGAAGCCACCACCAGTACCGACGACAGCAGGAACGGCACGCGCCAGCCCCAGTCGGCAAACGCCGGGGCACCCACCAGAAGCTTGGTTCCCACAATCACGGCAATGCTGATGAACAGGCCAATGGTGGCCGTGGTCTGAATAAAGCTGGTGTAGTAGCCGCGCTGGCGGTCGGGGGCGTGCTCGGCCACGTAGGTGGTCGCGCCGCCGTACTCGCCGCCCAGGGCCAGGCCCTGCACCACCCGCAGAAAGAAAATCAGCACCGGTGCCATCACCCCAATCGAGGCGTAGTTCGGAATCAGCCCGATGCAGAACGTGGAGCCGCCCATGAGCAGCAGCGTGAGCAGGAAGGTATACTTCCGCCCCACCATATCGCCGATGCGCCCAAATACCACCGCGCCGAATGGCCGCACCACAAAGCCTACTGCAAACGCGGCCAGCGTGCTCAGCAAGGCCGCCAGCGGATTGGTTTTCGGAAAAAACTGAGTGGCAATAATAGTCGCCAGCGACCCAAAAATGTAGAAGTCGTACCACTCAATCACGGTGCCCACCGAAGAGGCCGTTATCACCTGCCAGATTTTACCGACCGGCGTGTTGTTGTTGTCGTGCGCTTGCCCGGAAGGGGCCGCCGCGTAGCTGGCAATAGTCGATGGTTGCTCCATGGCGTTTGGGGGGGGAGAATTTATGCTTGAGGGATGAGAGAGCAGCGGGCCCGGGCCTAGAGAAACACCTGCGTCTGCAGTGTGAATTCGGGGCGGTACTGCACGTCGTTCACGTTGGTGAAGTCGGGCCGGGCGCGGTAATTGAGCGTGACTTTGGCGTTGTGCCCGTCGAGCAGCAGGTTCACCCCCGCGTCGGTGATGTTCACGCCCTTCACGCTGCCGTCGGTGGTTTTCAGGCCGTCGTAGCTGGCGTGCTGGTAGGCCACGTAAGGCTGCAGGCGGGCCTTGGCGCCGAGGGTATTTTTGGGCAGCAAAAAGCCCACCTGCCCGTAGAATGCCCCGCCGGTGCCAGACTGCGGCACGGCGTTGCCGCGCGTGAGGCTGGCACCATAGCCGGGGTTTTCGGCGCCCACGAAGCGCACGTAGTTCGGCCCCATGTCGAAGTTGTAATACACGCCGTAGAGCGTGATGGCCGTGCGCGAAGTCGTGTCGAGCGGCACGTCGTAAAACGCGTCAAAGCCCAGCATCACCATGTCATGCTTGTTGGTGGCGATGGTGGCAAATGGGTCGGCCGATACTGCCGCGGTCAGCGGCACGGCGCTGCCGGCCGTGCGCGAGTACATCGCGTCCTTGTTATACATAAAGCCCGTGCCGATGCTGAACACCCGCTTTGTGCCCAGGTAGGTGCCCTGGGTGTAGGGGAGTACGTTGGCCTCCGGCTCCAGGAAGTTGTAGCTGAAGTAGCCCTGGTACACGTGGCTGGTGTTCTGCGGATTGTAGTTGGCAACGCCCGTACCCGTGCTCACGGCCCCGGATGTCGGGGTGGCCGCAGTGGTGACGCCCAGGCTGAGCGGGGTGCTGGCCTGGTTGGTCAGGAAAGCGTCGTCCATGGCCAGGCGGTAGTCGAACTTACCGATGCGGCCCTTGGCGTAGATACCCAGCCAGCGTGCAAACTGGTCGGTTAGGTCGATGGTGGGGAAGTTAGTCAGCGGCAGGTCCATCGGCAGGATAGTGGTAGTGCTGGCACTGGTGAGGCGCGAGATGCCGTTGTAGTAGTGCAGGCCCGCGCCCAGATTTAGATACTTGTTCACCTTGTACTCCGTCACGGCTTCGTGAATGAAGAACTGCGGCTTTTTGCCGTCGGTGGTAGGGGCCACGCCCCCGCTCACGGCATTCTGGTTGTTGATGCCCAGGTGGGTGTACACCAGAAACCGGGGGTTGAGCTGGGCCATTACCACCATGCGCGAGCGCCGGATGCCGAAATCAACCTGGCTTTCCTTGGGCACTCCGGGGGCGCGCAGCGTGCCGGTATTGTTCTCGGTGTAGCGGGCGTAAACCTGCGTCCAGAGCAGAATTCGCACGTATTTCGAGCCGTCGGGTGAAAGGTTCATCCTCAGGCCCCCGCCGTAGGGCGCCGACTTGACAGGCGCGGCCGGGGCGGGTGCCGGGGCCGGGGCAGCCGGCGGCGGCGAGGGCGGATTACCAACGGGTGGCGGCTGCACCTGGGCCGAAACTGCTTCGGCGGCCAGCAGGGCAGTCAGGGTCAGCGCGTAACGAAGAACATGCATGGAGTTGTGGGAATAGTTGAGGAAGTAGGCAGCCAAACCAGAGCGTTTCCATCGGAGCCGCCAACCAGTTTTCCCAAACCTATGCATTCCCGGCCCGATGCCGCCCCGCGTGCTATAGCTGCACCCAGTAGCTATAGCTCAGCTTCCCCGAAACCGCTCCCAGCGAATTACCATGAACTTATCGCCCAGCTCCGTTATTACCATGCCGGCCCCCTTGAGGTTGCCGGGCTGCTGAACAAAATCGGCCAGTTCCTTGTGATTGAGTATTTTATAGGTTGGATGGTAGTCGGGTTGGCGCGGGGCTTTCACGCCGTATTTCTTCACCCAATTCATTACGCTCACGTGGCTCACGCCCAGCAGGCGCTCAATCTCGCGGTAGCTCACGCCCTCAATGTAGAGCTGCAGCGCCTTGATGACGTAGTAGCTGTCGACCTCGCGCCCCACCTTGGCCACCGTGTAGTGGTAGCCGCATGCCTGGCACTTAAACCGCTGCCGTCCACTTATTACGCCACTTTTGATAGCTTCGGCCGAATCACACTTGGGGCAGGCGGAGACACTCATCGGGCACAAACAATTGGAGAGTTTATCAAAGCTACAGTTATTTAGCAAACATATACCAGTTTAGCAAATATATTGCCCCAACCGCATACTCAGCCACCGGCCAGTACCGTCGCCAGCAATGCATCCACGGCCATGGCCAGCCGGCGCATGTCGAGCCGGGCCAGCGTGTCGGTGGTTTGGTGATAGCTCCGGTTGCGGTAGAAGGCCGTGTCGGTCAGCTGCACGGCCGGGTAGCCAAACTTCCAGTAATTGAGCTGGTCGGAAAAATCGATGCCCGGCAGCCAGGCCGGGGCTTTGAAGCGCTTCACCGGCAGGCTGGCCACTTGCCGGTACCGCCGGGCAAAACGCCGCCCAAATGGGCCGTTGCCAAATTTCTGCGCCACCGTTATGTAGCTGCCCCGGCTCCCATAAATGAGTTTCAGCGGCCCGATGGGGTAGTGTTGCGTGCCCCGGCGGTCGTCGTAGTAGCCCAGCATTTCGAGCGCCACCATGCCGCGTACCGGCACGCCGCCCGCCCGCAGGGCGGCGGCGTGCACGTAGCTGCCCATCTGGGCAGTGCGAAAAAACGGCGGTTCCTCCAGTGTGTAGGCCACCAGCTCGATGCGGTACGGCAGGTTGGCTTGCTGGCCAAGTAGACGGGCCAACTCCAGCAGCGCGGCTACGCCGGTGCCGTTGTCATCCGCGCCCGGCTGCTCGCCGCATACATCGTAGTGCGCCCCGATTATCAGCCGTGGGCCAGCGGCCGGGCCAAAGGTGCCCAGCACATTGCGGTAAGTGCGGCCCTGCACCTGGTAGGGCTGCTCGCCTACTTCCCGCGCGCCGGCCGCCCGCAGCCCCCGCGCCACGTAGGCGGCTACCGAATCGAGCACGACCGGGTGCAGGTAGCTGCGCGGCTGTGGCGTGGTAGTCAGATACGTGAGGTGCTGCCGCAGCCGGGCACTATCGGCTAGCGGCGCCGGTGCTGCCGTCAACCCTCGGCTTAAAGCTAGCAGCAGCCCGAGCAAAGTCGTTTTCATGCGGGCAAGCTACTTAGCTTTGGGCTACCATCCTGCCGCGGGCCTGTTGCCGCTGCACATTTTTCGCCTATGTCCGCTCCCATCCCGGCTTTCCATTCACTCTCCCCCGCCGACCTCACGCCCGCCCAGTGGCACCCCTTTCTGGTGGGGGCGGTGGCCCCCCGCCCCGTGGCCTTCGCCAGCACCATCGACGCCGAGGGCCGCGTAAATCTGAGCCCCTACAGCTTCTTCAACGCCTTCAGCTCGAACCCGCCCATTCTGGTGTTTTCGCCCGCCAACCGCGTGCGCGACAACACCCAGAAGCACACCCTGCAAAACGTGCGCGAGGTGCCCGAAGTCGTCATCAATATCTGCGACTACGCCCTGGTCGAGCAGATGTCGCTGGCCAGCACCGAGTACGCCAAGGGCATCAACGAATTCACCAAAGCCGGCCTCACCGAGCTGGCCTCCGAGCAGGTGCGCCCGCCCCGCGTGGCCGAAGCGCCGGCCGCCTTCGAGTGCGTGGTCGAGCAGATTATCGAGCTGGGCCAGAACAACGGGGCCGGCAACCTCATTATTTGCCGGGTGGTGCGCGCCCACTTCCGCCAGGACATCCTCCTGCCCGACGCCACCGGCATCGACCCCTTCAAGCTGGATGCCGTGGCCCGCCTTGGCGGAGACTGGTACTGCCGCGCCAGCGGGGCCAGCCTGTTCGAGGTGCCCAAGCCCAACCGCCACATCGGCATCGGCATCGACCAGCTGCCCGAGCACCTGCGCACTTCTACCGTACTCACTGGCAACGAGCTGGGCCGCCTCGCCAACATCGAGCGCGATGCCCTGCCTACGCTGGACCAAATTGAGGAATTTAGAACCGAGCCGATGGTGGCCTACCTGCTCAACAAGCACCGCGACGACGACCCGGAGCTGAAGCAGCAATTGCTGCAACTGGGACGACAGTTTTTGGCCGAAGGACGGCTATTGGATGCGTGGAAGGTGCTGCTGATGGGATAAGCGCTTCCTTCCCGCAGGACGCTTGTCGGCCCCGCAGCAATAATGTGAAGAAATAATTTATCGCCGGTTATCTCGCCGGTTTTTCTTCGGTGCGGGCCATTTCCGGTAACTGCATCCGGATTTCGCGCAGCGTATCGCCCCGAAATACGAAGGTCTGGTTGATGTACACCCCGACCGGGTCGGCATTGGTGAAAACGTGGTAATTGCTCAGGCAGCGTAGCTCGTCGGCCGTCAGATGCTGAAAAAACAGGCCCAGAAAGTCGGCTTTCGCCATGCCTACCCGCGCTGTATTGGTCAGTGCCACCTTGGGCGAGCTGATACGCACACGCAGCAGGGCCTGCGGGCCGGGCGCAATCAGCCGGTGATAGATTCCCACGAAAAAAGGAATGGCCGTGGCATCGGTGCTGAGGACTTCTACTTCACCGGCGAAGCTGGTGTGGGTAGTGGGCACCAGTTGCCCATACAACGTGAGGGTACCGCGCTGCCGATGGCAGGCGTTCGAATCAAGGGAGGCAAACGCGTTGGCACCCAGCGGGTGCCAAGTGAGTTGCCCGCCTGAAACGAAGGCGAGGGTATCGGAGCTACTGGTGTAGGATAGCAGGGCCGGCACTTTTTTATGGAACATGGCAGGCAGGTCCAGCTCACATTTTTCCCGGCTTCGACAGGCGGGGGCACCAACGAGGGCCAACAGGGCCGTCAGCAGCAAGGTCGCGGGACGTAGCATGAGTTAATTACGCACCGCAATGAGTAGCCCCAACTCCTTATACCGCAGGTTAAATTTTTTCGCAATCATCGCATTGGTGAGCGAACCGCGGTAGATGTAGACGCCGCTACGGAAATGCTCGTTGGTGAACAGCACCTCATTGATGCCGCCGTGCTGACTGATTTCCTGCAGAATGGGCGTGAAGATGTTGCTCAGGGCGTTGGTGGCGGTGCGCGGCACGCGCGAGGCAATGTTGGGTACGCAGTAGTGCACCACGTCGTACTTGCGGAAAACGGGCTTGCTGTGGCTGGTCATCTCGCTGGTTTCGAAGCAGCCGCCCTGGTCGATGCTCACGTCGATGACGATGGAGCCGGGGGCCATACTGGCCACCATTTCCTCGGGCACCACGAAGGGAATGCGCCCGTCTTCCACGGCCAGCGCGCCAATCACTACGTCGGCCCGCCGGATTTGCTGGCTCAGGGCAAACGTATCCAAAGTGCTGGTATATAGCTGCATGCCCAGGTTGTGCTTGAGGCGGCGCAGCTTATAAAGGTGGTTGTCGAACACCTTCACCTCGGCCCCGAGGCCGGTGGCGGCGCGGGCGGCGTACTCGGCCACCGTGCCGGCCCCCAGAATAACGACCTGCGACGGCGGCACCCCCGTAATGCCGCCCAGAATAATGCCCTTGCCCTCGTTGGAGCGGGCCAGGTATTCGGCCGCAATGAGCATCACGGTCGAGCCCGCGATTTCGCTCATGGCGCGCACTACCGGGCGGGCACCGCTGGGGTCTTTCATCAGCTCGAAGCCGATGGCATTGATTTTCTTGCGGGCGAGGGCCGCGAT
>JANXMN010000574.1 GCA_025354605.1 Hymenobacter sp. | reverse complement strand
TCACCGTCAATGCGCAGGGCGGTTTCAGCAGCTTCGCGGCGAGCCTGCCGGCCCTGGCTGCCAACCAAACCTGGGTGCTGCGCCTACGCTCGACCACCGCAACCGGCACGGCCAGCGCCCGGCCCGCTTTCGCCGTGGCGCTCTACCCGAACCCAACGGCGGGCGCGGTGCGCTTGGCGCTGGCCGCTGCCCCGGCCACCCCAAGCCAGGTGCAGGTATTCGACCTCACCGGCCGCCTGTTGCAAACCCGCAGCTTCAGCGGCAGCAGCTACGCGCTGGAAACCAGCGGCTGGGCCGCGGGTACCTACTTCGTGCGGGTACAGTCAGGCACCGCCGTGGCCGTGCAGCGGCTGGTAGTGGAGCGGTAATTGGGTTGGGACTGGCTCGATAAAAGGAACAAAAAAGTACGTCTTGCTGAGCGAAGTCGAAGCATCTTTATCGCAATACTAAGTACTCGTGCATAAGTAATCGTATTCGTTCGAACGTCATGCTGAGCTTGTCGAAGCATCTCTACCGCTTCGTTGAACGGCTCATGCGAAGCGGTAGAGATGCTTCGACAAGCTCAGCATGACCGCCTTTTCACGGTACGCTTATTTATGCCTGACTACTTAAATCTGAATAGTGGCGCGGTAGAGATGCTTCGACAAGCGGACGACAGATGAGCATGACGTGCTTTTATCGGTTAGCAGGACTGCCTGCTACCGCATAAATACCGGCCGAATCAGGTTCTCAAACGTGAAAATCTCGTCCCACTTCTCCTGAGTCAGCAGCCCGCGCTCGGTCACGGTGATGTCGTGAACGGACTTGCCGGTTTTCAGGGCTTCCTTGGCGATGTCGGCCGAGGCCTCGTAGCCGATGACGGGGTTGAGCTGGGTAACGATGCCAATGCTGTTGCGCACGAGGCGTTCGGCGTGCTCCTTGTTGGCCGTGATGCCCACCACGCACTTCTCGCGCAGGGTGCGGCAGGCGTTGGTCATGTAGGAAATCGAGGTAAACAGCGCGAAGCTGATGACGGGCTCCATTACGTTGAGCTGGAGCTGGCCGGCCTCGGCGGCCATCGTCACCGTGAGGTCGGCCCCGATGACGTAGAAGGCAGTCTGGTTCACCACTTCCGGAATCACCGGGTTCACCTTGCCGGGCATGATGCTGGAGCCGGGCTGCAGCGCGGGCAGGTTGATTTCGTTGATGCCCGTACGCGGGCCGGACGAGAGCAGGCGCAGGTCGTTGCAGATTTTGGAAAGCTTCACCGCCGTGCGCTTCAGCACGCCCGAGAGCTGCACGTAGGCGCCGGTGTCGTAGGTGGCCTCGAACAGGTCGCCGGCCAGGCTCAGGTTCAGGCCGGTAATCTGGCGCAGGTGCTCGGTTACGGCTTCGGGGTAGCCGGTGGGCGCGTTGATGCGCGAGCCGATGGCCGTGGCGCCCATGTTGATTTCATCAATCAGCCGGCGCGAGTCGTCGATGCGCAACAGCTCCTCACGCAGGTTGGTGGCGAAGGCCCGGAACTCGTCGCCCATGCTCATCGGCACGGCGTCCTGGAGTTGGGTGCGGCCCATTTTCAGGATGTCCCGGAACTCCACGCCCTTGGCGGCGAAGGCTTCGGCTAGTTCATGCAGGGTTTCGCGGTAGCCGACGAGCTTGTTGTTGAGGGCGATGCGGAAGGCGGTCGGGTAGGCGTCGTTCGTGGATTGCGAACAATTGACGTGGTTGTTGGGGTGGCAGTACTGGTACTCGCCTTTCGGGTGGCCCATCGCCTCCAGGGCCACGTTGGCAATCACCTCATTGGCGTTCATGTTCACCGAAGTGCCCGCGCCACCCTGAATCATGTCGGTAAGAAACTGGTCGTTGAATTCGCCGGCCGCTACTCGGTCGCAGGCCGCCGCGATGGCGTCGGCAATGGCCGGGTCGAGCACGCCGAGGTCCTTATTGGCCAGGGCCGCGCCCTTCTTCACGAAAGCCAGGGCCTGCACGAACAGCGGCTCGGTGTTGATGGGAATGCCAGTGATGGCGAAGTTTTCGCGGGCACGCAGGGTCTGGATGCCATAGTAGGCGGAGTCGGGGAGGGCAAGCTCGCCGAGGAAGTCGTGTTCGATGCGGGGCATGGGGTGGGGGTGGGGATTGGGTGAGGCAAACCTACGGTAGTAAGATGCAACGTTGCCGGATTTGGGGCGTTCCTTTACGGCCGCTGAAAAAAATCACGCAGTGTCGCGCAGTGTTAAAGCGCAGTGTTCCGCAGTGTTCCGCAGTGTCGTTTCAAAACAGCACTGCGAAACACTGCGCTTTAACACTGCGCGACACTGCGTGAAATATCGTCTGCTCAACACTAAACTTCTCTTATGAAACTCCGCTACCTCCCACTATTGGCCCTGGCGCTGGCCGCCTGCTCCTCGCCTAGCAAGCCCGCCGAGCAGGCCGCCGCCACCAGCCCGGATGCCCGCTTCGATGCTTTCAAAAACCATTTTATTGAAGCCTTCTGGCAGCAGAACCCCGACTACGCCAGCAGCCAGGGCTACCACCGCTACGACTCGCTACTGCTGATTCCCAACGCCGCCCAGCGCCAGGCCGATGCCGCTTTCGTGGCCAAGAGCCTCGCGTCGCTAAGTGGTTTCGGCCTCGACAGCCTCTCGCCCAACAACCAGATTGACCTGCGCCTGCTCCGTAACGAGCTGCTCTCGGAGCGCTGGTACGCCGATACCCTCAAAGGCTGGCAGTGGAACCCGGCCGGCTACAACCTCGGGGCCTCGGTGGGCGACCTGCTCAACGGCCGGCACTTTCCGCTGGCCCGCCGCCTGCGCAACATCTCTGATAAAATCAGCCATGCGGCCGCCTACTATGCCGCCGCGCAGGCCAACCTCAGCAACCCTACCAAAGAGCACACCGCGCTGGGCATCAAGCAGAACCTGGGCGGGCTCGAAGTATTCGGCGCGGCCCTGGCCGACTCGGTGCGCAAATCGGGCCTGAGTGAAGGTGAGAAGAAGACCCTCACCGACCGAATTGCCGCCACCCGCGCTGCTGTGCAGGGCTACGTCGCTTTCCTGCAGAAGCAGGTGCTGCCAGCCGGCCAGTTCCGCTCGTTCCGCATCGGCAAAACCCTGTTCGAGCAGAAATTTGCCTACGACATCCAGTCGCACTTCACGGCCGCCGAAATCTATCAGGAGGCCCAGCACCACAAGGCGGCGCTGCTGCACGACATGGGCCGCCGCGCCGCCCGCCTCTTTCCCAAGTACTTCCCCGGCCAGAAAGCCCCGGCCGACACCCTGGCCCTGATAACCACCGTCGTCAACCAGCTCACCCTCAAGCACGCCCCGCGCGACGGCTTCGTGGAGGCCGTGAAGCGCCAGATTCCAACCCTGGTGGTCTTCGTGAACGAGCATAAATTGCTCACCCAGGACCCGAGCAAGCCGCTGGTGGTGCGCGAAACCCCGCTCTACATGCGCGGCAGCGGCGCGGGGGCCAGCGTGTCGGCCCCCGGCCCCTACGACAAGGGCGCCAACACCTACTACAACGTGGAGCCCCTGCCCGCCGACTGGACCCCCGCGCAAGCCGAAAGCTACCTGCGCGAGTACAACGACTACACGCTCCAGATTCTCAACATCCACGAAGCCATTCCCGGCCACTACACCCAGCTGGTGTACGCCAACCGCTCGCCCTCGCTGGTGAAGAGCATTTTCGGCAACGGGGCCATGGTGGAGGGCTGGGCCGTGTACGCCGAGCGCATGATGCTGGAAAGCGGCTACGGCAATAATTCCGACGAAATCTGGCTGCTCTGGGACAAATGGAACCTGCGCTCGACCCTGAACACGATTATCGACCATGCCATTCAGGTCGACAACGCGAGCGAAAAGGAAGTGGTCACGATGCTCATGCGCGACGGCTTCCAGCAGGAGGCCGAGGCCCGGGGCAAATGGCTGCGCGCCACTCTCAGCCAAGTGCAGCTCAGCAGCTACTTCACCGGGTACACCGAAATCTACGCCCTGCGCGAAGAGCTAAAGCGTAAAGAGGGCCAGCGCTTTGACCTCCGGAAATTCAACGAGCAGTTCCTGAGCTACGGCAGCGCGCCGGTGAAATACATCCGGGAGCTGATGCTTGGGACGGCGGGCCGCGAAGCGAAGTAAGCCCGCCAGAGACGGGTTTTTTCAGTGTGTAGGGTGTTTGAAGCTGGATTCACTGGCCGGGTAGGCCCGCGCGTCCGTTCTCATATATCCGCTATGTTCACATTTTTACCCAGTGCCGTCGTCTATACCGATGATGGCGGCCGGGGCCGCTACGCCCACGAACGCCTGAAGGTGTTTGCCAAATTCACGGCCGACGACTGCGCAACTGTCCGCCTGCGCCGCTGCCAGCCCAACCACGTCTGCGCTTGCGGCATCTCCCCCGATAGCTCGGGCAAAGGCGCGCCCTACCTTTGAGCATGTTTTTTCTGCTCTCCAAACTTCTTGATTTCGCGGTGGAACCCACCGTGTGGCTGCTACTATTGCTGCTGTTGGCGCTGCTGGCCCGCCCGGAGCGTCGCCGCCGCTGGCTGCTGGCGGCCCTGGTGCTGCTGGTAGTCAGCACCAATTCTTTCCTGGTGAATGAGTTGCTGCTGGCCTGGGAGCTCTCGCCCGTGCCCCTGAGCGCCCTGCCGCGCCACGCCGACGCGGCCGTGCTGCTCACCGGCATCAGCAACGTGCGCAAGTCGCCGCACGACCGCGTGTACCTCGGCGACGGTGCCGACCGCCTCACCAGCGCCCTGTGGCTGTACCGGGCCGGGCGGGTGCGCCGCATCCTCATTTCGGGCCGCTCGGGCGCGGTGCTGGCTGTGGCCAATACCGAAGCCCACGACCTGGCCACCCTGCTGCGCCTGGCCGGCGTGCCCAACGCGGACATCATTTACGAAGAACAGAGCCGCAACACCCGCGAAAATGCGCTTTTTACCAAGCAGCTGCTCGCCGCCCGGCCCGACCTGGATACGCTGGTGCTCGTCACCTCGGCCTTCCATCAGCGGCGGGCGCTGGGCTGCTTCCGGAAAGTGGGACTGAACCCGGTGCCCTTCCCGGCCGGCTTCCGCAGCACCGACCGGCTGCTCTCGCCCGATTTCTGGCTGGTACCCAACCCCGACGCATTCAAAAACTTCAGCCTGTTGCTGCACGAGATGACGGGGTGGATGGTGTATAAGGTGCTGGGGTATTGTTAAGGGTTTTTTATCTGTCATCCTGAGTGCAGTGAAGGACCTTATCACGGCTGAACGATGTGCAGTAACTCGCTATTGGCCCAAGCGTGATAAGGTCCTTCGCTGCGCTCAGGATGACAGACGGCGCAATACTACTCCGTCTTGGCCTGCGCCGCCACCTCCTTGCCCACCCAAATCGACTTCTGGTTTACAAACTCGCGGATGCCCAGATACGACAGTTCGCGGCCGTAGCCGGATTTTTTTACCCCACCAAACGGTAGCTCGGGCATGGATTTCACCAGCCCGTTCACGAACACCGCGCCGCTCTCGATGCGGCGAGCCAGGGCCTCGCCCTGGGCCACGTCGCGGGTCCAGACGGCCGCGCCCAGGCCGAAGCGCGAGTCGTTGGCCAGGCGCAGGGCATCCTCGGTATTCTTGGCTTCAAGCACCACGGCCACCGGGCCAAACAGCTCCTCGGCGTAAGCGCGCTGGCCGGGCTTCACGTGGGTCAGAATCATGGGGCGGAACAGGGCGGTGCCGGGCTTGGCCTGGCCGCCGTGCAGCTCAATTTTCGCGCCCCGCGCCACCGACTCTTCCACCTGCCTGGTCAGCTCGTCGGCCAGGTCGGGCCGGGCCAAGGGGCCGTACTGCGTGGCTTCATCGAGCGGATTGCCGGGGCGCAGGGCCAGCAGGTGTGTTTTGAGCCGGGCTACGAATTCCTTGCAAATTTTCTTGTCGACGATGAAGCGCTTGGCGGCGATGCAGCTCTGGCCGCTGTTTATCATGCGGCTCTGGGCGGCGGTTTGGGCGGCCAAGGCCAGGTCGGCATCGGCCAGCACAATGAACGGGTCGGAGCCGCCCAGCTCCAGCACGGTTTTCTTGATGTGCTGGCCGGCGGCGGCGGCCACGGCCGCGCCCGCGCCTTCCGAGCCAGTCAGCGTCACGGCCATCAGGCGGTCGTCGGCAATCAGCTGTTCTACCTGGTCGGGCCCCACGAGCAGGGTGCGGAAACCGGCCGGCGGCAGGCCGGCATCGTGAAATATTTTCTCCAAAGCCAGCGCGCACTGCGGCACGTTGGAGGCGTGCTTAAGCAGGCCCACGTTGCCCGCCATCAGGGCCGGCGCGGCGAAGCGTACCACCTGCCAGAAGGGGAAGTTCCAGGGCATCACGGCCAGCACTACGCCCAGCGGCTGGTAGCTGATGAAGCTGCGGCCGGCATCGGTTTTTACCAACTCATCAGCCAAAAAAGCTTCGGCGTGCTCGGCATAGTACTCGCAGCAGGCCGCGCACTTCAGCACCTCGGCCCGGCCGTCGCTGACGGGCTTGCCCATTTCCAGGGCCATGAGGCGGGCCAGGGCCTCCTGGCGCTCGCGTAGCAGGGCAGCGGCGCGGCGCAGCACGCCGGCCCGGTGGGCAAAGGTGGTGGCGGCCCAGGCGGGTGCGGCCCGGTGCGCCTGGCCAAGCAGGCGCTGGGTTTTGGCCCAGGTGAAGGGGGTATAGCGACGCAGCACCCGCCCGGTGTGCGGATTAAACGATTCAATTTTCATAGCTCAATAGGAAGGGTGAAAAGGGCGTGTAAGGTACAGCCTCCATGTTCATGGGCACATGAAGCACCGAACCAGGAAAATTCTCCGCGGCGAAACAGGGGGCGGGCCTACCTGTTGGGGGGCTATCCGCGCGCCGCTGCGGGGAAGGCCCTGCAACAAGCGCGGCGGGTTATTAGGTCAGGCCGCGTATTTTCGTGCGCTACCAAACCCCCGATTTACCGCTCCACACTTCACTTTTAGCCACTCCTGTGTCCGATAATCCGCTAATTTCCCTTCCACCGGCTGCCGAGGAAGATTTGGTACGGCGCCTGCAGGCGCGCGACCAATCGGCTATGACGCTGTTCTACGACCGGTATTCCTCGGCGCTGTACGGCGTCATTTTTCGCATCGTAAAGGCCGAAGACGAGGCCGAAGACGTACTCCAGGAAGCACTGGTCAAAATCTGGAACGCCTTCGCCAGCTACGACTCCAGCAAGGGACGGCTTTTCACCTGGGTGCTGAATATTTGCCGGAATCTGAGCATCGATAAAATCCGTTCGCGACAGCACCGCGTAGGTAGCAAAACAACGGGACTCGACGACAGCCTCACTGCGCAACGCCAGGCAGCGCCCATTACGTTCCGTCCGGAACATATTGGCTTGCAGGAAATAACGCAGAAACTTATTCCTGAGCAACGTCTGATTATCGACATGCTTTATTTCGAGGGCTTCACCCAGAGTGAGGTGGCTGAGGAATTGAACATTCCGCTGGGCACGGTGAAAACCCGCGCCCGCACCGCCATCAAAGTCCTTAGCAAACTTATCCGCTGAACATCGCCGTGGAAAATTTTCAAGAATATATCGAATCAGGCATTCTGGAGCTTTACGCGCTGGGAGAGCTGTCGGCGGCCGAGGAGGCCGCCGTTGATGCGCAGGCCGCTGGCTCGCCCGAAATTCGGGCCGAGCTGCGGCAGGTACAGGAGGCCTTGGGCTTCTACGCCGAAGCCCACGCCCTGACGCCCCCCACTGGCATGCGCGAGCGCGTGCTCGGTAACGTAATGGCCCAGATTGCCACCCCCGCGTACTCTGCCAACGCCGGCCTGCGCGCCGATGTGGATGCCCTGAGCCCTGCCACCCGGCCGGCCCCAACTGGCGCAGTGGTGCGGCCTCTGGCTTCGGCTCCGGCGCAAGCGACTGGTTTCCGTTCAAACTGGGCCATTGCGGCCTCGGTAGCGCTGCTGCTGAGCCTGGGGGCGAATTTTCTGCTTTACTCGAACTGGAAAAACGCGAATACCCAAGTGGTGGCCCTGCAGAATGAGCAGGCCCGCTTCGCTACCACTTCGCAGGTCGTGGAGCGTCGGCTCGGGAGCCTGCGCCAGGAAAACGAGGTGCTGCGCAACGACGAGTTCCATCCCGTGGCCCTGGCCGGTACCAAAACGGCCCCTACCGCCCACGCCCGCGTGTTTTTTAATGCCGCTACCCACAAGGTCTATGTCGACGTGCGCCGCCTGCCGGCCCTGCCCGCCGACAAGCAGTACCAGCTTTGGGCCCTCGACAAGGGCCAGCCCATTGATGCTGGCGTGTTGAGCGTGGCCACGGCTTCGGGCGAGGGCCTGCAGCACATGAAGGACATTGCCAGTGCCCAGACTTTCGCCATGACCGTGGAGCCGCTCGGCGGCAGCGCTGGCCCTACGCTAAGCACGATGACGGTGGTGGGTAATATTTAGCCTGACCCGCTACCGGGGCAGCCGGGCTTTTGCCTTACCTTGCTGCAACCAAGCACTATGTCACCGCCGGTTGGCCTGTTGGGCCGGCCGGCGGTACTTGCGTAACGCCCATCTCCAATAGCCTACTCCGATGCACGGCACCATTCTGACTTTGCTCAAGCGTTACGTGCAAACCCAGTACGACCACAGCACCTGGCTGAAGCTCACCGAGCTGGCCGGGCTCGAATCCGTAGAGTTCGACCACCGCACCGTGTACCCCGACGAGCACATCTACGCGCTGGTAGGCCACGCCGCCGAGATGACGGGTCTCTCGGCTGGTGAGCTGCACGAGAAGTTTGGCGAGTATCTGGTGCCCGACCTGATGTACATGTATCAGAAGCTGCTCGACCCGAACTGGAAAACCCTCGACATGCTGGAGCATACTGAGCTAACCATGCACAAACAGGTACGGGCCGAGCACATCGATAATAGTCCACCCGTACTGGAGGTAAATCGCTTAGGTATTGATGAACTGATGATTGACTACGTGTCGCCGCGCCGCATGGGCGGCCTGGCCGTGGGCATCGTGCGCGGAGTAGCCGCCTACTACGACGAGGCCGACCGCATCGACGTGATGCCCACTACCAGCGAAGACGGCGAGCGGGTCCGCATCCACGTGCGCCGCCGCTGAGCCATTCCGGCGCAATCCTGCTCCCGCTATCAACTGGATGTTTTACCTGGTTGCAGGTTTCTGGTTGCAGGTTTCCGGCTGTTAGCCGGAATTTGCGGCACTAACCCGACGGAAACCAGAAACTAACAACAAGAAACCAGCAACTCTCTTTTCAACTTTCCTATGAGCGACTCGAGCTATTACAACTCCGCCGACCTGGCCAAATTTAGTAAAATCAGCGAATGGCAGCCTGAAATGGGCCGCAAGTTTTTCGACTACTACGGCGAGGTATTTAAGGAAGGCGCGCTCTCGGAGCGCGAAAAATCGTTGATTGCGCTGGCGGTGGCCCACGTGGTACAGTGCCCGTACTGCATCGATGCCTACACCTCGGATGCCCTGCAAAAAGGGGCTGACGAGGCCCAGATGATGGAGGCCGTGCACGTCGGGGCGGCCATTAAGGGCGGGGCTACGCTGGTGCACGCCACCATGATGATGAACAAAGCCAAAGAGCTGACGATGTAGCGGGCCGCGCCTGCGGGCGTGGCCTTTTCCGAGTCACTACGAATCCCTCTTTCGTGTCTGTATCCCCGACCAAGTCACTGCACGCCCAGCACCACGCGCTGGCCGATTCCGCGTTTCAGCTCGACGTGCTGAGCCATGCGCAGACTACCGGGCTGGCCTTTGCGTCCTTCGCCTCGAAGCTGCGCGACATCGGCCTGCTGCCGCTGCGGCCCACTGACATTTCGGTGCTGCAGGTGAATGTGGGCAAGATGTGCAACCAGGTGTGCAAGCACTGCCACGTGGATGCCGGCCCCGACCGCACCGAAATCATGACCCGCGAAACCATGCAGCAATGTCTGGACGCGCTGGCGAAAACCGCCATTGCCACGGTTGACCTGACCGGCGGCGCGCCGGAGATGAACCCCGATTTCCGCTGGTTCGTGGCAGGCATCTCGGCCCTGGGCCGCGAAACCATCGTGCGCTGCAACCTCACCATCATCGTGGCCAATAAGAAGTATCACGACCTGCCCGAATTCTTTGCCCGGCACCGGGTACGGGTGGTGTCGTCGCTGCCGCACTTTGCCGCCGCCCGCACCGATGCCCAGCGCGGCGAAGGCGTATTCGTGCGCTCGATTCAGGCCCTGAAAATGCTAAACGCCGTGGGCTACGGAGTGGAAGGCTCGGGTTTGAGCCTGGATTTGGTGTACAACCCGTCCGGGGCATTTCTGCCTGGTAATCAGAGTGGTCTGGAACGGGAGTTCAAGCAGCGCCTCGGGCGCGAGCACGGCATCACGTTCAACAATCTGCTGGCTATTACCAACCTGCCGGTGAGCCGCTTCCTCGACTACCTGGTGGAAAGTGGCAACTACGATGCCTACATGCAGAAACTGGTGGAGGCTTACAACCCGGTGGCCGCCGCCAACGTGATGTGCCGGAGCACCATATCGGTGGGCTGGGATGGCTTGCTCTACGACTGCGACTTCAACCAGATGCTCGACCTGCCGGTGGCCCGCACCGCGCCCCAGCACATCCGCGATTTTGAGATGACAACCCTGCAGGACCGCGCCATCGTACTCAACCAGCACTGCTACGGCTGTACGGCCGGGGCGGGTTCGAGCTGCGGCGGGGCCACGGCCTAGGGCCGCAGCCATTCGGCGGCAATTTTTTCGACATCCCTTCTTTTTACGCTGCTGCCCGATGAGCCAGTTCTGTACCATGCGCCTGGGTTTGGGAGTGGCGCTACTGGCGCTGGCGGGCTGCGAAACTCCGGCCCGCGAGGCCCCTGCTCAACCCGCCGTGCTGTACCGACAACTCCTGCGCACCCTCTACCGCGGCACCGTGCCCACGGTGCCCGTGGCCGCGCTGGCCCAAGAGCTGCGCCAGCCGCAGCCGCCGCTGCTGCTCGACGTGCGCACCGCCGCCGAGTTCCGGGTAAGCCACCTGGCCGGGGCGCGCTTCGTCGCGTACGACTCCATCGCCCACGCCACCTTTGCCGACCTCGACCGGGCGACGCCGGTGGTGGTGTACTGCTCGGTGGGGGTGCGCAGCGAGCGGCTGGGCGAGCGCCTGCACGCGCTGGGTTTCGGGCGGGTGCGCAACCTCTACGGCGGCCTTTTTGAATGGGTGAACGAGGGCCAGCCCGTTGAGAATGCCGCCGGCCCCACGCTCGACGTCCACCCGTATTCCACGTTCTGGGGCAGCTGGCTCCGGCGCGGCCACAAAGCTTATGAGCCAACCGAACCCAATATTGAGCGGCCCGCCGGCCACTGACACCCACCTGCTGGTATTTGCCCGCGTGCCGGCCCTGGGCCGCGTGAAAAGCCGGCTGGCGGCCGGCGTGGGCCAGCCCGCGGCCCTGGCCGTGTACCGCGAGCTGCTGGCCATTACAAACGCCGCCATCGTGGCGGCCAGAGTACCTGCTACAGTGTGGCTCGCTGATACGGCCGCGGCCGAGCCTACCGCCGCCGAAGCCGCCGAATGGGCCGCCCACGCTGCCCGCTGCCAGCCCGAGGGCGACCTGGGCGCACGCATGGCCACGGCCTTCGCGGCCACTTTTGCGGCCGGGGCGGGGCGCGTGGCCATCATCGGTACCGACTGCCCCGGCCTGCTCGCCGGGCACCTCACTGGTGCTTTCGCGGCCCTCGATACGGCCGATGTGGTGCTGGGGCCAGCCACTGACGGCGGCTATTACCTGCTGGGCCTCCGTCACCCGCAGCCCGAGCTGTTTGCCAATAAGGCCTGGAGCACGGCCTCAGTGCTGGCCGATACCGTGGCCGATGCCCACCGGCTGGGCCTGCGCGTGGCCCTGCTGTCCGAGCTGCGCGACGTAGACACGGCCGAGGACCTAGCCGCGTGGAATGCCGCCCACCCGGCGCTGGCCGGCTGGCCAACTACTTAACTGCTGTTACGCAGTGGCTGCCGAAACCCGGCTTTTGTTTCGGGTTCCCGGTCTCTTGTTGCTGGTTCCCCCTTGATAATCAACCAGCAACCAGGAACAAGCAACGAGCAACCAGAAACAAAAACACGGGCTGCTTCAGCGGCTGCGGAACAGCAGTACTAAAACAAGCCGCGTAACTTGCACGCCGGAAAGGAAAAAGCCCTGGGGCTCCGTACTTCTACCTTATGCAACAATACAAACGACTGCTGAGCTTGCTGGTGCTGGCTGGGCTTAGCTGCCTGACGGGCTGCGAGCCCAAGGCTGAAAAAGCGGCCAAGGCTCACCACAATGCCAATGCGCAGGCGCTGAAGCTGGTGATGTCCCATTTCGATGAGAACTGGGCCATGAGCAAATACTGGGAAGACGGCCTGGCCGAAGTAGCCACCTACGAGGCTGAGCGAGTGGTGTACAAGAAGAAACGCCGTTTCGAGTACACGCTCATCACCGTGAAAGAAGAATTCAACCAGGAATTCAACGTAAAGACCGACGACTATCAGCGGGTCGATTTGTTCCCGGTGATGAAGGTGAACGAGTTCTGCGCGATACCGGCCGACAACTACCCCTACCATTACCTTACCTCGCTGTTCTTCCGGCGCGACCAGCCGGTAGCGCTGTATAAGATGACGTCCTCCTCGCAGGAGTGGTGCGGTAACACCTTCAAAGCCATTGTCGATGACGGCGTTAACTTCAAGGAGAGCTTTGACTCGTATTGGGACCACCAGGGCATGGGCAGCCGCGAGCTGCGCCGCGATGTGCTGGTGGAAGATGCCCTGCCATACAGCCTGCGCGCCCTGCGCTTCGCCCTGCAGCCAGCCTTCGACCTGACGGTAATGGACCTGCAGCAAACCAGCAAGGCTACCGAACCCACCTATTATCAGGCCCACCTGACGACCACCGAAGCGGCTGCCACCGAAGCCCCCGAGGCTGCCTGGCGCGTGGCCGTGCAGCTGGCTCCCGACAAGCAGAACGTGTACTGGTTCGCCAAAGCCTACCCCAACGGGCTGCTCCGCCAAATCACCTGGGATGGCCGCACGCTGATGCGGAAGAGCACCCGGCGCTTCGCCTACTGGCCGAAGTAATGCCGGGAATGCGGTAAGAGTCTGGCATGCAGCAGCCCGGGCCTGAAGCACGAAATGCTCAGGTTGACAAGCGGGTGGTTTTCTCCCGCTCCCGGACTCCGCCCCCCAGCAGCTCCCAGCCCAGCCAGGCGTAAACGCAGGCGTATTCCAGCCCCACGAGCCAGAGGCTTTCCTGATAAGCCGCCGTGCGGTAAGCCGAGTAGGATAACAGTACCAGTCCACCCCAGGCCAGTGGAAACCGGAAGCGCGTGAGCGGGGCCAGCGCGATGAGCGGCGTGATATACCACGGATGCACGGTGGTGGCCAGCAGGTAGTACACCGTGAGCAGCAGCAGCAGGGCCGTGGGCAGCGTGCGCATGCGCGGCTGCCACTCGCGCCAGGCCAGGCCCAGCCCAAACAGGCCCGCCGCCAGGGCCAGCGCCGGCCCGATGCGCGCAATCTCGTTGTAGGTGGTGAGGTGGTAGCCCACGGCCCGCAGCAGGTAGTACGCACTGGCGTTGAACTCGAAGCTGCGGAAGTACAGGGTGAGGCTGCGGGCAATGTGCACCACCAAATCGAGCGACAGAAAAGGGCCGAACAGCACCAGCACCGTGGCGGCTAGCACCGCGGCGTAGGCCGCGAAGCGCCGCCCGCCCAGCCGCCGCACCAGCAACGGCAGGGCCAGCAGCGGCAGCAGCTTCACGGCCACCCCCAGCCCCAGCGCCACCGCCGAGCGGGCCCACTGCTGCCGGTGCAGCAGCCACAGCGCCAGCAGCACAAAGCTCAGGGCCAGGGCCTCGAAGTGCAGGTTGCCGGTGAGCTCGATGATGACCAGCGGGTGCAGCAGGTAGCGCAGCGCCCGGCCCCGGGCCAGGCCCCCGGCCGGCAGCAGAGCCAGCAGCAGCCAGGCGCTGCCCGCCTCGGCCGCCACAATGGCCAGCCGCAGTCCTGTGGCAAACCCGCCGGCTGAGTGCGGAAACAGCCCGGCCGCCGCCCCAAAAATGGCCTGGCACACGGGGGGATACACCGAGTAGTAATGCGGCGAGTTGAGCTGCCGGTACAGCTGCTGTAGCTCGGGCAGCACCACGGCGCGGGTGGCAGCGTCGGGGAAAGCGGCTCGGCCACCGTCGGCAATAAGCTCGTCGGGCCGGAAGCGGAAGGGGTTGACGTCGTGCGCCACCAGCAGGCCGTCCCAGTGGAAGCGGTACACGTCGTCGGACAGGGCGGGCTCGGCGGGCAGCCACAGCAGCCGGAAAGCCAGCGCCGCGCCCAGGCCCCAGCGCAGCGGCAGCCGCGTGCGCAGCAGCAGCGCGTAGGCCAGCAGCGCTACTCCAGCCAGGCCCAGCAGCTGCCCGAAGGCCACGCGCGGTGTGTCGTAGGCCAGGCCCGCGTAGGCTGCGCCCGAGGCCGCCAGCGCCGCCAGCTGCGCCAGCGATGGGCGTGGCGTTTTCCGGGACGCCGCCGGGGCCGGCGTTGGCGCAGTTGGCTCGCTACCGGTCATCGCGCACCGAGTAGTAGCAGACGACCGCGCAGCCCACGGTCAGCAGCGCGTGAAAGGGGAGCAGGCCGTAGTCATCGAAGTAGAGGCCGGCCGCGAAGCCAAAGGCGAAACACAGGGCCAGCAGCCCTTCGAGCAGCACCAGCCCGCCCACGCCGCCGGTGCGGTAGCGCCGCCGCTTGGCGGTGGCGACGGTGCCGGCCTTGGGCGTGCGCACAAACGGGGTGCGGCGGCCCAGCCAGCCCAATAGCACGGCCCGGGTGTTATGCAGGGCCAGGCCCATCGATACCGATAAAAACAGCAGAAAAAAAACCGGGTAGCGCCAAACGGGCTTGTCGGGGTGGGCCAGCCGCCAGGCCGAGTAGTAGTAATAAATCAGCGGCGCGAAGCCCAGCAGAAACACCGAGGCCAGCCGGAAAACCAGCTTGTACTGGTGGTATTCGGCCCGCACAAACACCAGCGGCACACTGAGCAGGGCCATGAGTAGGATGACGACGTACACGCTGCTGTTGAGCAGGTGCAGGCTGGCCTGCAGCTTCAGGGGCAGGGGGCGGGCCGAGCGCCACACCTGCGCCAGGTGCTTATGGGCGGTTTCGGCCGCGCCCTTGGTCCAGCGGAACTGCTGCGACTTGAGGGCATCCATCACGGCGGGCAGCTCGGCGGGGGCCACCACGTCGGGCCGGTACACGAAGCGCCAGTCGCGCAGCTGGGCACGGTAGCTCAGGTCGAGGTCCTCGGTGAGGGTATCCGTATGCCAGCCGCCGGCATCGTCGATGCAAGCGCGCCGCCAGATGCCGCCCGTGCCGTTGAAGTTGATGAAGTAGCCCGCGAACGTGCGCCCCACCTGCTCGATAAGAAAATGCGCGTTCAGCCCGAAGGCCTGCAGCCGGGTCAGCAGCGACTCGTCCTCATTCAAATGGCCCCAGCGGGTTTGCACCACGCCGATGTGAGCATCGGGCAAAAAAAACGGGAGGACCTGCTTGAGAAAATCGGGGGCCGGCACGAAGTCGGCGTCGAAGATGGCTACGAACTCGTCGGAATTGCCTTCGAGGCCGTAGCGCAGGGCCCCGGCCTTGTAGCCGGCGCGGTCGGGCCGGCGCAGGTGGCTGATGCGCAGGCCCCGGGCGGCGTGGCAGGCCACCCGGGCGGCGGCCAGCTCCACGGTGGCATCGGTCGAGTCGTCGAGCACTTGGATGTGCAGGCGGTCGGCGGGGTAATCCAGGGCTGCGCAGGCGTCGATGACGCGCTCCACGACGTTCTGCTCGTTGTAGAGCGGCAGCTGCACCAGCACGGTGGGCCACTCGGCCGGGGCCGGGGGGCGCGGGGGCAGACCCTGGGCGTAGGCCCGGTGCGCCAACCGCGTCAGCTGCCACTGTCCCGCGCTGAAAATCAGGATAAACAGCAGCGACAGGCAGTAAAGCACTACCAGCAGAACGGGCAGGGCCACCATCAACAAAACGAAAAAAGGGTATTCGATACTATCAAAGCAAAATAAGAAATGCCCGGCAACACGGCCCGAGCCATAAATTTACCCGCGCCTTGATATCGAAGCGGTTGGGGATTTGATGAGCATCATAGGTACGTCATGCGGTATTGGTCGGGCTTTCAGCCGGACGTTGCAAAAGCGGCACCTTCAGGTTCATTACCAGTATTTGAAAATCGTCCACAGAATCTTGTAGCCGGCCCCCAGCGTGCCGCGCACCGTGCCCGATACCTTGCTGGTGCCAATGCGCTTGCGGTAGCGCACGGGCACTTCCACGGTGCGCAGGCCCAGGCGGGCGGCCTTCACCTGCATTTCCACGGTCCAGCCGTAGGTTTTGTCTTCCATTGCTATGCGCAGCAGGGCCGGGGCCAGCACCGCCCGGAAGGGGCCGAGGTCGGTGACGGTACCGCCGTAGCGCAGGTTCAGCAGGCGGGCCGCCAGCCAGTTGCCGAAGCGCTGCTGGGGTAGCAGCGAGCCTTTTTCGCGCTCGCCCAAGGCCCGGGAACCAATCACGAGGTCGGCTTCGCCGCGTAGCAGCGGGGCCAGGAGTTCGGGCATCTGTTCGGGGAAGTCGGAATGGTCACCGTCGAGAAATACGACGATGTCGGGCTGCGCGGATTGCGGCTGGCCGAAGGCGTGGGCCATGCCCGCCAGGCAGGCGTAGCCGTAGCCGGGGCGGGGCTCGCGCAGCACGGTGGCCCCGCCGGCGCGGGCCACGGCGGCGGTGTCGTCCGACGAGTTGTTGTCGACCACGATGACCTCCTGCGCCAGACCGGCCGGGATTTCGGCCAGTACCAGGCCGATGGCCCGGGCTTCGTTGTGGGCGGGAATGATGACGCTGACGCGGGGCTCGGGCATGGGGGCAAAGGGCTAACGATTTGCAAAGATGACGCGGCTCCAGCCAATGCCTTACGCCGGGGTTACCTTGCGGCCTCAATTAATAAACCACGCTATGCTTCAGGTTGGCCAGCCCGCGCCCGATTTCACCCTCACCACTACTTCCGGCCAGCCATTTCGCCTGAGCGAGCAGCGCGGCCGGCACGTGGTGCTCTATTTCTACCCCAAAGACGACACGCCCGGCTGCACGGCCGAAGCCTGCTCGTTCCGCGACCAGTATGAGGACTTCAAGGACCTGGGGGCCGAAGTGGTCGGCATCAGTTCCGACAGCGAGAAGTCGCACCAGAAATTCAGCCAGAAGCACCGCCTGCCCTTCGAGCTGCTGGCCGATGCCGACGGCAAAGTGCGCAAACTCTACGAGGTGCCGCGCGCCATGCTGGGCCTGCTGCCCGGCCGCGTCACGTTCGTGATTGACAAGGCCGGCGTAATTCAATACATTTTCAACTCGCTGAGCGGCGCCACCGACCACGTGAGCAACGCCAAAGAGGTGCTGCGCGGGCTGCCCGCCTAACCCGCCGAATGGCCCGCATCGAACTCGAAATGCTGGTGCACGTCCCGCCGGCCGCCTGCTACGCGTTGGCGCTCGACGTGCAGGCTCATCTCGATTCGACCCGGCAAACCGGGGAGCGGGTGGTCGCCGGCCCCGCCAGCGGCCAGTTGCAAGTCGGCGACGTGATAACCTGGGAGGGCCGGCACTTCGGTATCCGCCAGCGGCTGACGGTGCGAATTTCGGTGGCCACGCCGCCGCATCATTTTCGGGATGAGCTGGTTCGCGGAGCGTTTAAAACCTTGCGGCACGACCATTATTTCGAAGCCGTGGCCGGTGGCACCCGCGTGCGCGACGTGTTCGAATTCAGCAGCCCGCTGGGTTTTTTGGGTCGGTGGGTTGATGCCCTATTTCTGCAGCGCTACCTGACGCGGTTTTTGCTGGCTCGCAACGCCATGCTGAAGCAGCAGCTGGAATCAGCAACCCCGGCAGTATAAACGGCCGGAGCCAGCGCAACCTTCGCGGGGAATCGAGCGAGGGCGGCTATTGGCGTGCTACGCGGCTACAGGGTAAGTTTGCAGCCTCCCAAGCCGCTGCCGATGCCCCTGATTACCGCCGACGACTTCCGTGAAACCCTGGCCAAGCTGCGCCAGCGGGGCCTGCCGTTTCTGCTCTCGAAACTGCGGTCCAATGCCCTGGCGCGCACCCGCTCGGCCTTCGACGACCCCACGCTGCGGGCGGCCAACTGGTGGCAGGTGCCCGCCGTGCGCCGCCGCTGGAACACGCGCATGACCGGCCAGCCCGACCAGCCCTACGAAGCCTACGTGGCGGAGAAATACCTGGCCGGGCGGCGCGGCCTGCGGCTGTTGTCGCTGGGCAGCGGGGCCGCCTCGCACGAGCTGGCCTTCGCCCGGCTCCCGCAGTTTGCCGAGGTGCATTGCCTCGACATCGCGGGCCGGCTGCTGGAGCAGGCCGCCGCCGTGGCGCGGGCCGAGGGCCTCACCAACTTCCGCACCGAGGTGGCCGACGTGAATGCGCTGGCCCTGTCGCCCGCCTCCTGCGACGTGGTGCTGTTTCATTCGGCGCTGCACCATTTTCGCGATGTGGACGGCATCGTGGCGCGGGTGCGCCAAGCCCTGCGCCCTGATGGCCTGCTCGTGCTCAACGACTTTGTGGGGCCCGCCCGCCTGCAATGGACCGCAGCTCAGCTGGCCGAAACCAACCGCATTCTGCGCGACGTGGTGCCGCCGCGCCTGCGGGTGCGCTACCTCTCACGCCAGCTCAAAAACCACGTCAGCGGCCCCGGGCGGTGGCGCATGGTGCTGGCCGACCCTTCCGAAGCGGCCGAGTCGGACCGAATTGTGCCGGCTCTGCGCCATCATTTCGAGCCGCTGGAGGAAGCAGCCCTCGGCGGCAATATTCTGACCCTCGTGCTCAAGGACATTGCCCACCACTTCACCAACGAAGCCGACCCGGAAGCCCAGGCCCTGCTGGCCGAGCTGTGCCGGCTGGAAGATGCTTTCCTGGCGCAGCACCCCAGCGACCTGCTGTTCGGCGTGTACCGGCCGCGGCCGGCGTGAAGGGCGCGGCAGGGAGACACCTGCACCTTATAGAATCCGCAACGAGTCGGCGTGAATCAATGCCGAGGCCTGGAATCGTCCTTCCCGCGGGCCGTTTTCGAGGTTGAGCACGCCGCGCGGGCAGGCCGTGCTGCACATGCCGCAGCCCACGCACGAGGCCCGCACGATGGGCTCGCCGCGCTGGGCGTACTGCTTCACGTCGATGCCCATTTCGCACACGTTCGAGCAGTTGCCGCACGAGATGCACTGCGCGCCGTTGGTGCTGATGCGGAAGCGGGAAAAATGCTTTTGCAGCAGGCCCAGGTAGGCCGCCATCGGGCAGCCGAACCGGCACCACACCCGCGCGCCCATGATGGGGTAGAAGCCCACCCCAATCACGCCCGAAAACACCGAGCCGATGGCAAAGCCGTACCACTTGGCCGCGACCGTGCCCACTTGGCCCAGCAACTCGCCGTGGGTGGCAAATTGCACCCAGAGCAGCGCGGTAATGGTAATTATCAGCCCCAACACGGTGTAGATGATGCGCACTTCCCAGCGCCAGGCGGCGCGGCTTTTATCGGCCAGCTGGCGGTAGGGGTCGCCGGCAGTTTCGGCCAGGCCGCCGCAGCCGCACACCCACGAGCAGTACCAGCGCTTGCCGTAGAAGTAGGTGAGCACCGGCGTGGCTACAAACGACATCACCGCTCCCCAGAACACCATGAATACGCCCAGGCCCCCGTTTTTCAGCAGGTCCTGCACGTCGTTGGGCCACAGGTACTGGTAGTGCAGGGGCCAGAAGTAGTCGAAGTAGAACTCGGGCTTCTGGAAAAACTGGAGCAGCCCGGGAATCAGAAATGAGAAGCCCAGTTGAAAGAACATCACCGAGCTGGTGCGAATGAGCTGGTAGCGCGAGTGCCGGTACTTGAGCAGGGCGCGGCTGCCCATCAGCAGCACCGCCAGCGTGTAGAAGGTCCCGTAGAGAAACCACTGGTCGGCCGGGCGGCCGCGCAGCAGCTGGCTAAGGCCGTCGAGCGGGTGCACCAGGTGGGTGAGCAGGCCAAAGCTGCCTTTGCCGTCGCCGTCGCTGAACCAGTAGAGCACGACATAGAAGCCCGTTAGCACCAGCCCGGTTACCCAGGCCAGGGCCCCGCGCCCGGTGCTGGCGCGCCGCCAGAGGTTGTCCTGCTGCACGCCGGCGGGGTGCCGGCCGAATTTCAGGCTGCTCCAGGCCAGGGTGCCGGCGCTCACCAGCCCCACGGCCAGCCAGAACCAGGTGTGGCGGCGGGCAGGGTCGGTGTCGGCCCAGGCCAACAGCAGGGCCAGCAAGCCACCGGCCACTACCGCCAAGGTCAGCTTTTCGGCGGGCGAGGAAGAAGGCAGGGGCGGGGTGAGCGTGGGTGACATGTAAAATGGGTTAGGAGAAATCAGAACCTCATGTATAGCGTAGCGAAGCATGACGTTCTGAAGGTTAATGGTGGTGCGGCTCTTCGGGCTTGCCAAACAGGTTTTTCAGCGAAGCCAGCGCATACAGCCCGGCCCAGCACACATACAGCCAGCCGAAGCCGGGCGGAGTGTGGCCCACGAATAAGTAAAGGATTAGATGCGCCCCCGCGCTCATCAGCAGCCCGGTGAGGGCAATGAACTGGAAGCTGTTGAGGGCGGAAGGGCGGTATAGTTTGGAGAAATCCATAGAGTGGTTTGGATGTAGTGCGCGGTTTCGCGGAGTTAGGCAAAGTCCCGCAAAGTTGCCGTCTAACAAAAAGCTTTGCGAAACCTCGCCCAACTTAGCCAAACATGGCGCGCAGGCCCTTACGTTGCTTTAGCACCACGGGCTGCCCGGGAAACTGCCGGTTGAAGTCGGCCACCATGGCCTTTTCGTGCTGCGGGAAAAACTCGGGGTCGAAGTTGGCCGCGCCCAGGTGGGCCAGCACGGTGGCGGCCGGCGCTTGCGCCCGAATCCACTTTTCGCACACCTCGTGGCGCAGGCGCAGGCCCATGGCATTGAAGCCCGTGACCGCGTGCGGGGCCGCCGCGCCGAAGTAGATGCGCAGCGCCACCCGTGCCGACGGGTGTTCCCAATAGAAGCTGCTGATGCCTTCGGTGGGCCCGGCCGGAGCCTGGCCGTAGGTCTGGTATTCGAGGTTGAAGAACTTGGCCGAGTTGAACCAGATGCCGCGCCGGTAAGTCGTGGGCTGCCCGCCCAGCGTGTGGCCCACGGTTTCGCCCTGCATGCGCCCCGTGTACCAGAGCTGCTCGATGAGCACCTCGCCGGCCGCCGGCCGCCGGTGCTGGGCGCAGTCGCCGGCCGCAAACACGTTGGGCACGCTGGTGCGCAGAAACTCATCCACCAGAATGCCCTTATCGACTTCCACGTTCGAGGTTTTGGCCAGCGTCAGGTTGGGGACCACGCCGGTGGCCAGGCCCACCCACTGGCAGGCAATTTCGTCGCCGGCCGTGGTCACCACGGCGCGCACGCGGCCGTGCTCATCGCCCAGAATCTCGCGCAATTCGGTGTTGTAGCGCACGGGCACGTGGTTTTCACGAAACTGCCGGTCTACCAAGTTGGCTTCTTCGGGGGGTAGCACCGCGCCCCAATAGCGGGCATCGCGCACCAGCACCACCGGCTCAATGCCCCGGGTGTGCAACATCTCGGCCAGCTCCACGCCAATGAGGCCGCCGCCCACCACTACGCCCCGGCTGATGCCGTGGGTGTCGCGGGTCATGGCGGCGAGGTCGGGCAGGCCGTAAAGGCCCTGCACGCCAGCCAGATGCTGGCCCGGCCAGCCGTACAGCTTACTTTCGGAGCCGGTGGCCAGCAGCAGCTGGTCGTAGGCCAGGGTGGTGCCGTCGCTGAGCGTGACCAGGTTTTCGGCCGTGTTGAGGGCAGTGGCGGTGGCGTGGGCCAGGCCCAGCCGGTTTTCTTCCCAGAACCAGTCTTCGTAGGGTTTGAGGTCGGGTAAGCGCAGGTGGCCCATGTAGGCATACATCAGGGCCGTGCGGGAGTAATGGTGCGGGCTCTCGGCCGATACCAGCGTGATGCGGGCGGTGGGCGCGAGCCGCCGCACGGTGAGGGCGCACGTCACGCCCGTAATGCCGTTGCCGATGATAACGAGGTGCATAAGCAGGAGGGGAGTAGTGGCCAGGCCAAAAGTAACCGGCCCCGGCAACAATCAACGGCGGAGCTTTGCTTACGTTTGTGGTGTAATGATTGACTGCATAACGCGTATTCCTTACGGGCGCTGGCCCATTTTCCTCATTTCTTTATTCCTGATTATGCGTAAGCTCCTATCTTACAGTTGTAACCTGATGCCCCGGCTGCTGCTGGCCGCCGGCCTGCTGCTGGCCACGCTGGCCCCGGCCATAGCGGCCCCGCCTATGCCGGCCCTGCCGGCCGCTACCTCGGCCTATTTTGCCAAGTTCATCGATGAGAACGGCAACGTCAACTACGGTGCGCTGAAGCGCAACCCCCTGGAGCTGAAGGCCCTGGTGCACCGCTACGAAACTTTCGATGCCAGCGCTGCCACCGACCGCGACCGCGAAGCCTTTTACTTGAATGCCTACAACGTGATGGTCATTAGCGAAGTGGCGGCCCACTATCCGGCCGCTTCAGTGCAAAAAATACCGGGCTTCTTCGATAAGAACCTGGTGACGGTGGCCGGCGAAAAAATGACCCTCAACGACCTCGAAGCCAAGAAGCTGCGGGAGCCCTTCCACGACCCGCGCGTGCATTTCGCGCTGGTGTGCGGGGCCAAAGGCTGCCCGCGCTTCAACCGGCAGGCCTTCGTGGGCAACCAGGTCGATGCCCAGCTCACGGTGCAGGCCCGGAAGGTGCTCCAGGACCCGAAATTCATCCGGGTCGACGACAAGGATAAGAAAGTGCTGGTTTCGGAAATCTTCAAGTGGTACGAGGCGGATTTCAAAGCTACCGGCAAAACCACGCTCGCCTACCTCAACCAGTTCCGCGATAGCAAGCCGATTCCGACCACCTACGCCGTCGACTACTACCCCTACGACTGGGCGCTGAATGACCGGAAATAAAGCAGTTTTCCAGTCGTGAACCAGCTCCCGGCGGGCGGATGGCATTGGGCCACCCGCCCGCTTTTTATTTGCCTAAAAGCCGCCGGCCGGCTTCCGGCCGTCAATAGTGCCGGTAGCGGGTAAGTACGGATGCGGGCCGGTGCCGGCCAACCGCCGGGCCGCCGGCTGCGTACCAAGCGGCATCAAATCCACCTAACGTCCTGCCCCATGAATACCGATAAGACGACCCCCAACGCCGCCGACGATTCCCCCGAAGGCATTGCCAAAAATGCTGCTCTGGAGCAGGAAAAGGAGTATAAGCAGTCGCAGAGCAACGGCAAAGAAACCAGCGACCCGACGGCCCAGCGCAACATCGGGGCCCACGGCTACACCCAGCGCAGCAACCAGAAAGACCAGCTCGAAAACCTGCACATCGGCGGCTCCGAAACCGAGCCCCAGGGTGGTAACAACCACCAAGATGCTGGCGAGCAGGCCCAGGGCCCGGGTTTCGAGGCCGAGGGCAGCTACGAGTTGGATAAGCTGCGCACCCGCGAGCAGAAGTTTGGCGACGCGGCCGCGAGCGGCCCCGCTACTTCTGCCGCCGAAGCGGCCGGCAGCGAATAGCTGAATTACCCGCTGCCGGCTCATCTAGCAAAACGGAAGCCGACAATTCCCCGAAGTGGGGAATTGTCGGCTTCGTCGGGTATAAGCAGTAACCGGCCGAGAAACCGGGTATGTGAAGAAGCGAATGCGCATCAGGATTATTATTATTGCGGAATAGCTGCGCAAATACATAACTTGCGCAGCCGGACACGCAGACAGTTGCCGGAAAATGAATTCCTTCCTTAACTCAACCGCTTTTATTTCTCTGACCCTATGGACCCCAATAATTTACAGAATACCCCACAAGAAGAATATAACCCCAACCTGGATGCCCAGGATGAGGATGTTGTGTCGGGTGGGAATAATCGGTTGACTTACATTTTGCTAGCTGTCATCGTGGCACTGGTCGTAGCCTACGTCGCCCTGCCCAAAGGCAAAGGCACGGGCATGGCTTCGGTAACGCCTTCGTTCATGCTCAGCGATGCGGCCGTGACGGGTGCCGTGCCTCCGGCCGAAGACCCCGCCGCCGCCAAGACGGCCGAAGCGACTACCGCCGCCGCCACCACGACGACCAAAGTAACCACCGCACCAAAAACTGAAGCCACTACCACGACGACCACGACAACCACCGCGCCCGCCGAAGCAGCCGCCGTAGCTGAAGTGGCCCCTGCCCCGGTGGCCGCCCCGGCCCCCGCTCCGGTAGCGGCTCCCGAGCCGGCCGCGCCCACTACTGCGACGCTCAACGGTAAAATCGAAGATGAAAACGGCCGCCCGATGGCCGGCGCGACCATCTTCCTGAAAGGCAGCAATAAAATTGCCAGCACCGATGCCAGCGGCAATTATTCGATTGAAGTGCCCGCCAATGCCGACAACGTGCTCACCTACGGCTACGGCGGCTACGACGACGAAACCGTAACCACCCACGGCAACAAGGCGGTGAGCGTGACCCTGACTCCCCGTGCCAAAGCGGGCCGCAAGCGCAATTAGGCAAGCTTGCCGATATGCTTCGGTAGTAAAAAGCCGGCCTTTCGCATGAAAGGCCGGCTTTTTCGTGTTTGACAGGTGGAAGCCGACTGCTCGCGGTGAGCTGGATAATGGCCTTAGCTGCTGCTACCGCCCAAGCGGTTGCGGAACAGGTAGTACACCGGCAAGCCCAGCGCCACCAGGCCCAGGCCGCGCCGCGAGAACTCGGCCGTGTCGGGGGCAATGAGCAGGATGAGGCAGAAAGTGCTGGCCAGCAGCACGTAAAGGCCGGGCAGCACCGGGTAGCCCCAGGCGCGATAGGGGCGCGGGGCCTCGGGCCGGGTGCGGCGCAGCACGAAAATGCCGATGATGGTGACCACGTAAAATAGAATCACGGCAAACATCACGTAGTTGAGCAGCTGCCCGTAGGAGCCGCTCAGGCAGAGCAGGCTGGCCCACAGGCATTGGGCCCACAGCGCGCGGCCGGGCACGCCGGTGCCGTTCAGGCGGGCCAGGCCGGGGAAGAACAGGCCGTCCTTCGCCATGGCGAAGTAGGCGCGCGCCCCGCTCAGAATGATGCCGTTGTTGGCCCCGAAGGTGCTGAGCATGATGAGCACGGCCATCACGTAGGCACCAGCCTTGCCGAGCACTGACTCGGCTACGGCCGTGGCCACGCGGTCGTCGGTGGCGTACTGGATGCCGCGGCCGGCCACCGTGGCCGCCTCGGGCGAGCCGTGCAGGGGCAGCACCAGCAGGTACACCACGTTGATGAGAATGTAGAGCACCGTGACGATGGCCGTGCCAATGGCCATGCTGCGCACCAGTGTGCGCTCGGGGTTCTGGATTTCCTCGCCCGCGAAGCCGATGTTATTCCAAGAGTCGGACGAGAACAGCGAGCCCGTCATGGCCATGCCGATAGCGATGACCAGCGAGTAGCCGCTAATAGCCAGCGGAGCCGCGCTCACGCCCGGGGCGGGGTAGCGGGTGGCGTGCCAGAGGTCGGCGAAGTTGGCGGCGATGGCCTCGTGGTTCAGGCCCAGCGCCACGCCGAAAATGATGAGCAGGGCCAGCGCGATGAGTTTGGTGCTGCCCAGCACGTTCTGGATGAGCTTGCCCGTGCGCACGCCCTGCGCATTCAGCGCGGTGATGGCGATGATGAGCGCTATGGCCAGCAATTGCACGCTGCTGAACTCGAAGCTGCCGGCGTGAAACAGCACGTTCTTCACACTGAAAAAGGGCAGGAGCACGCCCGTGAACTTGGCGAAGGCGACGGCCACGGCCGCGATAACGCCGGTCTGAATCACCAGAAACAACGTCCAGCCATAGAGGAAAGCGGTGAGCCGGCCAAAGGCTTCGCGCAGGTACACGTACTGCCCGCCCACCTTAGGGAACATGCTGGCCAGCTCGCCGTAGCTGATGGCCCCGGCCATGGTGATGAAACCCGTGAGCAGCCACACTACCAGCAGCCAGCCGGCGCTGCCCACCTGCCGGGCAATGTCGGCCGATACGATGAAGATGCCCGAGCCAATCATGCTGCCGGTAACGAGCATGATGGCATCGAAAAGGGTAATGGCCCGCTGGAAATGCGGCTGGTTGGGTTGAGATTCGGTCATATATACGGAGGGCACGGAGTTGGAATTTCCCCCAAAGAAACGCGGAAAGGCCGCACCGCCTACTTTCGTAGCTGTGCAAGGTTTGGCTGAGTCGGCATTATGCCGGCGGCCAAGCTTCTTTTGCTCACCACGTTTTTATTTGAACCTATGCGCTGCTTACTACTGGTCCTGTTCGGCTGCTGGGGAAGCGTTGCGAAGCTTCAGGCCCAAGCAATTTCCTTAGCGGATACCACTATGGTGCGTTGCGTAGCTACAAGCCTGAAAACGACTTATAAGTATCGGGAGCCGATAGCCCTCGATGTACAGCTAATCAGCCAAGCAACCCAGCCAATACTCCTGATTGATGGGGCTATTTACTCCGAAATATGGACCTATTTTGCTACCCCGAAGCTGGAGGTTTACCGTGTAGGTAAAAATGGTCCCGAAGAAAGAATGGTTAGGGCAAATAAATCGGGTGACCTAAGTTTTGGAGTGAATTTCAAGAATCTGGTGCTTTGGGGTGGTCGGGTAAAACAGGAGAGAATTGGGTGTTAACTTCCCAAACCCATGGAAAAAGCTCCTCCTACGAAACGGCC
>JANXMN010000232.1 GCA_025354605.1 Hymenobacter sp. | reverse complement strand
CCGAGCCCACGATGTCCGAAGGCATCAAATCGGGGGTGAACTGGATGCGGTTGAACGACAGGTCCAGCGAGTCTGCAATAGTCTGAATGAGCAGGGTTTTGGCCAGGCCGGGCACGCCCACCAGCAGGCTGTGGCCCTGCGAAAATACGGCCGTCAGCACCAGCCGTACCACCTCATCCTGCCCCACGATGACCTTGCCGATTTCCTGGCGTAGCTGCTGAAAGGCGGCAGCCAGGGCATCGGCGGCTTCTTTGTCGTTTTGGAATTGAGCCATTCGGGATTTTAAGAAGTAGTATAGCTCGTCACGCTGAGCGCAGCCGAAGCATCTCGCGTGTGGTAGTAATCCAATCGTCAGGAATTAGTTCAGCACGCGAGATGCTTCGGCTGCGCTCAGCATGACGTTCTTTTTATCGCCACTCACCTCTCCGCCACGTCGAGCACCTTGCACTGGGCATATTCCGGCGCTACTTCGAGGTACACCGTGCCGCGGTTTTTGGCAAACCACTCATCAAGGGCTTTGGTCTTTTTCTCGTTGAGGGCGGCGGCGGCAATTTTCTGATAATCCTGCTCCAGGTTGGCCTGATGAGGTGCCGTGTTCGATTTCAGCCAGATAATGCGCATGGCATCCTTGCCATCGTCGGTGCGGTAGGGCAGCGGCGGGGTAATGTGGCCCACCTTCATGGTATCGATGGTGAAGAAGATGGCCGGGTCGAGCTTATCGAGGGGCAGACGCGAGCCGCCGTCGGCGCGGTTGCTCAACAGACCGCCGTTGTTAGCGCTTTGCTTGTCGGTCGAGTTGTCCTTGGCCGCTTTGGCGAAGGTGATGCTATCGCTCAGCACCTGGCGACGCAGGCGGATGAGTAATTTCGACGACGTGCTGAGGTCGGCCGCGCCGGTTTCGGGCTTGAGCAGAATGTGGCGCGTGGAGTAGGTAGTGCCCTTGCGCTCGATAAACTGAATGAGGTGGAAGCCGAACTGCGACTGCACCACCGGCGACATCTGCCCCGGCTCCAGCTTCATCGAAGCGGCCTCGTACTCGGGCACCAGCTCGCCGCGCTTGAAGAAGCCCAGGTAGCCGCCCTCCTTGGCCGAGCCGGGGTCTTCGGAATTGGCCTTGGCCAGGGTGGCGAAGTCGGCCCCAGCCAGTACCTGCGCCCGCAGGTCGTTGAGCTTGGCAATGGCAGCCTGCTTGGCCTTGTCGTTCACCTGGGCAGGCACCACAATCTGGCCCACCTCCACCTCGGTGCTGAAATAGGGCAGACTATCCTTGGGAATGCGGGTGAAGTACTGGGCCACCTCGCGGGGCGTCACGGCCACCTTGCCGGTGATGGTTTCCTGCATTTTCTGCTGCACCATCTGGTCCTTAATCTGGGGCCGCAGGTCGTCTTTCAGCGACTTGATGGATTTGCCGTACTGCTCTTCGAGGCGCTTTTCGGAGCCAATCTGCTGCACGAAGTAGGCCATACGGCGGTCGACTTCATTGTTCACCTGCTTGTCTTCCACGGTCACGGAGTCGACTTCGGCGCGGGCCACCATCAGCTTGTTGAGCACCAGGCTTTGCAGGATTTTGCACTTGAGGTCGGGCGGCAAGGGCTTGCCGGCGGCGCGGGCCATTTCCTGCCCATACACCAGCTCCACGTCGGAACGCAGCACAATCTGGTTGTCCACCTTCACAATAATGCCGTCGAGCAGCTCCTGCCCCTTGGGGCGGCTGATGCCCAGCTGGGCCCACGAGACGGGCGCGAGGCCCAGTAACAGTAGCAGCGTCAGCAGCGCAGGCGCGGCGGCGCGTTTCATCTTCACAAGCATAGAGTCTTCCTATAATAGCCCGCGGCAGGTGCCGGGGCCGGGGCCGTTGGAGGTACAACGCCCCAACGGCCGTACAAATTTCACCATAAATCCGTCGGCGGACAATTTAACAGAGTCGGGGCCGGGGCGGAGGGTTGCAAAAGCACCGTAGCCCGCAGCCTTTGCTGCGTCCACAAGCACGGCGAGTAGGCGGGACCGCGCCATGCGATTATACTCTCTCCGCTCGTGGACGCAGCAAAGGCTGCGGGCTACGGGCTGCGCTACTTCGTTATCAATTTATTCACTTCCGCCTCGTTTGCTTTCACGGGGCGGGCGGTGCGCATCTGCGCAATCCATTCCTTTTCGAGGTAAGTCTGGTAGTCGCTGGTGGCCTGGCCGCGGGCTTCGGCCAGGGTTTTGGGGCCGGCGGGCAGCATTTTGTCGATGGTGACGGCATAGTAGCGGCCGTCTTTCTGCGCCTCATAGGTGCCGGGGCCTTTGCCCAGCAGGTCATCCATCACCTTGTTGTCGCCCTTGGCAAACACGCGCTGGCTGATTTGCACCGACAGCGGGTTCTGCTCGTTGAGCTGCGCCTCGATGGCAGCCGGCGAAGCCGTGAACAGCGCAATCCGGGTGCCGCCATCGGCAGTCGGAGCGGCCTGCACCGCTTGGCGAATACGGCGGGCGGCAATACCACGGCGGGTCAGCATGCGGGCCGACGAGTCGGCGCGGGCGCGGGCCAGGCTGGCCTTTTCGCCCTTGCGCACGCGGCCCGTCAGGGTGGCTTGCATCAGGGTATCGCCAGCCATGCGCTTGGTCAGGTCGTCGAGCGAGAACACGCCCGCCTTGGTGAGCGAGGCCGTCCCGGGGCGGAACAGCACGGCGGCGGGCAGATTTTTGGTCAGCGGGAAGTGCTGAGTTTTCATTTCCTTCTGCACGCGGGCCAGCAGCGCAGGGGTAGCGGCGCTCACCACGGTGCCCTGCACGCGCTGGTCCCACTGATACTTGGCCTGGTTCTCGGCGAAGTATTTTTTCAGGCCCACGGTGTCCTCAATGGCCTTGCTCCACACCTTCTCGTCCATCAGCTGGAACAGCAGGATGCCGTCGCGGTACTCCTTCACCAGCATGCGGTAGTCCTCATACTTGGTGTCAAGGCTATTTTTTTCGAATTCGGTCAGGCTTTGGTCCACGTACTGGTCGTAGAGCTGCTGCATCAGGAAGGCTGGCTGCGCGCCGCTGCGGGGCCGCTGGTTTTGCTGCACGTACGCCAGAAAATCCTTCACCGGATAAGCTTTGCCCTTAATATTGAACAGCGGCGAGTTGTCGGTCAGGCCATTCTTGGCAGCCTTGGCCGTCGCGGTGGGCGTGGCGTACTTAAAGCGGCCGGCCACCAGGGCAGTATCGGCTTTGCTGAAGGTGTATGTTTTGGCGGCGGAATTCTCCACGAACTGGTCTTCCTGGCGCACGCGCTTGAGGAAGGCCGCTTTGTTGAGCTCCGAGCGCGAGTCTTTCGACACCTTGCTTTTCAGGCCGGCTTCGAGGTCGGCGAATTTGGCCAGGGGCTGCTTCTCAATCAGCTTGATAACGTGCCAGCCGTAGGGCGTCTGCACGGGGGCCGAAAGGTCGCCGGGCTTTTGCAGCTTGAAGGCAGCTTCCTCGAACGAGGGAATCATGCGGCCGGTGCCGAAGGGCGGCAGCTCGCCGCCGTTGGCGGCCGAGCCCTGGTCTTCGGAGAACTGGGCCACGAGCTTTTCCCAGTTCTCGCCCTTGCGCAGGCGGCTGTAGAGCTCGTCGATTTTCTTTTTGGCGGTGAGCGAGTCGGCCTTGGCGGCGCTGGGGTTCACGCGAATCATGAGGTGGGCCACCTTGACCTCGCCCTGGGCCGTGCGCTTGTCGTTCACCTTAATGAGGTGGTAGCCGAAGCGCGTGCGGATGGGCGGCGAAATCTGCCCCACCGGGGTTTTAAATGCTGCCGACTCGAACGGATACACCATCTGCATGGCCGTAAAGTAGCCCAGCTTGCCACCGTTCTCCTTAGCCGACGGGTCTTCGCTGTTTTCGCGGGCCAGTTGGGCAAAATCGCCCCCAGCAGCCGCGCGCTGACGCAGGGTGGCAACCTTGTTGTAGGCGGTCAGGGTGTCGGCCGGGGTGGCGTCGGGCGCCACCCGAATGAGAATGTGCGAGGCGTTCACCTCCTGGCCCATGCGGTCGTAAGCCTCGCGCACCAACTGGTCGGTTACGCTTTTCTCCGTGAGGTAGGGCTGGGCCAGCTGCTGGCGGTAGCCGTCGAGCTCGCGCTTGAAAGCCTGCGTGGTATCGAGGCCGCGCTGCTCGGCCTCCAGCACCTTCAGGCGGAAGTTGGTGTAGAGGTCGAGGTAGTCGGTCACGCTCTGGCGGGTGCCATAGTCGGCGGCCGAGCTATTGTTTTTGCGGTACACGTAAGCAAACTCGTTGGCCGGTACCGGGTACGTGCCCAGCATTTCGACGGCGGGGCCGGTGCTGGTAGCCATCGGGGTGGTGGTAGCCGGCTTCGAAGCCTGGCAGCCAGCCAACAGCGCGGCAACGGCCGCGCTGGCATACAGAATGCGTTTGTGCATAGGGAAGAAAAAGAGTCGGATAGCAGCGAGCAGCAAAGCCGCCGCCGGACGGACATAAAATTACCGGTGCGAAATTAACCAACTTTCCGTGCCGGGGCCACTACCGGCAAAAAGAACGTCCTGCCGCCGAAGGCGACAGGACGCAAAATGCTTTGTCAGTGCGCGGTAGCGGCTAGGCCAGATGCTTGCTCAGGTGGCACACCGTATGGTTGTTGCGGGTGAAGAATTCGACCCGGTCCATGAGTCGGTTCACCAGCGCCATGCCCATGCCGCCCTTGCGGCCTTCCTGAATATAAGCGTGCAAATCGGGGGCCGTGTGCGGGCCGGGCTGGAAAATGGTGTCACCGTTGTCGGCAATCTCTACGTTCAGGTCGTGGTCGTCGAAATCGAGGCGCAGGTCCAGAAACTGGCTTTCGTCCTCGCCGTTGGCGTGGATGATGAAGTTGGCCACCACCTCATCCACGGCCAGCACCACTTGGTTCACCACCTTCTCCGACAGCGGCCGGGCGCTGAGGTAATCGCGCACGAAATCGCGCACCTGCTGCAGGTGGGCACGCGAACATGCAACGCGAAGGGTGGACTTCATTTTGAGTTATGAGTTAAAAGTTATGAGTTAAGAGTTAGCGTTTATGAAACTGAACAGCATTGAAACGGCTGGCCCAACTCATAACTCATAACTTTTAACTCATAACTCTTTTAAGCTGCTTCGGCTTCGGTGGCGCTGGGCACGATGGTCATTAAGGCATCGAGGCCCAGGATTTCGAACACGTTGAACACTTTCTCCTGCATGTTGAAGAACACCAGCTTGACGTTGGCATCCTGGAAGCGCTGCAGGTGCGAGATGAAGACGCCCAGGCCGGCCGAGGAAATATAGCTGAGCTTGGCGCAGTCGATGAGGACTTTGCGGTAGTTCAGAATATCAGGCTTGGCCAGCTCGGTATCAAGCACAATGGCCGAGCTGGCGTCCAGTTCGCCATCGAGCAGCAGGGTAAGGGTATCGGCGGAGGGTTGAGCGGTAACTTTCATAATGAGGGCGATACGTCAGGCCAACAGCGGGGGTTGGGCCGATTTGAACTTAATAACGAGCAGGGTCTGGTCGTCGTGGATGGGGTAACCGGCGGTAAAGCCGTTGAGGTCGTCGAGGATGTAGTTTTTGATGTCGTCAGCTTCCTGGAAATAGCTTTCCTCGAGGCGCAGCTTCAGGCGGTCTTCGCCGTATTCGTCGGTGCCATTGCCGCCCCGGGCTTCCACGATGCCATCGGTGTAAATCACCATCACATCGCCGGGGCTGTAGTCGTAAAACTGGTTCTTGATGTGCTTCTCGTAGGTGTCGTTGCGGATGATGCCCAGCCCGAGCCCCTGCGATTCGAAGTAGAACACTTCCTCGCGCATGGCGTGGTAGTAGAGCGTGTGGCAGTGCCCGGCGCGGGCAAACACAAATCCGCCCTGCTCATAATCAATGATATAGAGCGAGGAGGTGATGAACGACGATTTCTCCAGGCAGTGAATGAGGGCGGTGTTGGCCTGGGCCATGAACTTGCTGGGCACCGGAAACTTGTCGCGCTCGTTTTTGGCGAGCGGGTTTTCCTGCATCAGCGAGTGGAAGATGCCCTTCATCTGAGCCATGTGGAAGGCGGCCGTGACGCCCTTGCCGCTCACGTCGCCGATGATGACGGCCAGCCGCCGACCCGGCAGGTGCAGGAAGTCGTAGAAATCGCCGCCAACTTCCTTGGCCGCCAGCGAGTGCGAGCTGATATCGAACCAGTTATCCGTGGGCAGGTTTTTCGGAATGAGACTATCCTGCACCTGGGAGGCAATTTTCAGCTCTTCCTGAGTGCGCTGGTTGGCCAGCGACGTTTGCACCAGCTCCAGGTTTTCGATGCTGAGCACGGCCTGGCCGGTGAAGGTTTGCAGAATGCTCAGGTCTTCGTGATGGAAGGTGTGCGGCTCCAACTTCAGCAAGTAGAGCATGCCGTAGTTGAAGTGCAAGCCACGCAGGGGCAGCTGCAGCAGCGAGCGGTACTGCTGGGTGGTGTCCTCAAAACCGGGCCGCAGGTTCAGGTCGTTGGTAATAAGCTCGCCGTCGGGCAGGTCGTAGCCAGCCAGGCGCTGGCGCAGGTCGTGGGCCTGCTGAGGCGAGAAGTTGAGGCAGAGCGTGCTCTGGGCGGGGTCGACGCTGGTGTGGCTGGGGTCGAGGTCGAGCCAGGCGGCGTCGGCCTGCACGGTCTGGGCCGCCGATTCGAGCAGAATGCGGTAGACCTCGCCGGAAGTCTGGCCACGTTGGATAATCTGGGTGAGGCGCTGCAGGCGCAAAATCTCGTTGCGGCGCTGCTCCACCACGTCCGACACGGGCAGGTTGAAGAAGGTTACCAGCAGGCCAATCAGGGCATAGAAAGCCGAGAAAAACGCCATGAGCAGCAGGAAGGCATACTGCGGCTCCGGGGCAATGAGCTGCGGGGCGACCTGCGTGAGGCGGAAGTACTGCACGAAGATGAGCACCCCCAGCAGCAGGCCCGATTGCAGCAGCACGGCGCGCCACTTGGCGCGCTGGTTGAGGTAGGCCACCCATTTCTGGTGCCCGCTCAGGTACACGCCGAACAGGCCCAGGCCCACCACGATGGGCACGCCGATAAAGCCCGGCGGGTCGACGCCAACCAAGCGGAACAGCAGCGTGGACCCGAGCAAAACTTCAAACAGCGTCCATTGCTTTTGCAGGCTGGCCGATGAGCGGAACAACACCAGCGCCCGCCAGGCATAGTTGACACGGGCCAGAAAGATGACGAACAAGCCCAGATTCAGTGTGTATATACCTGTAAATAACAGGCTGTTGCGGCTGAACGTCGGCTGGCTTTGCGCGGCCACTTCCAGCAGGTGCAGGCCCACGCAGGCCAGCGCCAGCAGGCCCGGCCCGGTGAGCAGGCGCTGCAGCAGGCGCACGAAAAACTGCCCCTGCAGAGGCGAGGACTGGTAGCGGTAGTACAGGAATACGCCCAGCACAAACAGCGCCTGGGTGAGCTGCGTGGTCCACTGCGGCCACACGCCCAGACTAACGCCCGCGCCCGCGTGGCTGAGGGCACTCAGCAGCAGCAGCACCCAGCTCAGCAGGGTAAAACCAAGAAGAAATTGACGTAGGCGTTGGGGCACAGGCTATAACCAGGTGAAACAAATTCAAGCCATCCCGCCGCACCATCCGCGACGCTCAACCGGCTTGCAAGATACACGCCGCCCTGCGAAATAGGGGGCGGCCGCCGCATACAAAAAGCGGGCCGCACCGGCTATTGCCCGCGCGGCCCGCTCCCCAACCAACGCCAAATGCTAGCGGCTCGAATAATTCGGGGCTTCCTTGGTAATCTGCACGTCGTGGGGGTGGCTTTCGCGCAGGCCAGCCCCGGTGATGCGCACGAACTGCGCCGCCTGCAACGCCTCGATGGTGGCTGCCCCCACGTAGCCCATGCCGGCGCGCAGGCCGCCGGCCAGCTGGTAAATAACTTCCGAAACATTGCCTTTGAAGGGCACGCGGCCCACAATGCCCTCGGGCACGAGCTTCTTCACGTCGTCCTCCGCATCCTGGAAGTACCGGTCTTTGCTGCCTTCTTCCATGGCTTCCACCGAGCCCATGCCGCGGTACGATTTATACTTGCGTCCTTCGTACAGGATAAGGTCGCCGGGGGCTTCCTCGGTGCCGGCCAGCAGCGAGCCCACCATCACGGCGGCCGCGCCGCCGGCCAGGGCCTTCACCACGTCGCCCGAAAACTTAATGCCGCCATCGGCCACCACCGTAACGCCGGTGCCGGCCAGGCCCCGGGCCGCTTCGAGCACCGCCGAAAGCTGCGGCACCCCAATGCCGGCAATGATGCGCGTGGTGCAAATGGACCCGGGCCCCACCCCGACCTTCACGACGTCGGCCCCGGCCTCGGCCAGGGCTTTGGCACCGGCGGCGGTGGCCACGTTGCCGGCCATCACATCCAGCGTCGGGTAGGCCTGTTTGATGGCCCGCACGGCATCGAGCACGCCCCGGGAGTGGCCGTGGGCAGTGTCGAGGCTCACGATGTCGACGCCGGCTTCGACGAGGGCGGCCACGCGGGCCAGCAGGTCGGCCGTGACGCCCACGGCGGCGCCCACGCGCAGGCGACCTTGCCCGTCCTTGCTGGCGTGGGGAGCGCGGCGGCGCTTGCGAATGTCTTTGTAGGTCATCAGGCCGGCAAGGCGGCCGTCGGCATCCACCAGCGGCAGCTTGTCGACTTTGCTGTCGGTGAGCAGCGCTTCGGCGGCGGCCTGGGTGATGCCGGCAGGAGCGGTCACGAGGCGGGCCAGGGGCACCATTACGCTGGTGACGGGCAGGGTTAGGTCCTTTTCGAAGCGCAGGTCGCGATTGGTGAGGATGCCCTGGAGGCGTTGGTCCTCGTTCACGACCGGGATGCCGCCGATGTTGTGCTTGCGCATCAGGTGGCGGGCGTCGGCCAGGGTGGCGGTGGGCGGCAAGGTGAAGGGGTCCACAATCAGGGCCGACTCGCTGCGCTTCACGCGGCGCACCTGCTCAGCCTGCGCCTTGATGGACATGTTCTTATGGATGATGCCCAGCCCGCCCTCCTGGGCCAGGGCAATGGCCATATCCGATTCCGTCACGGTGTCCATGGCCGCCGAAATTAGCGGGGTGTGCAGCCGGATGTGGTCGGTGAGGCGGGTGCCGGTGTCGCAGTCGCGGGGCAAAACCTCGGAGTACGCCGGCAGCAGCAGTACGTCGTCGTAGGTGAGGGCCTCGAAGGCAATTTTGGGGGTTGCGGAATCCGCCATGGCAAAAGGGGTTGGGGGTTGGGGCCTTTTGCCAGTCAAAGCTACGGCGGGAAGTTGGGTTGGAAGTGCCGTGGGCACATGGGATTGCGCCGGCTGGCCCCGAAGCCTCCCTGCAAGCCCAGCAAAAACCCCCATCGATGCGTCGACAGGGGTTTTTGCTGGGCAATGAAAGCCGGGGCGCGACGCGTTGGTTTAACTAGCTGCCGGTGTCGTGGCCACATCAAAACCGTAATCGCCCACGCGGGCGGGGTTTTGGCTATGCACCCCCAGGAGCGTGTCGCGGGAGGCGCGCACCAGCGGCCCAATGGCGTCGAGGTAGGGCTGGCGCTGGCCGTAGAGCACCTTGAGGCTGCGCTCCTGCTGGTCGATTTCGGCTTGCAGCTTTTGGGCGACTGCCACGGTGGGGCCGGTGGTGGCCCAAGTATTGGGGCCTTCCAGTACCCGCAGCGGCGATTTGTCGCCGAGCTTTTGGTCTTGGGCATACACGGCGGCGGCCAGGGTCAGGAGCTCGCCGGGGTTTTCGGGAATGGCAACACGGGGTTTGCGGGGCATACAAAAAAGGAGTTAGTGAAAAGTAAACACCGGCAATATAGCTGTATCCGGCAAATTGAGCGATACGGCCAAAAGTATTCGGGAGAGGCCTCCGGTGTTCGGGAGGGCACTCCCGTGCTCGGATTTGCCAAACCGAAGCACGGGAGTGCCAAACTGGAACTCCGGAACGCCAAACCGAAGCACGGGAGTGGCATTCCGGAACTCCAGAACGCCAAACCGAAGCACGAGAGTAGCAAACCGGAGCCCGGGAGTGCCAAACCGGAGCCCGGGAACGACAAACCGGAGTACGGGTCTGCCACTCTCGCACTCCGGATTGCCATTCCTGGCAGGCCGAGATGTCACCGCAGGTAAAAAAAGCAAGGCTGGCCCAATGCGGGCCAGCCTTGCTTACTGGTGTATGCTACGGCTATATTAGGTGCCTTAAAAATCCTCAATCAGCATGAAGTCTTTCAAAGTTACCGAAAGCGCGACAGTGAAAATCTCCTTCACCAGTCACAGTATTAATCCACCCGCTAACAATAGCGACTTTTTTGGCAGGAGCAATTTTCTTGTCAACACCAAAAAATCTTTGATACCAAGATGAATCTTGGTTGAACCTATCGGCATGCAGGTGTAGTGAGAATCGAACGTAATTAAGCTTCCTTTTACCTCTAAATGCAGGGTTACGTGTGGGGCATGAAACTCATCAGACAGCCCTTGATTAAACGGGGCGCAGTGAATCTTAATATCATGGTCTTTTGTAGCTGGGTTGGCCAGTTTAGTCTCAGCGTCGATTTTGTATGTGACGGCGATGAATAAATCCGGGTAACCTACTCCTGGTCCGGGGTAGAACCACGCGCATATTTTTGCAAGCGTTGCGTCGGGTGTTGCTCGATTGCCAGTGAACTCATGGGAAATGGTAGTTGGTTTTTGTGGAAAAGCTTAATCGTGTATTGGTTTCAACTTGCCGCTTACCATCGGGATGGTAACGAGTGTGTCGTATTCAACAGCGACACCGGCCGCGCGCAACGAATCCATGCGGTGGCGAATGTCGGCGCGAAAGGCCCGCAGGTTGGCGTAGTGATACGTCTTTTTTTTTCCGGTGACTTCCGTAATCGTCACCGGGGAACTAGCATCAGTGGGGTGGTCGGGTTAAACAGGAGAGAATTGGGTGTTAACTTCCCAAGCCCATGGAAAAAGCTCCTCCTACGAAACGGCCGCGTTATGATGCGGCCTTCCGCGCCGAAGCCCTGCGGCTGGCCAGCGAAAGCCGTTCCACGTTGGCGGCTGCCCGCGCCCTGAATATCGACCCCAAGCGGCTCTACGCCTGGCAGAAAGCGGCCCAGCCGCCTTTGCCCGCCGACCCAGTCGAAGCCGCCGAGGTGCGGGCGCTGCGCGCGGCCAATAAACGGCTGGCGCAGGAACTCGACATTTTAAAAAAAGCCA
>JANXMN010000215.1 GCA_025354605.1 Hymenobacter sp. | reverse complement strand
GCTCCCGGTGTCGGCGGTGCTGGCCGATGACGACATCATGCTCACTATTCAGCCCGGCCAGCACGGCTCCACATTTGGCGGCAACCCCTTGGCTTGCGCGGTGATGTGCGCCGCGCTGGACGTATTGGTGGAAGAAAAGCTGCCCGAAAACGCCGCCCGGCTGGGCGAAATCTTCCGCGAACGCATGCGCCTGGTGCGGGCGAAAGCGCCCGGCACTGTGGACCTGGTGCGCGGCAAAGGCTTGCTCAACGCCGTCATCATTAACCCTGCCGCCGATGGCCGCACGGCCTGGGACGTGTGCGTAAACCTGATGGAGCGCGGCGTGCTGGCCAAACCCACGCACGGCGATATCATTCGCTTCGCCCCGCCGCTGGTGATTACCGAAGCTGAGCTGCACGCCGCCTGCGACGTGATTGAGGAGGTTATTCTGGCGTTTTAGGCCCGTCTGTCATTGCGAGTGGAGCGTAGCGGAACGCGGCAATCCTTCCTCTCCGTGCGACCAGCCCAATAATGTGACAAGCCCTTTTTTGGACGCGAAACCCCAATGCTTAACGTAGCGGGCATTTTTACATGAAGAAAGTTTGTCATATTATCAGGCTGGTCGCACGGAGAGGAAGGATTGCCGCGTTCCGCTGCGCTCCACTCGCAATGACAGACATGCTTCTTTATGTCTGAACTCAATCTTTCCTACTGGGAGCACCAATCCTTGTTCGGCCCGGCCGACGTGGCCATCATCGGGGCGGGGCTGGTGGGGCTCACGGCGGCTTTGTACCTGAAGCAATTGCGGCCCGCCTGGCGCGTGGTGGTGCTGGAGCGCGGCCCGCTGCCCAGCGGGGCCAGCACCAAAAACGCCGGCTTTGCTTGCTTTGGGTCGATTTCAGAATTGCTGGAGCAGGAGAAGCGCGGCGACTTGCAGGCGGTGGTGGCCGCGCGCTGGGCCGGGCTGGCCCGTCTGCGGGCCCTGCTGGGCGATGCCACGCTCGACTACCAGCCGGTGGGCGGCTACGAGCTGTTCCGCCACGAAGATGCCGCGCTAGCAGTTGAATGCCGCGACAAAATCGATTACTTCAACGCCCTGCTGGCCCCGGTGGTGGAGCAGGCCCGCACCTTTACCGATGCCAGCGGCGAAGCGGGCCGCTTCGGCTTCGGCGGGGTGGGCACGCTGCTGAAAAACGAGCACGAGGGTTGCCTCGACACGGGCCGCATGATGCGCGCCCTGCTTGCCCGCGCCTGGGCCGCCGACGTGCCCGTGCTCACGAATTGCGCCGTGGAAGCCATTGAACCTGCCGCCACGGGCCAGCTATTGCGGCTGGCCAACGGCGCGTCAGTGACGGCCGGGCAGGTGCTGCTGGCTACCAATGCCTTCGCCACCGAGCTGCTGCCCGAGCTGGACCTGGTGCCCGGACGCGGGCAGGTGCTGGCGACCGAGCCGCTGCCCGACGTGCAGCTGCCCGGCACCTTCCACTACGACCACGGCTACGCCTATTTCCGCCAGCTGCCCGACCACCGCATTCTGCTGGGCGGGGGCCGCAACCTCGATTTCGCGGCCGAAGCCACCACCGCGCCCGGCCTTACCGCGCCGGTGCAGGTCTACCTCGAAACCCTGTTGCGTCAGGTGATTGTGCCCGGCCGGCAGCCCCGCATCGATTACCGCTGGAGCGGCGTGATGGGCTTCGGACCCGCGCTGGCCCCGATTATCGACTGGGCGCGGCCGGGGGTGCTGGCGGCTGTGCGCTGCAACGGCATGGGCGTGGCGCTGGGAGCCGGCACCGGTTGGCAGGCGGCCAGCAAACTAGCGGCCGGGTAGCGGAAATCGCGCCATCTTCGTACTGCCTCTGCCCGGCCTTCACCTTCTGATTTTTTCTATGCCCGCTGCTACGCGCTTTCGTTCTTTTTCCGCCTTCCTCTTCGGGCTGCTGGCGGCGGCCGGCCTGCTCAGCGGCTGCCAAAGCAGCCGGGCCAGCTTCGCGTTCCAGCCCATTGTGCTGCGGGCACCCTCCCGCCCGGCGGCGGTAGCAGCTCCTGTAATTCCCGCAACTGCTTCCCAAGCCGCTTCCGCCATTCCAGCGACGGTTGCGAAGGCTGCTAACCGAAACCCAAGCGTAGCAGCGAGTCCTGTTTTATCCGAATTAATGACCAATGACGCCCCAGCCGGCGGGCTTGGCCTCGTCGGCGCGAAGCGGCCGGCAACGGCAGCAGCAACGCTGGCTGAAGCGGCTCAGGAAACAACAGCTGCTCAGGCGCTGCTCCCGCAAGCCGCTCCATCAGCAGCAACTGCTTGGTCTGTTGCCGCTGCGGCCCCGGCCAGCCAGGCCACTCCGAAAACCCGCTTGGCGGCTCGCTGGCCCGTGCGGCAGCTCTTGCACCGGGCGCACGCGCCGGCCGCGCAGGGGCTGGGCCTCACGGTGCTGGGCTTGCTGGCGATGGTGGCCTTGGTGGTGGCCCTGATTGGGCTGGCCATCAGCGGGGGCGGCCTGGGCTGGATTATCACGGCTGGCGTAGCGGCCTTGGTGCTGCTGCTGGCCTATCTCGACCCGGGCGGGCATTAAATCCGGCGGCCGGGCAAGGGCGGCCCTCGGGTAGCTTTGCGGCAGCCTTCCTTTCGCCCCTAACCTCATGTTTTCTACCATCCGATACTGGCAGCGCCTGCTGCTACTGGCGCTGTTGCCGGCCTGCCATACGCCCCACTTTGCCACCGCATTGCCTCCGGTTACGCCTTCACTACGGAAGGCTGAGGCGCGGGGTGCCCTCAGCCCGCCGCCTTTGCGGCTAATGTCATTGGTGCGGCCCCAACTGAGCTCGCCGGCGGCGGCCCGACCGCCGGTTAAAAGTCAGCCAGCGGCCCCGTCATCTCGTTCAGCACGCAGGTTGGCTCACCATCGGAGCCGGTTCATTTTCTCCACTCACGCTTCGCCGGTGTCCCCACTTCTATCTACTCCATCATCTCCCGAGCCGAAGAAAAACGCACCCTTCTTTAATGCCGGGCTGCTGTTGGCCCTGGGCGGCGTACTGCTGCTGGCGGCCGGTATCGTGCTGGCCATTAGCCTGGGGAGTTGGGGTGGGCTGGTGGCGCTGCTGGGCGGTATTGCCAGCAGCGCCGTGGCCCTGATGGGGGCCGTTTTCAGCGCGACCACCAACAACCCGGAAACGAAAAGCCGCTTCAACCTGCTGAAGCTGGCCGGGCTGCTGGCCTTGCCAGGTGGGGTGGCACTGGGGCTGGCCGTGGGTGGCCTGCTGGGTGTAGGGCTGGCGACGCTGGTCCTGGCAGTCGGCGCGCTGCTTATCGGGATTGGCATCATGGCCGGGGTTCCCGACACATCGGCACTACCGCCGCGATAGGACGCGGCCGGTACGCTGGCCGCGCAACGGGCTGCCGAATAACTTTGCGCCGAACAGGCTGGTTCAGCTCGCATAGCCCGGCCGGGCTTCTTCTCTCTTCAACCATATTTCTGTGTCCGTGCTCCCCACCCACCGCCCCCGCCGCAACCGCAAGTCCGCCGTTATCCGCGACATGGTGCAGGAAACCCGCCTCACCACCCACGATTTCATCTATCCCCTGTTCATCACCGAAGGCCAGAACCAGACCGAGGAAATCAAGTCGATGCCCGGCATCGTGCGCTTCACGGCCGATAGGGTAATCGACGAAATCGGGGCCTGCTTGGAGCTGGGCATCCGCGCCTTTGCGCCTTTCCCCAACATCCGCGAGGAGCTGAAGGACCGCACCGCCCGCGAAAGCACCAACCTGCAGGGCCTCTACCTGAAGGCGGTGGCCGACATCAAGCGCCAGTTTCCGGAAGTGGTGCTGATGACCGACGTGGCCATGGACCCCTACAGCAGCGACGGCCACGACGGCGTGGTGGATGCCGAATCGGGCGAAATTCTCAACGATGCCACCCTGGAAGTGCTCGGCCAGATGGCCCTGG
>JANXMN010000213.1 GCA_025354605.1 Hymenobacter sp. | reverse complement strand
GCATGACGTTCTTATTTCGTCGATGCCGCCTACAGCTTGCGGAAAATCACCGACGTGTTATGCCCGCCGAAGCCGAAGGTGTTGCTCATGGCCACGCGCACCTCGCGGGCCTGGGCCACGTTGGGCGTGAAGTTCAGGGCCTGGTTGATTTCCGGGTCGGGCGTATGCAGGTTGATGGTGGGTGGCACCATGCCGTGCTGCATAGCCAGCAGACAGGCCACCGCTTCGATGCCACCCGCGCCGCCCAGCAGATGCCGGTCATGCTCTTGGTCGAGGAGATATTGAGCTTGGCCGCGTGCTCGCCGAACACCTTTTCAATGGCCTTGATTTCGGCTCCGTCGCCCAGCGGCGTGCTCGTACCATGGGTGTTGATGTAATCAACGTCCTCGGGTTGAATGCCCGCGTCACGCAGGGCATTTTTCATTACCAGCACCACGCCTTCGCCGCTCGGGTCGGGCGCGGTGATGTGATAGGCGTCCGACGACATGCCGCCGCCAATCAGCTCGGCGTACATTTTGGCCCCGCGCGCTTTGGCGTGCTCGTATTCTTCGAGCACCAGCGCGCCGGCGCCCTCGCCCAGCACGAAGCCGTCGCGGTCTTTGTCATAGGGCCGCGAGGCCGAGGCCGGGTCGTCGTTGCGCTCGCTCATGGCCTTGAGGGCGTTGAAGCCACCCACGCCCGACTCGGTGATGGCCGCTTCGGAACCGCCCGTCACCACGGCATCGGCCAGGCCAAGGCGGATGTTGTTGAAGGCCGCGATGATGGCGTCGTTCGACGAGGCACAGGCTGAGGTCGTGACGAAGTTGGGTCCGCGGAAGCCGTTTTTGATGGAGATGTTGCCCGACGAAGAGTCGGCAATCATGCGCGGGATAAAGAACGGCGAGTAGCGGGGGGTGCCATCGCCGCGCTCAAACTGGAAGCATTCTTCCTGCAGCGATTTCAGGCCGCCGATGCCGGAGCCCCAGATAACGCCCACCCGGTCCTTGTCGACGCCGCTCTCGAGCAGGCCCGAATCGGCAATGGCTTCGTCGGCGGCAATCACCGCAAACTGCGTGAAGAGGTCCATTTTGCGGTGCTCCTTGCGGTCGAAGAAAGTATCGGGCTCGTAGCCCTTCACTTCGCAGGCAAAGCGGGTTTTGAATTTGGTGGGGTCGAAGCGCGTGATGGTGGCCGCACCGCTCGTGCCGGTGCGCAACCCTTCCCAGTAGGCCGGGGCGGTATTGCCCAGCGGCGTGATGGCCCCGAGGCCGGTAACGACAACCCGTCGGATGGACGACATAAGCAGGCGCCAGGGGCGCGAAAGGTGAGGCGGGAATAAACAGCAAAACCGGCCGGCGGCTAGCCGGCCGGTATGCGCAGAATTGAGAGCGGAAGTTCCGGCCCCGGGCTACAGCGAACCGCCGTGGCCGGGCCGAAAATGAGTAAATCTATTTAGCGTGCTCTTCGAGGTAGCTGATGGCCTGGCCCACGGTACCGATGTTCTCGGCCTGGTCGTCGGGGATGCTCACGTTGAACTCCTTTTCGAACTCCATAATCAGCTCGACGGTGTCCAACGAGTCGGCACCCAGGTCGTTGGTGAAGCTGGCCTCGGGGGTAACCTCGGAGGCTTCAACGCCCAGTTTATCAATAATAATGGCCTTTACTTTTTCTGCGATTTCAGACATTTCCGTGGGGGTTTAGGGAAAACTACGGCGCAAAGTAACGAGAGATTTTTCAACTAACCCACGGCCGTGCTTTTCATTTCGCCCTACAACATTATGGCAGCGTCTCCGCGCGGGCCGTAGTTTTGTGCCGCCCCGCGCGCGGGTGCCCACCTTTAGCGGCCCCCGCCCATGAAGACCTTCACCCTGGATGTAGACTACGACTGCGACTTTGCTCTGTTCGGGTTGGTGAGCAGCACCCGCGACTACACCCTGGCCTGGACCCTGAACCGGGCGCTGCGCCTGCGCCTCATCAAGCAGCCCGAGCTGCTGCTGAACCTGCTCAGCCGCGGCCGCCTCGTATTTACCCATTATCTCTACACCACCGAAACCGTTACGCTGCGCCTGCTGCGCAATCGCTCCATCGCCCCGTCGAACCTGAAAAAGCCTTTTCTGGCCCCCGACATCAAGGAGTACGACTACCTGCTGGCCGTGACGAACGGCAGCGGCACGCTGGCTGATGAAGAGTTGCTCCGGCACCTCACCGCCCTTGATGCCGTGCAGTACGCCTGCCAGTTCGACCCCAATACGCTTAAGTATAAGGAGAATCTGATTTTGTGAGCGGTTGGGCAATGCGGTAATATTAAGCGCTGAACATCATGCCGGGCGTAGCCGGGGCATCTCGCGGGCAGCATTACTCCAATCGCCAATTTTAGGGACTGCACCTGAGCTGCTTCGACGCTGCCTGACGCGCAGCCGGGGCTGCATAACGTTAAAAATCAGGGCACGATACAAACGTTTGTCCTCGTTAACCTTTCGCGAAGCCCACAAAAACCCATAGGCTTTTTGGTTTTATTCAACGACTTTTGCCGGTGCGGCCTCCACAAGCCTCGCTGATAACGAAGGTAGAATCAACCGCACGCATTCCGCCTGGCGATTTTCGCCAGCCCCCCCGCCCGACCCGGAGCGGGGTGTTTTTTTGGCTTGCTAATTCCGTATTCCGCCTCGCATGGAAAACCTCCCCACCTTCAACAAAACCAAAATTGTGGCCACCGTTGGCCCGGCTTCCAACACCTACGAGCGCCTCGGCATGCTCATCCGCGAGGGGGTCGATGTGTTCCGTCTCAACTTCTCGCACGGTTCCTACGAAGACCATCTGTCGGTCATCAACACCGTGCGCCGCTTGAACAAGGACCTGAAAACGTCGGTCGGCCTGCTCCAGGATTTGCAGGGCCCGAAAATCCGCCTCGGCGAGGTCGAAGGCGGCGGCGTTGAAATCAAGGCCGGCGACCGCATCAAGCTGGTGTGCGGCGAGAAGGAAATCAGCACGGCCACCCGCCTGAGCACGATTTACCTGGGTCTGGCCCGCGACGTGAAGGCCGGCGACCAGATTCTGATTGATGATGGCAAGATTGAGTTGAAGGTGCTGGCCACCGACCGCGACTCGGAAGTGGACGTGGAAGTGGTGTACGGCGGCCTCGTGAAGCCCCGCAAGGGAATCAACCTGCCCGACTCCGAAGTGTCGGCCCCGAGCATGACCGAGAAGGACATTGAGGACCTGCAGTTCGGCCTGGAGCACGATGTGGATTGGGTGGCGCTGAGCTTCGCCCGCAAGGCCGAAGACATCCGCTTCATCAAGAATATCATTGCCGAGAGCGGCAAAACCGCCCGTGTCATCGCCAAGATTGAGACGCCCGACGGCCTGCGCAACATCGACGAAATCATCGCCCTCGCCGATGCCGTGATGGTGGCCCGCGGCGACCTCGGCGTGGAGGTGAAAATGGAAGAGGTGCCAATGGCCCAGAAGATGATTATCGCCAAGTGTAACGCCGCCGGCAAGCCCGTTATCGTGGCTACTCAGATGATGGAGTCGATGATTACGGCCCCCCGCCCCACCCGCGCCGAAACCAGCGACGTGGCCAATGCCGTGCTTGACGGGGCCGACGCCGTGATGCTCTCGGCCGAAACCGCCGTGGGGGCTTACCCGGCCGAGGTTATCCGTTCGATGGTGGGTACCATCCTGAGCGTGGAAACCAACAGCCCGCAGCTGTTCCACAGATGGTGGCCCGTCGATGCCAACAGCCACAGCTTCATGGCCGACAGCGTACTGTCGGCGGCCTGCCACTTGGCCAAAAATACGGGCGCCAAAGCCCTCACCGGCATGACGCACCGCGGCTACACGGCCTTCCAACTGGCCAAGTACCGCCCCAAGGCCAACATTTTCGTCTTCACCAACAACCGCCCCCTGCTCACCGTGCTGAGCCTGGTGTGGGGCGTGCGGGCCTTCTACTACGACCGTCTCATCAGCACCGACAGCACCGTGGCCGACATCCGCTACGTGCTCACCACCACCGGCCACCTCGAAGCCGGCGACGTGTACATCACCACCGGCTCCATGCCCATTCAGGAACAGGGCAAGGCCAACATGGTGAAGGTAAGTATTGCGTAGGTCAGTTAAAAGTTGAGAGTTAAAAGGACCGCCTGATAGTTTAGGCAGTCCTTTTAACTCTTATACTCGTCACGAAGTGGGTTGCGCGTCGAGAATGTGAAATTTACGGGTTAGCCGGGACGCGAGGTCTTGCCCAAACTCGGGGAGCCGGTCAAAAAAATCAAGGATGGCCTTTTTGAACTGGCCTTTGGTGCGGTAGAAGGTGGCGTTAATAATCTTCTGGCGCAGGTACTTCCAGAACCGTTCAATCAGGTTCAAATTGGGCGAATAGGGCGGCAGAAACACCTGGCAAATGGGTTTGTCGGCCAGCCAGGCCCGCAGGTCTTGGTTTTTGTAGTAGCGGGCGTTGTCGCACACGACGTAGATGCGGGCCTTGTCGGGGTGGGCGGCCAGGAGTTTCTCGTACAGCCGCCGGGTGCTCTGGGCGTTGACGCAGGGGGTTTCGTCGAGCAGCACCTGGGTCGGCTCGTAGGCGTTGAGGGCGGCGTTGAGGTTGACCCGCTCGCGGCCGCTGACGGTGAGCAGGGGCCGTTCCGTACCCTTTTCGCACCAGGCGCGGGTGCAGCGCGTGTTATGAGTGGGATGGGCCGCGTCGGCATAATAGAGCACGGCCTTGCCCCGCTCGACGTGGGCTTCGAGCACGGCCAATTCGTCCAGGAAATCAGCTTGCGCTTGCGCATCGGCCTGGCAAGGCACGGGCGTGGTGAGTTTGTAGGCGAAGCCCAAGCGGTGCAGTAAGTCCGTCAGGCCCGAAATGGAGTAGTCGACCCGGTAGGTGCGCCGCAGCCAGGTCTGAACGGCTTGGCAATCGGTGTAAAGCGTCGCGTTCACTTCCCGGCACAGGTGGGCGAGCTGGGCACTGGTCAATAAGCCCCAATAGCCGGGTTGCTCGTGGGCCAGGTACCGGCTCAGGCCCAGGTCGGCAAAGGCCCGCGCATAGCGGTAAACCGTGGACTCGTCCAGGCCCAGGTCCTGCACGACCGTTGCCAGCGGACGGCCGGCATCGAGCATGAGCAGGACCGTGACCTTGACATAGCCCGCGTTGTCGCGCCGTTGCTTTTGCAACCACCGCAAGTGCTGACGCTCGGAATCGGTCAACTGCACGTTCATCACACAAGTTTAGTACTTTGCCCGCAACTTATTCGCAACCCACTTCGCGACGAGTATA
>JANXMN010000188.1 GCA_025354605.1 Hymenobacter sp. | reverse complement strand
GTGGGATTAGGGCCGTGAAGGTACGGACTACAGTTGTCTGTCATTGCGAGCGGAACGCAGTGCAGCGCGGCACCCGAAGGACAGCGTAGCTAATCCTTCCTCCCAAAGCGAACAACCCAGAGATGTGACAAGTCATTAACTGATGTTACGCAGTGGCTGCCAAATCCCGGGGTTTGTTTCTGGTTCACCCTTGCTAATCAACCATCAACCAGCAACCAGAAACAAAAACACGGGCTTCTGTAGCGGCTGCGCAACGTCAGTCATTAAAACCAGTGCGTCAATTTCCTGGCAGCTGTTCCCAACCTTGGCCTCATCATTTCATCAGGCTGGTCGCTACGGGAGGAAAGATTACCGCGCTCCACTGCGTTCCGCTCGCAATGACAGATGACTACCGCCCCAGCAGGGCTAGCTGCGCGGTGCTGTCGCCCACGGCGTGCAGGGCGCGCTGCAGTTCCAGGTCCTGGTCGCGCAGCACGGTGTAGTAGGCCACGGAGCCGTAGGCGCTACGAGCAATGTGGGCTTTCAGCTGGTTGCGCAGCAGCGCGGCGCAGCGGCGCACGGCCCCGGCATCGGCCACCACGCCATCCTTCGCGGCCTGGGCGGCCAGGCTGGCCAGCTGCGCGTCGGAGATGCGGAACGTGGCGTTGAACTGCTCGAAGCGCAAGCCCGCCAATTCTTCCTTGTGGCTCTGGAAAAAGCTCAGGGCGAAGCCCCGGGGCACGCCGTGGCTCATCAGGGCGGTGTAATAGGCCGAGTGCACCAGCGAATCGCGCGGCACAAACACGTCGGGGGTGATGCCGCCGCCGCCGTACACCGTGCGGCCGTGGTCGGTGCGGAAGCGCAGCTCCTTGGTGAAGCGGATGCTGTCGGCCGATTCCAGCTCGCCGTGAGCGGCGCGGTTGGCCACGTCGGCGCTGTATTCGGCGTAGTTGGCGCCGTAGGGCTTCTGAATGGAACGGCCGGCCGGCGTGTAGTAGCGGGCAATGGTGAGGCGCAGCTCGCCGCCGTCGCTGAGCGGAATGGGCTGCTGCACGAGGCCCTTGCCGAACGTGCGTCGGCCCACCAGCAGGGCGCGGTCGTGGTCCTGTAGCGCGCCGGCCACTACCTCGGCGGCACTGGCACTGCCTTCGTCCACGAGCACCACCAGCGGGCCTTCCTCAAACTCGCCGGCTACCCGGGCGTAGGTCTGCGAGTCGTACTGGTCGCCTTTGCCGTCGGTGTACACGATTTTGCGCGAGCCGGCAATAAACTCGTCGGCCAGGCGGGTGGCGCGGTCGAGGTAGCCGCCGGGGTTGCCGCGCAAATCGAGCACGAGGCGAGTGAGGCCCTGCCGGCGCAAATCGGCCAGCGCGGCCTTGAACTCGTCGTAGGTGCCCGAGGCAAAGCGGCTCACCTTGATGTAGCCGGTCTGCGCATCAACCAGGTAGGCCGCGTCGATGGAGCTATTGGGAATGCGGCTGCGCGCAATGCTGAGCGTGATGGGACGCGGCAAGCGCCGGCGGCGCAGCTCAATAACAATGCTAGTGCCCCGTGGCCCCCGCAGCAGCTGCGACAGCTGGCTGGTCGTGAGCTGCGCGCCCGACACCCGCTTGCCGCCGATGCGGAGCACCTGGTCGCCGGGCTGCACGCCGGCCTGCTCGGCCGGCCCGCCGCTGAGCGGGGCAACCACCGTCACGGTATCGCGAAACAGGTTGAACTCGATGCCTACCCCGTCGAAGTCGCTTTGCAGGAAGGAGTCGGTTTTCTCCCGGTCGCGGGCCGGGATGTACACCGAGTGCGGGTCGAGCTTTTCGAGCATGGCCATCACGGCGTAGTCGGACAAGCCCTCGGTATCGACGGAATCGACGTAATCGCGGTCGACGTAGCTCAGGATTTCCTTGAAGCGCAGGTAGCCCCGGGCCGTCGCATCAGGGTTTTCCGACGAGGGCCGGAAGGGGTTGCCCGCCAACAGCGCCCCGCAGGCCACGGCTAGCGTCAGCAGCAGGCCCTGCCGCAGCCGTCCCCGCCACCGGGGGGTAGCCGGGGGAGTATGCTCCTGAGTCGCAGGCTTGAAGAGGGGCATAGCGGACAAGCGTAGTAATATCAGCGAATAGAATAGTATTGGATAGCCTTCAAAATTATTGAAATTTTCTCAGATGCGCCAGTGAAAGCGCGAGCCGCAGGCATTTTCCGGAATCAATCCAACATTTTGCCATCAAAACGCAATACAGTGGGGCGATTACCAGCATATTACAATAGCGCAACGACCATCCGGCCAATCAATAAAGCGATGCAATCTATCATTTTAGTCAGAATCGCATTCGTTGTTCTCGATGAGCTGCAAGCTGGACGCGCCGAACTCGCCGGGTGACGCGACGGCGGCCCGGGCACCCCCTGGCCCAGAGTTAAGGCGCGGATTTTCGCTTTTCGTCAATTCGATTTGCGGAAAGCGTCAGTGATGCCGCCGGGGCGGGACCGGACCTTTGACCTGTTTAACGAGCCCCGGCTCTTTCCCTCACCTCAACACTCTTCGGCGATGTTTCTCGGTCATTTTGGATTAGGCTTTGGTGCCAAAACGGCGCAACCGCGCGTGTCGCTGGGCACGCTGTTTCTGGCTTCGCAATTCGCCGATTTGCTCTGGCCCAACCTGCTGCTGCTCGGCATCGAGCGGGTGCGGGTGGTGCCCGGGCTGATGACGGTTTCGGCCTTCGATTTCGTGCATTACCCCTTCTCGCACAGCCTGGCGATGGACCTGCTCTGGGGCCTGCTGCTGGGGCTGGGCTACTGGCTGCTGCGCCGCAACGCGGGCGGGGCGCTGCTGGTGGGCCTGCTGGTGCCCAGCCACTGGCTGCTCGATTTGCTGGTGCACCGGCCCGATTTGCCGCTGTTCCCGGGGGCGTCGCCGCTGCTGGGGCTGGGCCTCTGGAACTCGATGGTGGGCACGCAGGTGGCCGAAGCGCTGGTCTTTTTCGGCGGGCTGTATTTGTACCTGCGCCGCACCCGCGCCCGCAACCGCCGGGGCCGCTACGGGGTGTGGGGCCTGGTCGCTCTGCTGCTGCTCATTCACGTCAGCGCCCTGTTTAGTCCGGAGCCTACCACCACGGCGGCCATCGGCTGGGGCTGCCAGCTGCTGTGGCTGCCCGTGCTGCTGGCGTATTGGGTCGACCGGCACCGGGAAGCCGCCGGGCCGGAGGCCATCAGCGCCGAAACGCGCCGGGGGTCTGTCCCGTCCATTTCCTGAACGAGCGCACGAACACGCTCGGCTCGGAGTAGCCCAGCAGAAAGGCAATGTCGGTGATGCTGAGGTGGGGCTCGCGCAGGTGGCGCTGGGCCAGGTCGCGGCGCACGGCATCGAGCAATTGCTGGTAGCTGTGGCCGGTTTCCCTGAGCTTGAGCTGCAGGGTGCGCACGCCGAGGTGCAGGCAGTCGGCCACGGCCGCCAGCGTGGGCGCTTCGCCCTTCAGCAGGCGCAGAATCTCGCCGCGCACCCGCTCGGGCAGCGTGGGCGGCTGCTGGGTGGGCAGCTGGGCCAGCAGCGCCGCCGCGTGCTGCTCAAACAGCGGAAACAGGGCCGGATTAGCGTGCGGCACCGCCCGGGCCAGCGTGTCCGCATCGAACGCCACCTGCGTGAGCGGCGCATCAAACCCCAGGTTCGCCGTGCCGAAGGCCTGCTCGTGCTCCCGCGTATCGGCCGGGCGCGGGTAGGCCAGCCGCACGGCCAGCGGCACCACCGGCCTGCCGGTAAGTGTGGCGAAGGCCGCCAGGTAAATCGACAGCTCCGAGTTCAGCACGTAGCGCGGGTGCACGATGGCCGGGCTCGTCGGCTCCAGGTGCAGCCAGGTGGCCCCGAGCCATTCGGGCGCGGGTGTCTGGTAGGTGCGCACGCCCTGGCAGGCCACGTCCTGGTAGCGGCAGAGCTGGGCCACGGCCGCCCCGAGCGTGGGCGCGTGCAGCAGCACGTAAGCCAGCGTGCCGGCCGTGGCAAAGCTGAGCCGCTGCCCGAGGCGCAGGTCGAAGTACGGGTCGGCGGTGGCTTCGCTGACGAGGGGCCACAGGCGCTGAATGGTGGCAATGGGCACGCGGGCATCGGGGCCGGCAGTGGCAGCGGGGTCGAAGCCCACGGCCCGGCTCAGGGCGGGCACGTCGGCTCCGTGCTGGCCGGCCACCCACAGCAGCATGTTCAGCGACGAGGCGGCGAGGGTATCGGGCGGGGGCATGGGCGGCGGCAAATCCGGGCGCAATTACGGAGCGGTCAGTCAAACCATCCGCTCGGCCCAACGGTTTGGGAAGCCTCACCTGCCGTGCACATGACCATTCTTGCCTTTTCGGGCAGCCCGCGCCCCGATTCCGCCGTGAGCCGTCTGCTACGGGCCGCTGCCGCCCCGGCGGCCGATAGCCGGTTCATTTTTTTCGAAGGCGTGCTGGATTTGCCCCTTTTCAGTCCGGATTTGGATGGCGCCGACGCCCTGCCCCCGCCTGCCGTGGCCGCCCTGCGCGGCTTGCTGCACCAGGCCCAGGCCGTGCTGATTGCTACGCCCGAATACGCGTATGGCATGCCCGGCAGCCTAAAAAACGCCCTCGACTGGCTGGTTTCGGCCGGCAGCTTTTATGGCAAGCCGACCGGAGTAATCAGCGCTTCGCCCTCGGAGGTAGGGGGCGAACGGGCGCGGGCCGGGTTGCTGCTCACGCTGGAGGCCCTCGGCGCGGCCGTGGTGCCGGCCGCCTCGTTTGCCGTGCCACTGGTGCGGACCAAGCTCGCAGCCACGGGCGAGGTGCTGGATGCGGCCTTCGCGGCGCAACTGACCGAGGCAGTGGCCGCTTTGGCCGCAGCGGTACCAGCCGTCTGATTTGTTTGTTTGCTTCTGAACTTTGCCTCAATGAATTCTTCCGCTACTCCCGGCCGCCGCATCGGCGTGCTGCTCGTCAACCTCGGCACGCCCGACTCGCCCCGCACGCCCGACGTGCGCCGCTACCTCAACGAATTCCTCACCGACGGCCGCGTGGTCGACATGCCGGCCGCCATCCGCTACCCGCTGTTTCGGGGGCTGGTGGTGCCGCTGCGCGCGCCCAAGTCGGCCAAAATCTACCAGGAGCTGTGGACGGAGCGCGGCTCTCCCTTGCTTTTCCACGGCCTCGATTTGCAGGAAAAAGTGCAGGCCGAGCTGGGCGAGGATTACCTGGTGGCCTTCGGCATGCGCTACCAGAAGCCCAGCATCGGGAAGGCGCTGGAGGAGCTGCGGGCGGCCAACGTGGAGCGTATCATCGTGCTGCCGCTGTTTCCGCAGTACGCTTCGGCCAGCACCGGCTCGGTGCAGGAGAAGGTCATGGCCATCGTGAAAGACTGGTGGATTGTGCCCAGCATCAGCTTCATCAGCCAGTTTGCCACCGAGCCGGGCTTCATTGCCACCATCGTGGCGCACGGCCGGGCCGAAATGGCCAAGCAGCACTACGACCACGTCGTGCTCAGCTACCACGGCATCCCCGAGCGGCACGTGAAGAAGGGCGACCCCACCAACTACTGCCGCTTCGGCAGCTGCTGCGACACCCTCACCCCCGCCAACCAGTACTGCTACCGCGCCCAGTGCTTCGCCACCTCGCGCCTGATAGCGGCCGGCCTTGGCCTGCAGCCCGGTCAGTACACCGTCAGCTTCCAGAGCCGCCTGCAAAGCCGCCTGCGCGACCCCTGGCTGCAACCCTACACCGACGAAGTGCTGAAGGAGTTTCCGGCCAAAGGCATCCACCATGTGTTGGCCTTTAGCCCCGCCTTCGTGGCCGACTGCCTCGAAACCACCATCGAAGTGGGCGAAGAATTCAAGGAGCTGTTCGAAGAAGCCGGCGGCAAGCACTGGCAACTGGTGCCTTCGCTGAACTCGGAGCCGCAGTGGGTCGAAGCCGTGACGGACATGATTCGGCGGCATTAGAGTGGTTTTCAGTAGCAGTTGAACGCCACCTGAGCCCGTGAACCTGTTTAGGAAGTCGCCAAAAATTGCGAGCACGTCATGCTGAGCGCAGCCGAAGCATCTCGACCGCAGCAGTAAACTCAATCTAAAGGATTACTTGCGCGGTAAAGATGCTTCGACAAGCGGACGCCAGATGAAGCAGGACGTGCTTGATGACCTTCTAATAGGACCTACGCAAACGTCCGTTTTTTTTAGCCCCGGAGGGGCGACCCGTCGGTAGTCATTTGCTGCAATCAACCGATAAAGCCCCGGAGGGGCGACCCAAATGGCGGCCACGATAATGGGTCGCCCCTCCGGAGCTAAAAAACGGACGTGTAAGTCCTATAAACAGCTTCAGTGAGTATGCCACCGGCCGC
>JANXMN010000159.1 GCA_025354605.1 Hymenobacter sp. | reverse complement strand
ACGGCTTTCACAAAAACCTGCGCCTGTTTGCCGATAACCCGGCGCTCGAAATTCAGGACGGCGACATCCGCGACCGCGACGCCTGCGCGGCGGCCTGCGCGGGCGTAGACATCGTGCTCCATCAGGCGGCGCTCGGCTCGGTACCCCGTTCCATCAAGGACCCGGTGCTAACCAACGATGTGAACGTAGGCGGTTTCGTGCAGATGCTGACCGCCGCCAAGGACGCGGGCGTGCGGCGCTTCGTGTACGCGGCCTCTAGCTCGACCTATGGCGACCACCCCGGCCTGCCCAAAGTAGAGGACCGGATTGGCAAGCCGCTCTCGCCCTACGCCGTAACCAAGTACGCCAACGAGCTGTACGCCGACGTGTTTGCCCGCACCTACGGCCTGGAAATCATCGGTTTGCGCTACTTCAACATTTTCGGCCCGCGCCAGGACCCCGGCGGAGCCTACGCGGCCGTGATTCCGCTGTTTATCGACGCCATTCTGCGCAACGAGCCGCCCACGCTCAACGGCGACGGCGGCCAGACCCGCGACTTCACCTTCGTGGAGAACTGCGTGGAAGCCAACATCCGCGCCGCGCTGGCGACAAACCCCGAGGCCCTGGGTCAAGTGTACAACATCGCCGTGGGCGACCGCACCTCGCTGGTGCAGATGTACGACATCCTGCGCGAGGAAGCCGGCTCGGACTTGGCCCCAAAATTCGGCCCCGACCGGCCAGGCGATATCCGCGACTCGTTGGCCGATATCTCGAAGGCTAACCGGCTGCTGGGCTACCAGCCGCAGGTGCGGATTCGGGAGGGGCTGCGGCAGACGCTGGAGTGGTTTAAGGCCAATCAGGACTTTATTCAGGAGCGTAACTAGCGCGCCAAATTTCACGAAGTTTAAAAACCAAGTTTCACCAAGTTGACAGGTAATCAACTACTTGTTTTGCCTTAGCAAAACTTGATTTTCAAACTTCGCGGAACCTGGCGCGAATGACATTAGAGAGACTCATCTTCTAAACTTTGTGAAACTTTGCGCTCATGAAAGGAATTATCCTCGCCGGCGGCTCCGGCACCCGTTTGCACCCGCTCACCCTGGCCGTATCGAAGCAGCTGATGCCCGTGTACGACAAGCCGATGGTTTACTATCCGCTGTCGATTCTGCTTTCGGCTGGCATTAGGGAAGTGCTCATCATCACCACACCCCACGACCAGGCGCAGTTCCAGAAGCTGCTCGGCGACGGCAAGAGCTTAGGCTGCGATTTCCAGTACGTAGTGCAGGAGGTGCCCAACGGCCTCGCGCAAGCTTTCGTGCTGGGGGCCGATTTTATTGGGACTGATAAGGTGGCCCTGGTACTCGGCGATAATATTTTCTATGGCGCGGGCTTGGAAGAGCTGCTGAAATCGAACAACGACCCCGAGGGAGGCGTGGTGTTCGCCTACCACGTACACGACCCCGAGCGCTACGGCGTGGTGGAATTCGACGCCGACCAAAAGGCCCTCAGCATTGAGGAAAAGCCCGCTAAACCCAAGAGTAACTACGCCGTGCCCGGCCTGTATTTCTACGACAACGATGTGGTGGAAATTGCCAGAAACCTGGAAATGAGTCCGCGCGGTGAGTACGAAATCACGGACGTGAACCGCGAGTACCTACGCCGCGGCACGCTGAAAGTGGGCATTCTCGGCCGGGGCACTGCCTGGCTCGATACGGGCACATTCGAGAGCCTGATGCAGGCCGGCGAGTTTGTCAAAGTCATCGAGCAGCGGCAGGGCCTGAAGGTGGGCTCCATTGAGGAGGCTGCCTACCGCCAGGGCTTTATCAGCGCCGAGCAGCTTCGCGCCATTGCTGAACCCCTGCGCAAAAGCGGCTACGGCGACTACCTGATGAACCTGCCCGACCAACTAGTGCTGGAAGGTTGATTTTCATTTAACAGTTATCAATTAACATTTAACAGCCGTTTCGGCGGGTCCAGTATGGTCCGTCAGAACGGCTGTTAAATGTTAATTGATAACTGTTAAATGATTATTCATCCAAGTACTGGTGTACGAACTTGATGGCCATGCTGCCCTCACCCACGGCCGAGGCTACGCGGGCCATAGCCCCGGCGCGGCTGTCGCCGGCGGCGAAGATGCCCGGCGCGCAGGTTTCGAGCAGGTAAGGCTCACGGGGTTTCTTCCAGATTTCGGCGTAGCGCGGGTCGGCCACCAGGTCGCGGCCGGTGAGCAGGAAGCCTTTGGCATCGCAGGCTATCAGGTCGCTCACCCACTCGGTGCTGGGCTTGGCCCCGATGAAGACGAACAGGGCGCGGGCCGGACGCTTTTCCACGGTGCCGTTCACGTCCAGCATCACGGCTTCGAGGTGGTCCTGCCCGCATACTTCCTTGATTTGGGCGTGCGGCAATAGCTCGATGTTGGGTGTGGTGCGAATCTGCTCAATCAGGTAGGCCGACATGCTGGCGGCCAGGTCGGCTCCGCGAATGACGATGAACACCCGGCGGGCGTAAGTAGCCAGGTACATAGCGGCCTGTCCGGCCGAGTTGCCGCCGCCCACGATGTACACGTCTTGCTGGTCGCAGCTGCGCGCTTCGGTGCGGGCAGCGCCGTAGTACACGCCCGCGCCGCTCAGGCGGTCCATGCCCGGCACGTCGAGGGTGCGGTAGCTCACGCCGGTGGTCAGCACCACGGCTTTGGTGCTGATTTCAGAGCCGTCGCCCAGGGTCAGCACCTTGTAGCCGTCCTGAATGCAAAGCTTTTTCACCTCCTGCGGGGCCAGAAACTCGGCGCCCAGGCGCACGGCCTGGGCCCAGGCGCGGTGGGCCAGTTCGGCCCCGCTCAGGCCGGTGGGGAAACCCAGGTAGTTTTCGATGCGTGAGCTGGTGCCGGCCTGCCCGCCGGGGGTCATGCGCTCGATTATGAGGGTTTTGAGGCCTTCACTGGCGCCGTACACGGCGGCGGCCAGGCCCGAGGGGCCGGCCCCGACCACTACTACGTCGTACATCTCCTGCGATGCCTGCTGGGTAATGCCGAGCTTGGCCCCGATGTCGGCCGGAGTGGGTTTGGCCAGGGTGCTGCCGTCGGTGAACACCACCACCGGCAGCTGGTCCGACTCAAAACCTTTGGTCGCTAGTAGCTTGCGACCCTCGGGGCTGGTCTCAAAATCGAGCCACTGGTAGCCCACCATGTAGCCGCTCAGAAAATCCTTCAGCTCGTGCGAAAGCGGCGACCACTGGAAGCCGATGAGCCGCAGCCCGTCGTACTTCGGCGTGTGGGCCGCCTGCCAGGCCGCCAGCAAATCGTGTAGCGTGGGGTAAAGCAGTTGCTCCGGTGGGTCCCAGGGCTTCATCAGGTAGTGGTCGAGTCGGGCCGCGTTGATGGCGCGCACGGCCGCCTCGGTATCGGCGTAGGCGGTGAGGAGCACGCGCTTGGCGGCCGGGAAAAACTCGCGCGAGGCGGCCAGCAGGTCCACGCCTTCCAGCGCGGGCATGCGCTGGTCGGCCAGAATCAGGGCCAGCGGCTCCTCCTTCTCGTGCAGCTCTTTGATGGTGCTGAGGGCCTCGGGGCCGGAATTCACGCGCAGAATGCGGTAGTGCTGGCTAAACTCCTGGCGCAGGTCGCGGGCAATAGCGGCCAGTACTTGCGGGTCGTCATCAACGGCGAGAATTATGGGTTTCTTAGCGGACATAAGTTGTTTTCTAAAGGCGGAGAGAGAAGATTACACAAGAACGTCATGCAGAGTGTAGCCGAAGCATCTCGACCGCTTCGTTGGAGCGTCATAAATTACTGTTGCGGTAAAGATGCTTCGGCTACACTCAGCATGACGTCCCATTCCGTGACGTTCTATTGACAACGTCAACTACTCCGCCACTGGCAGCCAAGCGCAGAACTCGGTGCGGCCGGGCACCGACTGCACCTCCAGCCGGCCGTTGTGCTGGCGGATAATCTGCTGGGCGATGTCGAGGCCGAGGCCGGAGCCGTCGCCGGCTTGCTTGGTAGTGTAGAAGGGCTCGAAAATGTGGGGCAGCACATCGGCCGGAATGCCCGAGCCATTATCCGTCAGCAGCACCCGCACAAACCGGCCTTCGCGCTCGGTGCGCAGCGTGATTTTGCCGCCCTGGGCTGGCAGCGCGTCAATGGCGTTATCGAGCAGGTTGGTCCACACCTGGTTGAGGCTGCTCACCTGGCCGTTGATGGCGGGCAGGCCGGGGGCGTAGTCACGCACCAGCCGCACGCTTTTGCGGCGCAGCTGGAAGCCCAACATGTTGAGGGTGCTTTCGAGGCCAGCCGTCACGTCGAGGGGCTCGAAGCCGCCGGCACGGTCCATGTGCGAGTAGGTTTTCACGTCGGCCACCAGCTTGCTAATGCGGCCACCGGCCTCCTGCACGTCGCGCACCAGCTGCATGGTGGTAAGTTGGCCTTCGAGCCAGGCGAAGGCGGCCGGGCGGGCAGCTTCGGGCAGCAGCGCGGCGGTGGCGGCCAGGGCTTCCGCCGTCAGGCCGGCTTCGAGGAAAACCGGGGCCAAGCCGTAGCCATCGGATACGCCCTGGGTTTCGAGCCAGACGGCGAGGTCGTCCTCGGCATCGGAACGGGCCAGGGCCGAGAGCGGGGCCGGAGCGGTGGCCACGGCCAGGCCGGTGAGGGCGCGCATGGCTTCGGGCGAGGGGCAATGGCCCACCAGCTCGACGAACAGCGCGGGCTTGGCCCCCACGCGCCGGGCCAGGGCATCGGCGGCGCGGGCAATGGCGGCGGCGGGGTTATTGAGCTCGTGGGCCAGGCCAGCGGAGAGCTTGCCCAGAGCGCGCAGCTTGTCGTCGCGCTCCTGGGCCCGCACCTGGTCGCGGCTGCGGTCGTTCATGATGCCCACCAGGCGCTGCACCAGCTCGGGGCTGGCATTTTCGAGGCCCGGAAACAGGTCACGGTGCAGCAGGTAGAGTAGGGTTTCGCCGGTGGCCACGCCCTGGCCCGCTATCACCCGCAGCCGCGAATAAGGCAGCACACCCGACACCTGGCCGGCCTGGACGCGGAACACGGGGTCGCGCTGCCCGCCTTTCACGGTGTAGAACTGGATGCCCCCGCGCAGGATGCCCATCATAAACTCGGCCGGCTGGCCGGGCTCGACGATGGGCTCGTCGTCGGCGTAGGCGCGGCCTTCGCCGTGGGCCAGCAGCCAGGCTAAGGTGTCGGCTGGCAGGTCGGCGAAAGCCGTAACGGTGGCCAGGTCGGTGGGGGTGAGCGCAGTGGGAATAGGCATAAGTGGATAACCCGATTCGGCCGCAGTTGTTGACTGGTGCGGTGTTACCTTGTCGCCGCACCGTTCCCATTTCCCCAAATATCTGTGTCTGGCCCTTTTTCAATCCTCCCGCGACTGCTCGCGGCGGCCCTGCTGGCGGCTGGTGCCACCCTTTCCGCCCATGCCCAGCAGCCGGCCCGCGTAGCTACCCGCGTCGATTCGCTCCGGGCCGCGCGCGACGGCAAGCCCACTTTCGCACCGGTGGTGTTCACGCTCGCCAACGACAAGCAGATGCGCGGCTACGTGACCAGCTACGACCTGTTCATGACTGATAAAGTGCTGTGCTACCAGGCCCCGCCCGACCAGCTGCCGCCCCCGCCCGTGAAAGAGTTGGCCATCGAGCGCCTCAAAACCATGCAGGTAGAAGGCCACACCCTCGACGCGCTGACCAGCAACGGCAAGCCGCTGAAGATGCTAGCCGAAAACATGACGCCCGCCGGTACCAGCAAAATCTACGGCTACTTCATCACGAAGGCCAACATGTACATTCCCATCCCGTCGCCCACGTTTACCACTTTAATACCGGTGGGCTCGCACGAGAAATATTTCTGGTATGTGCGGCCTGCTGGGGGCGAGCTGCAGGAGGTTCCCCGCTCCGATAAAGGCTTCGCGCGGCTGATGGCCGCTGCCTTCGCCGACTACCCTGCCCTAGGCACCCGCGTACGGCAGCAGGCACCCGACGCGGGCTTCAAAAACATGCCGACGCTGGTGCGCGAATACCAGGCCCATTTCGCGGCTAAATAATTACCCTAAAGCCGGGCCAAAGGCAACTTTTTTGGGCGGCAGCGTTTTGTAATTGAAACAACTTACCCCCGAAATCTACCTCTATGGCCAAAGCCAGAACCGTTTTTTTCTGCCAGTCCTGCGGTGCCCAATCGGCCAAATGGCTCGGGCGCTGCCCCGTATGCGGCGAGTGGAACACCTACGTGGAGGAAGTCGTCCAGAAGGAAACACCCGCCACCACTACCGGCCAGTGGAAGCCCGCCAGCACCGTGCCCGGCGGCAGCCTCACTAAAGCCGCCAAATCCATCCCGCTCGGCGACATCCTGGCCGAGGATGAGCCCCGCATCATCACCCCCGACGGCGAATTGAACCGCGTGCTTGGCGGCGGGCTGGTGCCCGGCTCCATTGTGCTCATCGGCGGCGAGCCGGGCATCGGCAAAAGCACGCTCATGCTCCAGATTGCCCTGAGCATGCGCAAGATGAAGGTGCTCTACGTGAGCGGCGAGGAGAGCGAAGCTCAGATTAAGATGCGCGCCGAGCGCCTGGCCGACGGCCAGCACCCCAATTGCTATATCCTGACCGAAACCAACACCCAGAACATTTTTCGGCAGATTGACCAAGTAAAGCCCAACCTGCTCGTCATCGACTCCATCCAGACTATGCACTCCACGCTGGTGGAGAGCGGGGCCGGCAGCGTGAGCCAGGTGCGCGAGTGCACCGCCGAGTTCCTGAAATTTGCTAAGGAAACCGGCACGCCGGTCATGCTCATCGGCCACATCACCAAGGACGGCAGCATTGCCGGCCCTAAAATCCTGGAGCACATGGTCGATACCGTGCTGCAGTTCGAGGGCGACCGGCACATGAGCTACCGCATTCTGCGCACCACCAAAAACCGCTTCGGCAACACCTCGGAACTAGGCATCTACGAGATGCAGGGCGACGGCTTGCGCCAGGTGAGCAACCCCAGCGAAATCCTGCTCTCGCAGCGCGGCGAAAGCCTGAGCGGCATGGCCATCGGGGCCACGCTGGAGGGCAACCGCCCGCTGCTGGTAGAAGTGCAGGCCCTCGTGACGCCGGCCACCTACGGCACGCCGCAGCGCAGCAGCACCGGCTTCGACAGCAAGCGCCTACAGATGCTGCTGGCCGTGCTCGAAAAGCGCGCTGGCCTGCGCCTGGGCCAGCACGACGTATTCCTGAACATCGCCGGCGGCCTGCGCCTCGACGACCCGGCCCTCGACCTGGCCGTGTGCGCGGCAGTGGTGTCGTCCCTTAACGACTTGCCCATTCCCGGCCACGTGTGTCTGGCCGCCGAAGTGGGTTTGAGCGGCGAAATCCGGGCCGTAACACGCCTCGACCAACGCCTGGCCGAAGCCGCTAAGCTGGGCTTCCAGGAAATGTACGTATCGCAGTTCAACGGCAAGAGCCTCGACCTAAACCGCTCAGGCATGCGCACTTGGCCGGTGGGCCGGCTCGAAGAGGTATTAAGCGGCTTGTTTGGCTAACGACCGTTTGGCGCGCTAACCCCGTGGCTGCTAACGCGGCCCAACCGGGGCCGGAAAAGCCTAACGGCGACGAACGAAAAAAAAGTAGTGCTTAGATTTGGACTTTATAAATCGAAAAGCCGTATCTTCGGAGTGCTGATAGGCTTTTCCCGCGAATTTTAGTAAGCCAACCAGCACTTCCCCCCTCCGTATTATCGTTGGCCTCGTCAACTGACCATATTAGTGCTATGACTTTAAGATTTACTCCTTTCGTTTATCGGATTCTGGCCCTGACGCTGGTGGCAGCGCCGCTGCTGAGCCAGGGCCAGACTACCCCAGCCAAGCCTAAAACCAGTTCGTCGTCTTCAAAATCGACGCACTCGGACACGCGGGAACCGATACGGCACCATCGGTATAGCCACCACAAATCGACCCACAGCCGGAGCATTGGCACCCCGAAGCCACGCTCGGAAACGTCCGCCGCCGCTGCTGCCCCCACGCCTGCCCCACTTGCTCCCGCCGCCGCCACTACCACCCCAATCAGGGAAGTAACCCCAGCCACCGCTGCTCCAACGCCGGTAAAAGCTGCGGCCCCCGCCAAAACAATGGCCATCAAGCCCAGCGCCAAGCCCGCCCCGGCGCTTGAGCCCACCGGCCGCGCCTATTTGGTTGGCCGCATCAGCGGCTCGACCAACGACTCAGTTGCCGTATCGCTGCGCGAAAACCCGCTCGACCCCAAGGACCGTCTGATTCGTGTGCCGGTGAACGAAAAGGGCGAATTTAAAATCGTAGTACCTCTGTTCGCTCCCACTAAAGCGGACTTGGTGTATGGCGACGACGTGGCCCCACTGTTCCTCGACGCAGGTACTGACATCGACGTGCGCTTCAAGGGCAACGACATGTCGACCACGATTAAATTCAAGGCCAACGACGTTCCAACCGGCTTCGCCACCAAGCTGCGCAACGGCAGCAACCTGACCGATGCGCAGCGTCACCGCCAGCAGGCCGCCAACGCCAACAACTACCTCTCGGAATTCGACAGCCAATTTGTGGAGAACGATGGTTTCCAGGTACTACCTGACAATATTCAGCTCTACGAAGCGCCGTTTACGTCTTTTCTGGAATACCGCCGCAAGCACGAGCTTGAATTCCTGGAAGACCACGCTGCCCGGCAGTCATTCACGCAGGATTTCTACAACTACGCCCACGCCGAGGTGGTATACTCTTATGCCAACGATAAGCTCACGTTCCAGGACCTGCGCGAGCAGGTAGTGAACACTGAGGGTCGCCTGAAGATGGCTCCCGACTACTACAACTTTCTGCGCGAGCCCGGTCTGCTGAATGAGCCCAACGCTTCGCAGAGTGAGCTATACCACGAATTCCTGCTCAATTACGTACATTTTTCCGTAGCTCAGGAAAAGCATCAGCGCGCCGACCCCGACTTCTATCCGACCTGCTACGCGCTGGCGGTGAAGAAGCTAAATGGGAGCAACCGGGCCATTATCCTGGGTCGCATTCTACAGGAGTCGTTTCGCTTCGGGCACGTGAAGCAGTCGGCTGCCATGCTGGCCGACTACCGCAACTATGACTCGCGCAACCAGTATTACCCCACGCTGATGGCCGATTTCGACCGACACAAGGACTTTGCCATCGGGGCCCCGGCTCCCGACTTCAAGCTGACCTCGGCTACCGGCGACACGATTCACTTGCACGATTTTGTGGGCAAGCTGGTATACCTGAACTTCTGGAAGTCGACCAATGGCCTGTGCCTGCGCGACCTGGCCTACGCCCAGGACCTGATGCACAAGTTTGAGGGTAAGAACATCGTGTTTGTGAACGTGGCCCTCGACGAAAACGAGCAGGCCTGGAAGTCGCTAGTAAATATTAAGAAGCTGCCAGGCGTGCAGGTGCGCGTAACCAGCGGCGGCCTGCGTTCGATTACGGCCCACGCATATGCCCTGCAGGAAGTGCCCTCCTACTTCCTGGTGGGCGAGGATGGCACCTTCCTCAACACCAAACCCAAGCGCTTGAGCAGCCGCGCCGCCGTCGATGAAATCAACCAGTCATTCGGCAAGGCCAGTACCTACACCAGCGCCATCGAATTCGCGCCGGCTACCAAGAAATAAGCGGCAATAACCGGACTGTCATCCTGAGCGTAGCGAAGGACCTTATCCCGCAGGAAAAGCGGTTAGAACAATTCTAACGCCCGCTGTTTTCCCGCGACAAGGTCCTTCCCTGCGTTCAGGATGACTTATTTTTGCCCACCCAGCGCCTCATCTACCCATGCCCCTCCCCTTCGCTGATACCCGCAACCTGCTCGCCAAAGCCACCCCACTGCGGATATGGAACACGCTGGAAGTGGTGGGGTCCTACGTTTTAAGCAAGCTCACCGGCAAGGCCCGGCTGCGGGGCCTGCCCATGGCCCTGAGCTTCGAGCCCACTACCAGCTGCAACCTGCGTTGCCCGGAGTGCCCAAGCGGCCTGCGCTCATTTACGCGCCCGACGGGCATGCTGCCCGCCGATTTGTTCCGCCGCACCATCGACGAGGTGGCCAGCCGGCTGTGGTACCTGATTTTCTATTTCCAGGGCGAGCCCTACCTGCACCCGCAGTTTCTGGAGCTGGTGAAGTATGCTGCGGATAAGGGCATCTACACCGCCACCAGCACCAACGCCCACTACCTGAGCGACCAAAACGCCCGCAAAACCGTGGAAAGCGGCCTCGACCGCCTCATCATCTCGCTCGATGGCACCACGCAGGACGTGTACGAGCAGTACCGCGTGGGCGGCAAGCTGGAAAAAGTGCTCGAAGGCACCCGTAACGTGGTGAAATGGCGTAAAGAGTTAAAGTCGGACACGCCACGCATCATTTTCCAGTTTCTGGTGGTGCGGCCCAACGAGCACCAGATTGACGATGCCCGCCAGCTGGCCGAAGCCTTGGGCGTGGACGACGTGTGGTTTAAAACCGCCCAGATTTACGACCACGCCCAGGGCTCGCCGCTCATTCCGACCATTGACTACTACTCGCGCTACCAGAACAACGGCAACGGCACCTGGAGCCTGAAAAACCAGCTCCTGAACCACTGCTGGAAGATGTGGCACTCCTGCGTCATCACCTGGGATGGCCTGGTGGTACCTTGCTGCTTCGACAAAGATGCCGAATACCGCCAGGGCGACCTCAAGACAGAAACATTCCGCCAGCTCTGGCGCGGCCCCAAGTACCAGCAGTTTCGCGGCAGCCTGCTGAAAGGGCGCGACCAGATTGAAATGTGCCGCAACTGCTCGGAAGGCACAAAGGTGTGGGGGTGATTTTCAATTAACAATGAGCAATCAACAATAGGAAGGGAGCAGCTTTCTTGCTTATTGCTCATTGCTTATTGAAAATCGTCGCTCCTGCGCTACGGCCAGGAAACCGTAGCCGAAGATGAACAGGTTGAGGCCGATTTGCAGGCTGAGCATATCGGCCACCAGCATGACGGTGGCTTGCACTACGATGAAAAACAGCAGCGCCGGATTGCGCCAGCCCGCGCGCCGAAACAACGGTCCGAACAGGATGGCCAGCCAGAGGCCTAGGCCCACGATGCCGCCGCCCATCAGGGCCTCCAGGTATTGATTGTGCACTTCCACGCGGTTGGCCGGGCGCAGGCCGTAGTTGTGCCAGGAATATTGCGCCTGCATGGCGGCGTGAGTGTCGGCCGGGCCCACCCCCAGCAGCCAGTGCTGCCGACCTACTTGCCAGGCCGTTTCGACGGCCGCCAGCCGGCGGGCCAGCGAGTAGTCGTTGATGTCGTGGCCCTGGGTAAACTGCTGCACGTCCCACACCGTGGTGCCTACCCGCTGGCGCACCGAGGGCAGCGCGCGGTAGGCCAGCCAGGGGGTGAGACCCACGGCCAGCAGCAGGCCCAGGCCGAGTAGGGCGTGGCGGCGGCTCAGCAGCCACAGCCCGTATGCCAGCAGGCCCGCGTACAGGACCAGCAGCCCCGTGCGGTACGCCAGCACGTGCAGGGTGATGAAGGCCGCCATGGCCGCCGCCAGCAATGCCCCGTGCAGCACCGGCCCGGCCAGCGCGGCCCGCCGCAGCGTCAGCCCTCCGAAGAAGGCCAAGGCCAGCATCACCCCAAATGGCACGTGGAAAATGCGCGTGACGGCCTGCATGTTCTGCCCGATGCGAATGGCCTCGTTGGCCTCGGCCGGGTGCAGCAGGTAGCGGCCCAGCGTGGCCAGGCCCACGGTGGCCGTGCCTAGCACAAACAGGCTACCCACCCCTAGCCGCTGCCGCCCCGTGAGCGGCACCGCCACCGTGAAAGCCAGCGGCACGGCCAGCCAAGGCAGACTGCGAAACACCTCGTGCCGCCACACCTGCCATTCGCTGGTATACAGGCTACTTAGCAGCAGAAACGCTACCCAAACGGCGGCGCACAGCGCGGGCCGGTTGCGGTAGTAATGGTGCAGGCCGTGCCGCAGGTGGGGGCTGGCCAGGGCAGCCACCGTACCCACAACCGGAGCAAGCGCTACCAGCGCGCGGGCTGCCAGCAGCCCCACCACCCCGGCTACGGCCGCCAGCAGCAGCAGGTGCTGCGAGAGCCGGCCCGAGCTGTAATAAGACGCGAAGGAAGGCACGACGAGCAGGGCTTTAGGTGCGGGCCGTGTCGAGGTCGAGCTTGCCGGTGAGCTCGGCCACGGCGGCCGACGTTTCGGCGCGCTTCTCGTACTCCACGATGAGGTGGCCGCCGGTGAGCACGTTCAGGCTGCCGTTGAGGCGGGCCAGTTCGGCGTATACTTCGGGCCGGCGGGCCGAGGGTGTACCGCGCCGCAACCCCCGCCGGCGGGCCACGCCGCCCAGCAGCCGCATCCAGGGGTAGTAGAAGGGCAGCAGAAACAGCGACGTGTAGTTGACGCGGCTGGGGTGCACCTCTACGATGCGCAGGCCCGAAAGCGCCGCCAGTGCCCGCTGCCGGGTGAGGTTGGCGAAGAAAATGTGGCCCAGGTACACGTCGTGAATGTTGTGCGCCCGGTCGGCGGCCCAGATGGAGTCCACCTCGTTGGGCGGCATCAGCTTGTAGGCTTCGCTTTCGAGCAGCAGGTAGCTCAGGCGGGTGCGCAGGTTCGAGTAGTTGGGGGTAGTGATGATGGCCCGGCCGCCGGGCCGCAGCACCCGGTTCAATTCCTGGAAAAGGTGCAGTTGATTGGGCATGTGCTCGATGCCCTCCTGGCAAATCACCACGTCGAAGCTGGCATCGGCGAAGGGCAGCGCGTCGTTCAGGTTGGCCTTCACACACTCAATGTCGGGGTAGCGGAAGAATTCGGGGTAGAGGTCCGAAGCCGTTACGCGCGCGCCCAGCTCCTTCAGCAGGTGGGAAGTGTAGCCGTTGCCGGCGGGCACGTCAAGTATCTCCTTGCCCACGAATTCGGCCCCGCGCCGCCGCAGCATGGCCGTCAGCAGGTCTTTGATATCATTGCTTCCGGAAAAAGCGGGGGGCGACAGGCGAATCATGCGCGGATGAAGATGAAGGCAGCCCGCAAATTAAGCCGAAAAAAGCCGGGGCCGGGCCCGCCGCGCACTGCAGCAAGCCCGGCCCCGGCCCGGAATGGAATCGCCCGAAGGGCTATTTCACGTTTTTCGTCAGATTTTTGCCCAGGTCATCAACCTGCTTCAGGAAGTCGTCGGTGTCGCCGTCGGCATAGGTACCGAAGGCGGTGGAAATGGTGCCTTTCACGCCGTCCTTGGCCTCAATGGCGTAGAGGATGGACATATCGTCGGGGTTGCTCTCGCCTTCGAAACGATAGAAATCGACGATGGTTACCTCATCGGCAGCGTAGCTCTTTTCCGAATCGTGCCCGATGGTTTGCAAGCGGCCGTCGACCACGTTGAAATCCTGCGTAAAGCCTTCCTGGTTGAGGCGTTTTTCGACGCTCACGAGCGAGCGTTCTTCTTCTTTGTCCTGCATGGCGGGGAGGTGTTGGGGAAGTGGGGAAATGCGCGGGGCCGGCGGGCCACAAAGCCGACCGCCCCCGCCCCGACTATACGCAGCCGGGGCGGGGGCGGGTTATGCTTAGCGCCATAAATGAATATCCGAACTACCGCGCGGCCTCGCGGGCCTCAATGGTGCGCTGGAGCTGGTCGACATTCAACTGCCCGCAGACCCCACCGCAGCCCTTGGCGCAGCCGGCCGCCGTTTTGCTGAAAAAAGCCCGGTAGAAAATGCGCCCCACGTAAGAAGCCGCTGCCATAAACAGCACCCCGATGAGCAGGTATTGCATTTCGACGGAGGTAATGGTTAGCAGAAGCATGATGGAGTAACTGTGGGAGCGAAAGAATAGTTTGGCCGCAGGTGGCTACTGCCAGAACTCGCCGATAACCTGCTGCATCTCGGCGTGAATGCGGCCGTTGCTGGCCAGCACCTCGCGTCCGAACAGCGGGTCGCCGTCGGTTAGAAACTGGGTGACGTGGCCGCCGGCCTCGGTCACCAGCAGCAGGCCGGCGGCTACGTCGTACGAATTCAGGTTGAACTCGAAGAAGGCTTCGCAGCGGCCGGCCGCCACGTAGGCCAGGTCGACGGCCGCCGAGCCCAGCCGCCGCACGCCGTGGCTGCGCCGAAAGAAAACGCCTAGCAGCTGCAGGTAGGTATCAAGGCGGCCGAAGTCGTGGTAGGGGAAGCCCGTGGCCAGGAGCGAGCTGTTCAGCTCGTCCACCTCGCTCACGCGCATGGGCACCTCGTTGCAGAAGGCCCCGCCGCCCAGCACGGCCCGGAAGCTTTCGTCGCGGTTTACCTCGTGCACCACGCCCACCACCAGTTCACGCCCGCGCACCAGCCCCACGCTGATGGCGTACACCGGCAGCCCGTGCACAAAGTTGGTGGTACCGTCGAGCGGGTCAATAATCCAGGTGTATTCGCCGCTGGCCGAATCGGGCCCAGTCGTGCCTTCTTCAGTAATGAAGCCGGCGGCGGGAATCAGCTCGCGCAAGCCGGCCACGAGCCGGCGCTCGGTTTCCTGGTCTACGTAGCTCACCAGGTCGTGCAGGCCCTTGTGCTCCACTTTGCTCCGGTCGAACGTAGCAGCCTCCTGGCGGATGAATTGCGCCGTGCGGCGGCACAA